>JBGSMF010000315.1:0-59857 GCA_041740315.1 Thermoflexales bacterium
CGCCGCCAGCAGCCGCCCCAACTGATCGCGCGTGCGCAGACGCGCGGCGATGAGCAAGGCTATTGCAACCAGGCTAAAAATAAACACAACACCGTGGCCGCGTTGATAAGAACCCATCAGGCTCATGTGAGCATTGATTGACACGAGCGCCGAGGCAAGGTTGACCAGGGCATACAACACTGCCAGCGCGCCAAGCGCGTAAAAAGGCCAGGCGCGGCGCAGCGGGCTTGGGCTGGCCTGCTCGGTCCAACCCAATCGCCCGCCGATCCAATAGATGATCCGCTCGATGGCGCTGATCAGCCAGGCTGCAACCATCACAAGCGCCAGCGCAGTGAGCATGGCGCTCTTGTCTGGCTCAAAGACACGGCTGGCGCGCACATTGAAATAGACAGGCGCCAGAACAACAGCCAACAGCCAGCCAGCCTCGATAATGCGATCACATAAACGGCCTATGCGTGTTTCCATAATTTTTCTCGCAGCGCCAACTGCCACCAGCCGCTAGAAAGAGAGATTTGGCGATTGGCAACTATTTGAGCATGGGAATCTTGACCCCGTGCTCTTTGGCAAATTCAATCGCTTCTGGGTAGCCCGCGTCTACGTGGCGGGCCACGCCTGTGCCGGGATCGGTGGTGAGCACACGCCTCAGGCGCGCGGCGGCCTGGGGCGTGCCGTCGGCCACAATCACCTGCCCGGCATGCTGACTGTAGCCAATGCCCACCCCGCCGCCGTGATGAAAGCTGACCCAGGTGGCGCCGCCCACAGCATTGATTAATGCGTTGAGAATGGGCCAATCGCTGATGGCATCGGAGCCGTCGCGCATGCCCTCGGTCTCGCGGCGCGGCGAAGCCACGCTGCCGCTATCCAGGTGATCGCGCCCGATGACGATGGGAGCCGAAACCTCGCCTTTGGCTACCAGTTCATTGAAGGCAAGACCGGCCTTGTCGCGCTCGCCATAGCCCAGCCAGCAAATACGCGCGGGCAAACCCTGAAAGCGGATGCGCTTTTGCGCCAGGCGAATCCAGCGTTCGAGTTTTTTGTCTTCTGGGAACAATTCAAGGATCGCTTTATCGGTGCGGAACAAGTCCTTCTCATCGCCGCTGAGCGCCACCCAACGGAACGGTCCCTTGCCCTGGCAAAACAGCGGGCGGATATAGGCCGGCACAAAACCGGGATAATCAAAAGCGTTTTTCACGCCTGCGTCAAAAGCGCGCTGGCGCAAGTTGTTGCCATAGTCAAACACCACACTGCCGCGCTTTTTGAAATCGAGCATGGCCTGGCAGTGGGCCGCCATGGCCTTGTAAGAACGGCGATCATACTCTTGGGGGTCGCGCTTGCGCAGTTCGTTCGCCTCTGCCAATGACATGCCGTTGGGCACGTACATCAACGGATCGTGGGCGGGGGTTTGGTCAGTAACCACATCGGGCACCACACCACGCAGCACCAGTTCTGGGAATACGTCGGCAGCGTTGGCAATGAGCGCGATAGACTTGGGTTCGCCCTTGGCCGTGCATTCATTTACCAACGTCATGGCTTCTTCCAGCGTATCCACAATCACATCCACATAGCCGGTATCCAGGCGGCGCTGGGCGCGATGCGGGTCAATCTCAACGCACAACCCCACGCCGTCATTCATCGTGATCGCCAATGGTTGCGCGCCGCCCATGCCTCCCAATCCAGCGGTGAGCGTGAATTTGGCCCGCAGCGAGCCCCAGCCGCATTGCTCGGCCAGGGCAGCCAACGTCTCAAAGGTGCCTTGAAGGATGCCCTGCGTCCCGATGTAAATCCAACTCCCGGCGGTCATCTGGCCATACATGATCAGGCCTTGTTTTTCCCATTTATCAAAATTCTCTTGGGTGGCCCAGTGCGGCACGATATTAGAGTTGGCAATCAACACACGGGGGGCATCTGGGTGCGTCTTGAATACAGCCACAGGCTTGCCCGATTGCACCAGCAGCGTTTCATCATCTTCTAGTTGCTTGAGCGATTCGATGATGGCGTCAAAACATTCCCAATTGCGCGCCGCCCTACCCCGCCCGCCATAGACTACCAACTCGTCGGGGTTTTCGGCCACGTCAGGATCAAGATTGTTCATGAGCATGCGCATGGCAGCTTCTTGCAGCCAACCTTTGCAAGCAAGTTGTGTGCCGCGCGGAGCGCGGATGGTGCGTGACATTTGACCTCCTTTTACCTGGGGCGATTCACGAATCGCCCTTACAACGTATCGCCCCTACAACGTATCGCCCCTACAACGAATCGCCCTTACGACTCGGCAATTTCTATCTTTTTGATCGCGTCGCCTGGCGTGGTTGTCCTTTGCGGATCGCGCGGGGCGATGGCCTTGAGCACTTCCATGCCCTTGACCACGCGGCCAAAAACACTGTGCTTGCCATCTAGCCAAGGAGTTGCCACAAAGGTGATGAAAAATTGCGAGCCGTTGGTGTTTGGCCCGGCGTTTGCCATCGAAAGGATGCCTTCGCCAGTGTGTTTTAGGCTGGGGTGAAATTCATCGCCAAATTTATAGCCGGGGCCGCCGGTGCCCGTTCCGGTAGGGTCGCCGCCCTGCGCCATAAAATCAGCAATGACACGATGGAAGGTAACGCCATCGTAAAAGCCTTCGCGCGCCAAAAAGACAAAGTTATTCACCGTCTTGGGGGCCTTGTCGGCAAACAGCTCGATGACGATGCTGCCCCTGTCCATCACAATAGTAGCTTGGTATTTTTTCTTGGGGTCAATGACCATTGCAGGCGGCGCAGAATATTGTTTAGCCATGATTTTTCTCCTTTACATTCACGAATTTACGCGAACCCTGGCGAGCAGCGCCTGGGTTTGCGGATAACACTTATTGCTCAGTAATGTCAACCCGGCGAATCACGTCGCCGATTTGAATTTGGCGGGTCACATCCAGCCCGCTGATAACCTGTCCAAACACCGTGTACTGATTATCTAACCCGGCTTGTGCGCCGAGCGTAATATAAAACTGGCTGCCTGACGAGGCGCGAGTAGAGTTCACGTTGTCGGGGCGACGCGCCATTGCAATTGCGCCATCGGTGTGGGGTAACCCGATTTCGGCCAGCACAGTGTAGCCCGGCCCGCCGCTGCCGGTGGCGGCTGGGTCGCCACCCTGGATGACAAAGCCAGGCTCGACGCGATGAAAGGTCAGCCCATCGTAAAAGCCCTGCCGCGCCAGGGAGACAAAATTATTCACCGTAACGGGCGCTTTGGCGGCGTTCAGGTCAACAACAATATTGCCTCTGTCGGTCACGATAGTGGCCTGATATTTTTTGTTGGTGTCAATACTCATCGCTGGCAGATTTTTGAAATAATCATTGCGCTGGACAGCCGGAACATTGGCCAATGGCCGTCGAGTCTGCTCGGCTGTGGTTGGAACAGGCACAGGGGTCGGTTGGGCAGTCGCAGTTGGCACAGTTATTGCGGTAGGCTGCGCGGCTGACGATTCAAGTGTGACCGTGGGCAGCTGCGCAGCCAGAGTGACAAGCGGCGTGGCCGTGGCAGCCGGGGCTTTGGGCTGTATCGTAGCCAGGGCCAACACAGCGGCCATCAAGATAACGCCGATGACAACATATAGCCACACATCAGGAATGCCTGGAATGATGGTTTTTCGTTCAGCTTTGGCTTTTTTGGCGAGTTTTGCTTTGGACATTGTCTTTGACTCCGATTTAAAATTTCAGATTAGAGATTCCAGATTGCGATTTGGTGTATTGAATTTGAAATTTATGCTTATACATCAAAATACAGCGCCATTTCGTATGGGTGGGGGCGGTTGCGCACGCCATAGTATTCTTCACTCTTGAACTTGATCCACTCGGCGATTTGCCCCTCGTCGAACACGCCGCCTTGCAGCAAGAATTCGTGGTCGCGCTGCAGGGCCTCTAGCGCCTCGCGCAACGACGACGGCAGCGGCTTGATAGATTTGCGCTGATCTTCGGTCCACGTAAAGATGTTTTGATCTATCGGCCCAAAGCCCAGCTCACGCGGGTCTAGCTTGTTCACAATGCCGTCAAGCCCGGCCATCAATTGCACGGCCAGGGCCAGGTAGATGTTGCAGGTGGCATCGGGCGGGCGAAATTCAAAGCGGGCCGTGTCGGGCTGGTCGGCATATTTGGGCACGCGGATTGCCGCGCTGCGATTGCCCAGGCTGAAAAAGGCATTGACCGGCGCTTCAAAGCCGGGCACCAGGCGGCGGTACGAATTGGTAGAGGGATTGGTGAACGCCAGCAACGCCGCGCCGTGCTGCAACAAGCCGCCAATGTACCACAAGGCTGCCTGGCTAAGCTTGCCATAGCCGGCCGCATCATAAAACACGTTTTGGCCGTCTTTGAAAAGATGCTGGTGAAAATGCATGCCGCTGCCGGCTTCGCCATACAACGGCTTGGGCATAAAGGTCGCCGTCTGGCCGCGCCGGTGCGCCACCATCTTGGTAACATACTTGATGATTTGGGTTCCATCGGCGGCGCGCATCAGGGGCATCATGGGCGTTTCGATCTCGCATTGGCCGGGGCCGCCCACTTCGTGGTGGTGATACTTGACTTCGATGCCAATCTCTTCCAGCACTATGGACATCTCGCTGCGCAGGTTGTACAGTTGGTCTTTGGGCGGGATGGCGTGATAGCCGCCGTGGCGCGGAATCAGGTGACCATGACCACCGCGCGCGCTTTGCCAATCGGCTTCTTCGCTCTCTACTTGGTAAGAGGCCGCATTGACTTTGTTTTCAAAGGCCACGCTGTTAAAGACGTAAAATTCATATTCTGGCCCCCACCGGCTTTCATCGGCAATGCCCAGTTCTTTCATGTACTGACCAGCGCGGATGGTCATGTTGCGTGGATCGCGAGAAAAGGCCAGCTTGGTATCGGCCTCAAAAGCCGAGCAAATAAAGCTGAGGGTGGGCACTTGCCAAAAAGGGTCTTGGAAAGCCGTAGATAGATCGGGCAGCAAGATCATATCGCCGGCCTTGACCGGCTTGAGTCCCACCGAAGAAGCGTCAAAGCCCACCCCATCGCGCATCAACTGTTCGTTGAACTGGCCGGCGGGCACAGTGACATGATGCAAACGCCCGGCCAGGTCGCTGAACTTGAGGTCTACCATTTTGAACTGGCGTTCTTGGATATAGGCCTGAGCCTGTTTAATGTCTGCAAACACAGAATCCTCCTATGCAAGAAAGTGGAGCAAACCCGCATTGCATGCTGGGCTGGGGATAATGCAGCATAAAGCGATTATACCCCAGTCAGAACGAGCGTCAAGCATAGCGCGCCAAAGCCATTTTAACGCAATCCCCTGCCTTGGGTGGGGACAGACAGGCCGCTAGGAAGTTGAAGAAAACTTGGCAAACCGGAACTCTTAGCCTAAATTTCGCACCCGTAGGCTTGCATCCCTATGCAAGCCGACTGTCGGAAACGTTCGCGCATAGGGATGCGCGAACTGCGAAAAACGGGCTTAGCGTTTGCTGCCCAGGCGTTCGAGTTGTTTGAAAACCGGCTGCCCTTGCATGGCCTGCCAGCGCGCCTCTTTGCCTTCTCCCCACCACTCAAAAACATTGCAATCTTGTTGATCCTGGTAACGGAACGAGGGGCCACGGCGCAGCGACTGGGTGAGCGCCACAATCACCGGGGGCAATTCTGCATCCGAACGGCACACCAGCGATTTGCGCGGCTCGAACTCAACCTCAAACAAGTGACCCTGCCAATAGCCCTGGAACAGGTAGGGCAGCTCGGCGCGCACGCACGAGACATGCGTTTCGCTCAGCTTGTACCACCACAGTTCTTGCTGAAGGCGCTCGGCGGTGGCATAGGCCGAGGCGCGCTTGGCGCCATAAAACCAGTGATGCTCACTATCGAACATTGGCCTATCTCCATTGTAGGTGCTTGTATTTTGGACTCTTGATTGACAACACAGGCACAGGAGAATTATCCACCTGGCCTGGGCTTGGCGCGGGCAAGGCGCGGAAATCTAGGCTGCAATCATCTGTATCGTACATGGCCGGGCGGCGTTCTAGCGAATGGGTGAATATGGACACGCCTGGGTGTGGCATCACGCCTGGGAAGGTCGCGTCGCCATACACCACTGCATCCACCGCCGCGTTATCTGGGCCAAGCAATACCACCTGGTCGCCAGCGTTGCGCAATTCCCAATCGCCTGTGCCCCAGCCAGTCTTGATCATATCGGGCACGGCGCTGTTGTTAAACATCTCAAAATCTGCTTCCGGCACCTGGGAGCCATCGTAGGCAATCACCATCACCCCACCTGCTTGGATTACAGTGCCCGCCGGGAATTGGTACATGCTTTCGAAATCGTCCGCCGTGACCGCATCGCCAATCTTGTAATTAGACAAATCTACCGTCTGGCTGGTGGGGTTGTATATCTCTGCCCACTCTTGGGTCTTGTCGCTCGCCGCATAATACACTTCGCTAATGACGACGTAATCTACCGGCGGCGCGGGCGGCGCATAGTTTTTCATCACCAGCGGCAAATAGATTGGGGCAGATAGGTTCCAATCCAGCCAAAAGACGCGCCACAATGCCTCATACAGGTCAGCAGATTCTACCTGCACCGCAATCTCGCGGTTAGTTTTGTTGGAAGTCTCGCTGCCGTTAATGCTGCCCACATGCGAATAGGCCAAACCATCGCTATTGAGCTTGACCAACACGAGTTTGCTGTGGATGCCATACTCGGTAGGGTCGCCCATACGAGCTTGCAAGTCAATCCCTTCACTCCGCGCCAAATCGTTGAGATAGGTGGTGGTGGTCAAGTTTTGGGCCAGGTCAATATAGTCAAGGCCAAACGTGCCGCTGTTGAGCAAAATACGCACCCTGGCTCCGCGCCGCGCCGCATCAAGATAGGCCTTCAGGCGCAGATTGGGCGCAGTATCCTCGTCACCCCAATCTGGATGCTCATACATCTGCTCAACATACACCTCATCGCCCGCGCCCGCGCGCGCCAGCAGGCCCAACAGCGCATCTGACTGGCGCAGCGATGCTTCGGGCGAAGTGAATAATTCAAAATGGGTCGCATCGGTCAAGACTTGAGGGATGGGGAAATAAACCGGCGAAGTGACCCCCCCACTGGTGGTAATGGGAATATAGCCACTGGGAGGATTGCCAAAACCATATGGGTTGGCAGACGACCAGCGGGTAATATCGGTTTGAGTGGGGTCGCCGTCATAGTCAAAGAGCTGCCCGGCGCGGGCAGCCAGTTCGGGTGATTCGATGTACAGCACATAGCCGCGTGAGCCATAGGTGCCATCGGTCTTGTCGTCGCTGGGCAAGCCGCCGCCGCTGGGGTTTTGCGTAGAGATGACCAGACGCTGGCGATCTATGATGACCAACTTGGAGTGAATCAGGTCGTAGCGGTCAAAGATGTAATAGCCGGTCGGATGGTAATTGTGCATAAACCAGCACTGGCCGCCGGCGGCTTGAATTTGTTTGCACGCCCATAGTTCCTGATCGGCCATTCCACCCACCGGCTCACCTTCGAGCAGAACGACCACCTTGACCCCCCCACCCGCTTTTTGAACAAGCTGATCAACAAGGTCATAATGCGTCAACTCGTAAGCCTCAATCTCAATGCTGGTCTGCGCCGATTGTATGGCGTTACGCACCACATCGTAAGCGGCATCGGGCGCAATGCCCAGCGTGATTGTTGCTGGCAGGGTAGAGCTAAACGGCCAGAAAAACACGTCCATATCCCAACCGGGGTACAACACGCGCCGGCCAAAGGTATAGTTGCCGCTATACTGAATCCAATCCGCCGCTGTATCTGTATCGGCAATGGGCAGGCCGGTATGTTCATCAGGGATACGGCTAATGATCTGGCCTGTTTCCCTGCCAATTGAATAAGGCTGCACCCCTGGCCCGTACCAGCCCGTGGCGGGCAGTGTGCCGGCGGCATAGAGCAGCACATCTTGCGCATCGCCCTGGTCATCCTTCAACTGCACATCGCCGCCGCTGTTGCTGAGAGCAGGCCACGAGCCGCCCAACTGCAACACGCCGGGCAGCAGGCCGGCCACGGCAAAAGTGGGCGTGAAGCCAAACGAGCTACGAAACGCGACAGCATTCTTGGTTGCCCACGCGCGCTGGTTAACATCTAGCGTAAAAGCCGGGAAACTCACGCCGGAGGATGCGCCCCTTGCCAAGCGCCAGTCTTGCAAAGTGGCTGGTGTCTGGCCTACATTGATGATCTGAAGCGATTCATCCACATCATCAAGTTGATAGCCATCATACATCACGCCGTTAATCAACACCGCCGGCTGGGGCGACAAGACGAACGTAGTTGCCTGGGCCGTGTTGTTGGCCGTGACCGGCTCTTGCGTGGTCGTGCTGGCCTTGACTTCATTCACACTGATTCCCACAAAAGCCAATTCTACCAATCCCGTCACCGTCCAACTGAGCGGCGCGCCGCTTGTGAGCACATTGCCCACCTGCCAAACTAACGCGCGACCATCTAGAGTTAGCGAGTACGGCGCTGTGTGACGCATAAAGGTCACACTAATTGGCAGCGTATCGGTGACGCGCGCGCCGGTAGCCGTCGCCTGACCCACATTGCTCAGCACGAGGGTGTATGTGATCTCATTCCCGGCCACAATAGACGCGGGCGCAGACTTGGCGATGCTCAAATCAGCCGAGGGCGGCACAACCTGGGTGGTGGCGGTAAAGACATTGTTGGCAAGCGCATAATCGGGCGTGGCAGATGTAATGCTGGCCGTGTTGGCGAGCCAGCCCGTAAAACCTGCGTCGGCTTGGACCGCCAAGCTCAAGCTTTGGGTGCCGCTGGCAACAGGCAGCGCGCCAATTTGCCAGGTGAGTACCTGCCCAACCTGCGTAAACGCATAGGGCGAGGTCTGCGTAATAAATGTGACGTTGGGCGGCAGCGTATCTGTAACTACGACACCGGCCGCATTGAGCGGTCCGCTATTGCTATATACCAACGTGTATGTCAGCAAATCGCCCGTCAACACCGACAGCGGCGCCAGCTTGACAAGGCCCAAATCGGCCCGGCTGGCAGAATTGGCCTGCTTGGGCGTGCCATTGATGGGGTTGCCGCTTATATCGTGCCCATTGCGCACAATGCCATCGTTGCTGGTCCAGTTTGTGTCGGTATCAGGCGACGAGGGATCAATGCGCTCCATAGAAGCGCGCGGCGGCGTGCCCGTGCCCGTCGTCCCCGCCGGCCAGGCGCCATCGTTGCCGTTAGCAGTATCAATAACCTGCCCTTCATCATCGGTCAGGGTCAAGACCTCACTCGTGTCCTCTAGCGCGCCGCTATAAACCATATCGGCCGGAACGTCTACCACATTCGTATAATTCGTGCGCGCCAGCAAAAAATAGCCCTTGGGCGGAATCTGGCCGTTCAACGCAATGGACGGCGTGCCGTCGGCCGCCGTCAGATGCCAGCTAGACAAGCTGAGTATAAATGACGTATTGTTTTTCAGTTCAATCCATTCGTGGCTGGCATCTGCCTGCGTGCCGCTCCAGGCAATCTCGTTGACAACCACATCCAACGGATGGATAGCCCGAACTAGCGTTGTGGTCACACTGTCTTGATTATTGGCTGTCTGGGCTTCGGGCGAAGCAGAAGCAATTTGGGCCTGGTTGGTCAATACCCCAAACGCATTTTCGTCCACCTGGCCTGCAACAGCAAACGCCACCGGCGCGGCCGTCGTCAACACATCACCCACCTGCCATACCAGCGTATTGCCCGTTCGTGTGAACGGATACATTGACGATTGCTGTGTAAAAGATACTGCCGCCGGCAACACATCGGTGATGACGACCCCCGCAGCATTTAGCAAGCCTGCGTTGCTAAACGTAATCGCATAGGTAATAGCATTGCCCACCGTCACACTGACCGGGCCGGTTTTGGCAATGCTCAGATCCGCCAGCGGCAGCGCCACCAGCGTTGACCACTCGGCTATGTTGTTTGATGTTTGCGTTTCCGCCTCAGAGGATGTGATAACAGCCAAGTTGGTTAGATTGCCCCAGGCCCCGGTTTCTACCGACACCACAACTTCAAAGCTGCCTTGCGCCCCCTCCGGCAGTGCGCCCATCAGCCAAACTAGCGTTCCGCTTACAGGCTGGCTGAATGTAAAAGCTATTGTGTCCCTCACAAAAGTCACACTTGGGGGCAGCGTATCGGTTATGCGCGCATCCGGCGCGCCGATGATGCCCGCATTGCCAAACGACAAGGTATAGGTCATCTCGCGCCCGGCCAGCACAGAGGCTGGACCTGTCTTTGTAAGACGCAAATCTGGCGCGGTGGCCGAGTTGCGCGACTTGGGCGTGCCGTTGATGGGATTGCTGTTGGCATCCAGGCCATTTCGCTTGACGAGTGGTTTGTTACTGGCCCAGTTTGCATCAATGTCGGCGGTCAGTGGATTGGCGCGTTCCATGCTATAGTAAGTGGGGCTGCCCGACCCGGCCGGCCACCCGCCGCCATTGCCGTTAGCCGTGTCTATAACATTGCTTGCGCCATCGCGCAATGTCAAGGTTTCTCCGGCGTTATTGAGATCGCCTGTATAAATCTGATTTGCCGGAATGTCGCTGACCGTGTTATCATCTGTGCGCTCCAACAAAAAATAGCCATGCGCCGATATAACACCGCTCAATGCAATGGTGGGGCTGCCATCACCAGCTACCAGTGTCCAGCCCGTCAAATCAATAGCCGCGGCCGTATTGTTATACAGCTCAATCCACTCATCGGTAGACGCGGCGCCCGTTCCGCCCCACGCCACCTCGTTAATCACCACATCCAGCGGCGCAGCGCTTGGCTCGGCCGCCGGCGCAGCATGCAAGCTATTTGCCTGCAAAACGCCCAGCGTCAAAATGACCAGCATCACCCCCAACAAAGTTGCCAATGCACCCCGCTCAATTTGGAAATTGCAATGCAGCTTTTGGAATCTCATGGTTTTGCCTCCCGAGCTATCACATCAACCCGACAAACAAAGCGCAAGAAAGTCTTGCGCTCGTTACAAATACACCGGCAGATGATTTGGGGCTATGCCTCAACCTCTTCTGCGTCTGATACAAGGTCCATTTGTCGGGCCTTTTCTATCGGTATAGGCGCGCGCTTGCGGCGGCCATATTGATAGGCAGCGATCAGCACCACCGCCGGAACTAGAATCGCATAAATCAAATACAGCCAGCCCAAACGCGGCGCAGCGGAGAAACGATCCAGGTTGAACAAAACCACTGCACAGGCCAACCACACGGTCAAAAAATTGGGAAAACAATAACACCACTGATACACGTTGGATTGAACTCTCCCGCATATTTAGCCTAACAGATGCTTCTTTGCACGAGCAAATAGTAAGCGCATGACGACAACTGCCACATTCAAAGTACAATAGTAAACATGGCACCGTGTGTCAAATGCTTATTTTCGCCTACGCCTCAACCTCTTCTACTTCTGACACAATGTCCATTTGCCGGGCTTTTTCTATCGGCATGGGCGCACGCTTGCGGCGATTGTAGGTATAGACCGTAATTAACACAACCGCCGGGAGCAAGACTGCATAGACCAAATACAGCCAGCCCAGGCGCGGAGTGAGTGAAAAACGATCGAGATTGAACAGGATCAGCGCACATGCTGACCACACGGTAAGAAAATTCGGGACAGCATCCCCACTGCGCACCAGGTTCAGCCCGGCATAACGCTTGTGCGTGAACGGCCAAAAGAGATTCGAACCCATCGCGCCGATTTGATCTTCCAACACGTGGGTGGCAAAACCCACCGCCGCGCACAAGCCCGCCACCGGTCCCAGCAGCACACCAAACAGCACCCCCAAACCCAGCGCCACCACCAGGCTGTGCGTCCATTCGCGGTGCCACGGTAAGAACAGTATCGCCACGCCGTCGCCCTTGCGCTCAAAGCTGAACGACGGACCGCTGAAAATATCTACCTTGCTCTCGGCATCGTAGGTATAGTGCAGTTTGGGGTTGACCCTCACGGTGGCCTGGCGGCGCGGTTCTGGCTCTGAGCCGGGATAGGGCAATTGTGAGGTGTTGACGATCGGTCCCACCCGCACGCTTACCTCATTGCGCTCGACGTTAAAGCGCAGCGCATACTGCCGCCACAAATCAGCGCCCAGCTTGATGGTGTGCAGTTGCACGCGCATCGGCTTGCCTGTCTCGTAAACGGTGTTGATGGCATCGGCCACCTTTTGTGCAATGGCCTGGGGGTCAACCTCTACGCCTGGGTCAATAGACAATTGAGGTTGCTCAAAGTAGCGCCAGAACTTGAAATCCAGCGTATCGGGCAGCAGCGCGCATGCGCCCGCCAAGGCCAACAGGTACGAGCCTTGAGCAGCAGATTCGACCACGCCGGGGATAAAGGTGGCCGCGGCAATGCCAGAGATAAAGTGAGTGATACCTTTCATTTGACCTCTCGCTGTAAAAGAAATGCGCCATATTCTATTTTACTCTACTTTGGGCTAACAGAAAAGTGTTTGGGGTCAAGAGATTTCACTTGTCAAAAAAGTCGCTACCTGCAAATCCGTGATAAAATTGGTACAAATATGCTATCTGTGCGTTTTGCATCCATTCCAAATAGGCGCGGCCAGTGATAGCCCCAAATGGAAAGGAGATGATTATGCCAATATCCCATCTTATTTTTATTTGACCATGTTCGTATCCGTTCATGATGGGCGTTATCCAAAAGGAGTGCATATTGCTATGAATAAGAAAATTTTACTCAACCTGCTGGTGATTATAGTCATGCTGCTCAGCATATTCACTGTTGCTGCCAGTGCCCAACCCAAGTCCGAATTGGCTGGACCGGCCGCGCAAGAGCGCGCCCCCGTTCCAGACAAGCCAGGCAAGCCGCTCGGCTTGCTCCCTGTGGCGCAGCAAGCCGTTGACCCGCCCCCACCACCACAGACTAGCGCGGTTGAAACAATGGCTGCAAACCCGCCCGCCGACCAGGCCGCGTTCTCTCCAAAAGCCGCGCTCCACTTTTGGAACTTTGAGGCGGACAACGGCGGCTTTGCCGGCAGCCTGGACTGGGAATGGGGCGCCTATACCTGGACGGGCGGCACGTGCGATTCAGCGAACTATCCGCCGCCCGCCGCACATTCGGGCGTTGGCATGTGGGGCACCGTGCTCAATAGTTGCTACAACAACTTGGGCAACAACACAGGCTATAGCACCTGCGTCAACGGCAACCCCACCGACGACAGCATCTTGACCTTTACCGTAGACCTCACCGGCATCACTGCCCCGGTCGAGTTGAGCTGGTGGGAATGGTACGATCTGTTCATGGACTGGGACTGGGCCCAAGTGTACGCCAACGGTGACGTGGTCTTTCAACACTGCGGGGGCGGCTTTGTCGCGCCGACAGAGTGGGCGCGGCAAGCGGTGGACCTGACGCCCTATGCCGGCGGCCCGGTGACCATCGAGTTCCACATGATGGCCTCTACGGTAGTCAATCACGCCGGCTGGTACATTGACGACGTGATGGTCCGCGCCACCCTCGACGCATGGAAAGAAGCGCCCCCCTTTGCCGAGATTGGCGACATCATCTCTTATACCATCGTCATCAGCACCCCAACACTGGTGGACGGCATGATCATGAGCGATACGTTGCCGGCTGGCGTCGAGTACGCCGGCAACCTGAGCTGGACTCATGGCCTGGCCTGGTACAGCCCCACTGTCAACACCGTCTACTGGGTATATCATGCCCTCAAGGCTTCTGACACGCCGGCTGCCCAACGCCTCACCGTCTATGATCCGGCGGCAGTGGCCGAGCGGGTTGACGATGCGCAAGCGTCCGCCCAGCCCGCGCCCCAGGGCTTGGCGCAGATGTGGGCCTACCCTGCGGCCGTCCTATGGGATAATGGCCCGTTGGTCACCCACCCCGGCGGCGGCTATAACGGGGCCGATGCCAGCGTCTTGCAAACTGCCCTCGGCTTGAACACTTATGGCATTGGCAATCAGTTCCTCAACGGCCACCGCATGGCCGATGACTTTGAAATCACCCCCCTGCTTGGCTGGCAAATTGACCATATAACCTTTTTTGCCTACCAAACCGGCGTCTACAGCGACCCGCCAACATCAACCATCACCGGCCTTTACTACCAGATTTGGGACGGCCCGCCAGACAGCCCAAGCAGCACAGTGGTCTTTGGCGATCTGACGACCAATCGCCTGCTCAGCACCACCTGGTCCAATATCTACCGGGTGACCGACACTGCCATAACCAACACCCAGCGGCCGATTATGGACAACGTAGCCGGCGCAGGCGTCACGCTTCTGCCAGGCGATTATTGGCTCGATTGGACAACAGATGGCTTGCTAACCTCTGGCCCGTGGGCCCCACCGATCTCCATTCTGGGCCAGATAACCACCGGCAACGCCTTGCAGTACACCACGGCCTGGGCCGCCGCCCGAGACACCGGCACCAACACCCAACAAGGCATGCCCTTTATCATCGAGGGCACGTTGGCCGAGCCGGCCAGGGTCGAGATAACATTCGATGTAACGGTCACGAGCGCCTGCGGTGAGGTCATTGTGAACGAGGGGGTCGTCAGGCTAGGCAGCGGCTTTCAGCCCTTTACTGCCACAACCACGGTGGTAGGTCATCCCAATATCGCCGTCGAACCATCGGCGCTGTGGGCCGAGGTGTGCCCCGACGCAACTGAACCCATGACCTTTACCATCTGCAACTGGGGCGACTGTTTGCTGCACTGGGAAATCTATGAAACGATGCCGGCTCTCGCGCTGGCCAGCTCGCCCTTCATGCCAATCAAGGTCACCGATCATGGCAGCAACCCTGCCCTGAGCATCATCTCGCCGCCTGTCAAACCCATGGCCGTTCCGCCAGCAGACAGCTTGTTGTACGACGTTCTCTGGGACCAGCCGATCAGCGTGATCACCCAAAGCGCTTGGGTGAACCAGGAATTTGGCGATTTTTCCAGCTATAGCTCCTTCCTGGCCGACGACTTTGTCAACACTGAGCCGTGGTTGATTCAATCCATCTTTGTCCCCGGCGATGGCTGGAGCGGTTTTAGCACGCTCATGAACGCCACGGCGCTGACCTGGCAAATCTATGCCGACAGCGTCATCACACCCGGCATTCCCGCCGGCGATCCCTCGGGCGGAGGATCCCCGCCGGTGTGGACACTAACACTGCCACCGAACAATCCACAGGTGGTCATCACCGCTGGCACGCCGGGCGGGCTGCCATCAAATGTGCAATTGAATCTGGCTATGCCGGGTGTGCTCCCGCCGGGAACATGGTGGCTGGTCTTTTACCCAACGATGGAATATGGCAGCTTTGGACAATATGGCCGGCAGCCGGCCGACACAAATAACGGCTACACCGGGCAGTTTATTAATCCGGGCGGAGGCTTTGGCTATGGCACAGCCTGGCAGGACTGGAACGTGCTTGGCTCGGTCGGCCATGATATTGCTTTTCGACTGGAGGGCACTGTGGCACCAATTGCAGATGTTCCCTGGCTGAGCGAGTCTCCCATCAGCGGCACGCTGCCCGTCAGCGATTGCCAGACGGTCGAGGCTACCTTTGATGCCAGCGGTCTGCTGCCCGGCGACTATTTCGCCAATCTGCTCATCGTGAATAATGACCCCGACACGCCGGGCCTCACCGTGCCCGTGACGTTGACCGTTGCAGAAGCAGTGAGCAGCTCCGGTTTTAGCTGGACGCCCATAACACCCACGGTTGGCGCGGTGGTGACCTTTACCGCCTCTGCCACCGGTGCCGCTCCAATCGTCTATACATGGGATTTTGACGGCGTCATCAAGACCGGCGCGCTTGTCACCCACAGCTTTGCTTCAAGCGACGCGTACACCGTCATCATGACGGCAAGCAACGATTGCGGCCTGCAGGTGGTTACGCACGCTGTGACAGTCGAGCCGGCCCAGCCGACGCACAAATATATCTATCTGCCGATCATACTCAAAAACTCTTGATAAGGAAATTGGAAAGTAGGCCACGCTGACCTGCCCGGCCGGTCAGGCCAGAGAAGCGTGGCCTATTTGTGTTTAAACAATAATGTAGAAGGAACTTGGGACACTCTCTTGCCGTCTGTTATGCACCAAAAACCGCACAGAGGAGCAGAGAGATGAAAACCAAGCTGTTCAAACTAGGATCGTGGCTGATCGCAATGGTGATGCTGTCCAACTTACTGGCCGGGTGCGCCGGCACGGCTCAAGGGGCCGAGCTGCGCTCTGACAAGCCGCGCCTGGCGTCCAATGCCAGCCAGGCCGATCTGGCCGAACTGGCCGCCGGCAACAGCGCATTTGCCGCCGACTTGTACCAGGCCTTGCGCCAAGAGGGAGAAGGGAACCTGTTTTACTCGCCCTACAGCATTTCGGCGGCGTTGGCCATGACCTATGCCGGCGCGCGCGGCGAGACCGAAAAGCAGATGGCAGCAACGCTGCATTACACATTGCCCCAGGCGCGGCTCCACCCGGCCTTTAACGCGCTAGATGCCAGCCTGACCAGCCAGAGCCAAGATGCCTTTCAGCTTCACATTGCCAACTCGATCTGGGGGCAAAAAGATTTTACCTTCTTGCCAGCCTTTCTTGACACGCTGGCCGAAAATTATGGGGCCGGCCTGCGCATGGTGGATTTCGCCACCGCCGCAGAGGCAGCCCGGCAGGCCATCAATGCCTGGGTGAGCGCTCAGACCAAGGACAAAATCAAAGACCTCATCAAGCCGGGGATGCTAGACCCCTCTACCCGCCTGGTGCTGGCAAACGCCATTTACTTTAAGGGCAAATGGGTGATGCCATTCGAAAAGAACAACACTCACGACGGGCCATTCACACTGCTGGACGGCAATAGTGTGAGCGTGCCAATGATGCATCAGGCCGGCAGGTTCAACTATGCCGAAGGAGAGGGCTACCAGGCTATAGAGCTGCCGTACCGTGACTCTGACGCGGCCATGCTGATTGTGTTGCCGCAAGCCGGGCAGTTCGAGCAAGTGGAAAAAACGCTTTCGACCGATTTGTTGGCTCGCATCACAAACGGCCTCGAGCCGCGCTCGGTGCAGTTGACCTTGCCCAAGTTTAGCTTCGAGTCCGAGTTTCAGTTAGCCAAGGTATTGATCCAACTGGGCATGCCAGATGCATTCGACAACGCCGATTTTTCAGGTATGACAGGCAAGCGCGATTTGTTCATCAGCGAGGTAGCGCACAAAGCCTTTGTAGCCGTGGACGAGGAAGGCACCGAAGCGGCGGCTGCGACGGCTGTCATCCTGAGCAAAGCAGCAGTTCCATTCGGAGACATTGAGATGAAGGTGGATCGCCCCTTCCTGTTTCTGATTCGCGACAACCGCAGCGGCGCCATTCTGTTCTTGGGGCGCGTGCTCAATCCCATGCCCTAATCGCTTGCCAGGAGCTTGTCGGAGAGGGCTGTTCGTAGTGCGCGCTTTAGCGCGCTGAGGCGCGCACTACGAGCCTACCAGCCCGCTCTCCGACAGCCTGCTAGAGAGACGGCTTTAACCGCCGTCTCTCCGCAGTTAAGGGTGCAAAGCTCACCCAGTCTTGATAATCAACGGCAAATATATTCTATTGTTTATCGGCTCGCCGCTCACATCCAAAATAAAACCGAGCACGCCCTGGCTGCTGGCCTGATACACGCCATCGCTTTGAGGAGACAGCGTGACAGTGACCACATTGCCCACTAGCACTGGGTCAAGCTGGTAACGCGTGCCAGGCGTCAAATCAACAATGAGGTGATGCGTGCGCGTCGTGGGGGTAAAGCTGTAAACGAGCGTTCCCGGCGGCGCGCCGCCGTCGTCAGCAGACGAGAAAAGCACCAGGCGATTGAGGGTTGGATCGGCAATATGCGCGCCGCTGAGGCCAGTGCCATTGACCAGAGTGGTAGCTGGCATTTGAAGCGTGCTGCTCATGGCCGGGTACAATACCGTGAGGAAATTGTGCTCTAGCGCCGCATCGGCCGGCTCTAGCTCAATGCGCCATTCGCCATACGGCTTATCCTCAAAATCATTTATGGGACGGGGCTGGGGTTCGCCCGCATCCCAATGCCAATCATAGTTTTCGCCGTCCACCCAAAACGCCTTGATGCCCCGCCCGCCCACCACGCGCACGTTGCGAGCCTGCGGCGCAAGCACCTTGATAAACAACTTGCCCTCGCCCGAAGTGGCCGTGACCAAATCGGCATTGGCATACAGCGTCTCACCAGGGGAAATTGGCGTGGGCGCGCCGTTCACGGTCGGCGTGTAGAGCACATGAAAGAGCAGTTTGGTGTTGGAATAACTGTACATCGGCGACATCACCCCCACTCGATCAAACAACATCACATAGTCATCAGAGGATGTGCCTGCGGGTCGCAAATAGACAAACTCGCGTTGAAAGCGGCTGACCTTGGCGGTATTGCCGGCAAGCGAGGTGTCCATCGCCTGGTTATAAGAGGGGTTATTGTAGGCATTGGTCGCGTCTCCCAAAGCATAGGTGTAGCGCGCATTGTCCTAAGTGCACCATGTCACCCGTGTCGTAATGAACGGCGTGCTCGTCAAAATAGTCAATGCTCGTCGGCGAGCGGCTGGCCGGGTGCACCGGGCGCTGCCCACCGTCATTCGAAACGGCGTCTGGCCGCGCCGCATGAAAACTCTCCAGCGGATTATAGACCAGCAGAGTGTTGTGAGCGATGGTTCGCACATAATAGTTCTGGTCGTGATACGATAGCCCATCGCCGCTGTACACGCCGCTGTCAACCGCCAGGTCGCCGCGCTTGAACAGCGTAAAGCTATTTTGGTCAAAGTGCTGATGGTACGAAAAATGGTCGCCCGACTGGAAGGTGAGATAGGTGGCGCTGGCGTCTGTATCGGCAGCGCCGCTGGGCCAGGCAGAGCGCATAAAAAGCGCGCCTGTGCCCTGGGCATAGTGCGTGAGCAAAGTGGGCGTTTGAGCAGGTTGATCGGGATTGAACCACAAGAACTCGGCGTGATACATAAAGCCCATCGAGTTATCGGTGGGCGGGGCAGCCAGGTAGGCTTGCAGTTGGCGAGCCAACGCGTCATTGGGAAAGCGCTCGATCAAGATGAGCGCCATGATGCGCTCGTAGTTGGCAATGCTGCCACGGTTGCGCTCCGTATCGCCGGTAGACACATAAGGATGGAATAGATCACCCCACTGTTCCATCAGGCCAGGCCAGCGATGCAAGAGAATATAGCCCAGTCGCTCTTGATACCAGGCCGAGCTTTGAAAAAGGTCTTCGCCGGCGGCGGTGCGCCACGCCTCCAGGGCTTGAATGCGGGGCGGGTTGGCGATCCAATCATAAATCATGCCTTCAGGCCAAGCGCCGCCCGCTGCAATGCGATCCAAGAGAGGCAGGTCAATATCGCGGTAACGATTATAGCGAAACTCGTCCAGCCATTCCTGGGCATGGGGGCTATCGCCATAGGTAGCCAGCCCCATCAGGGCATACGAATAGCCAAAACGCGGCCAATAATTGCCCCAGCCGGGCGAGTCGTTGTCATGCGATGCATTGGCCCATGCTTCAAAATAGTCTAGCAAGCTCGTGCGCTGCTGCGAGGTCAAGTGGGCGTAGCACCAATCGTACACCAGGGCCACGCTCCCTCCCGACGATGAATAAAAGGTGTCGGTGAGGGTGAGCGCCGTCGCAATAGCATCATTGCAATAGGCCGCCTGGCCGGTGATTGCGCCTACCAGCGCATCGGCGTGCATGCTGTACTCGTCGCTGTTATAATCAGCGTAATCTACAAGCTGTGTCCAACGGGTGTTGGTGAGCACGGCGCGCGCTTGCAGTGCGCCCAGTTTTTCTGGCGTAAGGTAAATGCGAGGATGGCCGGCCGGCAAGCTCAACAAGCGCAAGTGAACCTGGTCGCTGGCGCTCTCGCTCAGGTCGTTGGTGACCGTCAACTCAAATTCCCATTCACCTGCCACATCGGGCGTGAAGGTGATAACGTCAGACACGCCAGGCAAGCTGCCGGTAAGAATAGAGCCATACGCCGCCTGGATAATGCGCCAATGATATTGCAGCGTTGCATCGTTGCCGCCGGGACGGTCGTGGCTGGCCGAGCCGTCAAGCGTTATTGCGCTGCCATCCCAAGTCAAGTCAGCCTGATCGAGGCCGGCGTTGGCATAGGGCACATCAGGGTTATAAACCACAATGAGCTTGGGGCGGCTAGCGGCGCTGGGCGACTGGCTAGAGACAAAAGTGCGCCAGTCGCAGTTGTTGTCGTTATAACCACTGTCGTCGCGCAGCACCAGGCCATAGTTCGGCAACTCGCCGCGCACCCAGGCGCGCACCAAGTCGGTTATCTCCCAGCCATACCAGCCTTCGTTCACCACATCGGCATAGCTTTCAGGCGCATTGGCATAATCTGTGCCGGCTTCCATTCCTCGATCGTTCCAGAGCACATTGGTTCCGCCGCTGTAGTACAAGAAAGCATAATCACCGGTCGCGCCATGCGCTCCAACTGTGGCGGTGACGACAGCATTGGTCTGGTTGCCCTCGTCCCAATCACGCAGAACGGCAGAGGCCCGCACGCGCCGGTACATGCTGCCCGGTTGGCTGCACTGCCCCGGCGTGGTATTCGAAAGCCATAATGTTGCAGACATCACCGCGCTGTTGGTGGGGATGGTAGTGAGATCAAAACGGATCAAAGGGTTCTCGCCGCCATCACGGCTGAGAATGAGGTCTTCATTCTGACCATAGTTGACCAAGTGTTGAGGCGGATCATCCCAATCCAGGCGACTGACCCAGCTATCGCGCGCGCCGGCATAGCCGCTCAGTCCCTGTTGAAAAATGAAGGTCTGATTGACGCTCGGCGCGGCGACTGCCTGCGATTGCCCCCCGCCAGGCAAGCCCGCCAAACACAACAGCGCACAAAGCCAGCATTATTAGACCGATTAATAAAAATAGCCGTTTATGGTTCATTTTGCCCTCTCTGCGGCACGGCGAATCGACCCGCGCCAGCATCAATATTTTACCACATGCAACACTGTTGACTTGTAGTAAAATGCTGGCATAAGGAGAAAGCTATGCCAAACAAAAACCCCCTTGATGGGATGCGAGTGCTCGATCTTTCGCTACTATTACCCGGCCCCTATTGCGCTTGCCTGCTGGGTGATTTTGGAGCCCAAGTCATCAAGATCGAGCGGCCTGGCAGTGGCGACTGGTTGCGCCGCGTGCCGCCCTTGGTAGATGGCGAGAGTCTTGCCTTTCGTGCCGTCAACCGCGGCAAGCAAAGCCTGGCGCTCAACCTCAAGTGCGACGAGGGCCGCCAGGTTTTGCTGCGGCTTGCGCGAACTGCCGATGTGCTGCTGGAAGGGTTTCGGCCTGGGGTGATGGAGCGGCTTGGGCTAGGATACCAGACATTGGCGCAGGTCAACCCACAGTTGATCTATTGTTCCTTGAGTGGCTATGGAACAGATGGCCCCTACCGCGCAAAATCCGGCCACGACCTGAATTATATTGGGCTGGCGGGGCTGTTGGATCTGACGGGATTTCGAGCCAGTCCCCCGGCAATCCCCGGCGTGCCCATAGCCGATTTGGCCGGCGCTCTGTGGGCGACGATTGGCATCTTGCTGGCGCTCGTTGCGCGCCACCGCACAGGTGAGGGGCAATACGTGGACACATCACTGCTGGGCGGGACGCTGGCCTGCATGCCTCTAGCCATAGCTTGCTGCTTGGGCGATCAACCGCTAAAACGAGGCAGCAGCAATTTGACCGGCGGCGTCGTCTGCTACAATGTCTACGAGACCAGCGACGGCAACTATATGACATTGGCGGCGCTAGAGCCCGAATTCTGGGCTACATTCTGCGCAGCCATAAATCGAAAAAAGCTGGTAGAGCAACAGTACGCGCCGGCTGTTCCCGGCCAAGCGACCTATGATGAACTGGTGGCCCTGTTCCGAACCGGCACGCGCCAGGAATGGATAGAAAGACTAGCCGGCATAGATGCTTGCTGCGAGCCTGTGCATACTATTGAAGAAGCGCTTGCCTCTGCGCCGGTACAAGCGCTGGGCCTGCTGGCCGGCCAAGCCTTGCTCCCCCCAGTCCGCCTCTCGTCCCAACTGGCAGCCAAGCCCAGCCCTGCCCCCGCGCTGGGCCAGCACACTGCCGGGCTGCTTGCCGAGTTGGGGTACAGCGCGGCAGAGGCACAAAAATTGCGCGAGCGCGGCGTAATACAAACCGATGAGCCACAGCAGCATTGACACACCTGCACAGACCGTGATATAATTCGGCCAACAAAATAAAGCAACCTTCGGGGCAAGGTGAGACTGAATTTCAAATTTGAAATTTTGAATCTGAAATTTGGAATTTGTGTCAACTCCTGATCGGCGGTACAGCCCGCGAGTCTGACAAGACATGACCCGGTGAAACTCTGGGGCCGACGGTATAGTCCGGATGAGAGAAGGGACTGCATTTGCAACCAATGTGTTGCATGTGTTAATATGCAAATATATGCCCCAAAGGTGAAATACCCTTTGGGGTTTTGTGTTGGGGGAGCATTGAAATGGCTGTAGCAGAACAAAAAATTCCAGGGCCAACCAATGGCTGGGCCAGGCTGGGTAATGCGACATGGGCACAAAGCAAGCTCACCTTGCAGCGCAAACGCGCTCAGGTAGTTATTGCCCCCATGGCAGTGCTTTTATTTCTAACAGCCTGGGCCCTTATCAGCCAATTCAGCCGACTCCCCCCTTATATCTTGCCCAGCCCCGGTCAGGTATGGCTGCGCTTTTTGTCACTGGGCTGGCCCACCCTCATGCGCCATGTCGCTGTGACCATGAGTGAAGTGTCGTTGGGACTGGCCCTAGGCATGGCTGTAGCTTTCAGCCTGGGTTATGTGCTCGCTCGCTCGATTTTGCTAGAGCGGCTGCTTGCGCCGTATATCGTCGCCTCGCAATCGGTGCCAACGGTTGCCATCGCGCCCTGGCTCATCATTTGGGCCGGCACCGGCATTCCCTCCAAAGTGTTGGTGGCGGCTCTTATTGTTTTCTTTCCCATCCTCATCAACACCATCACCGGCCTGCGCGCCGCCGACCCCGGCTTGCGTGAGGTGATGCGCTCGCTCAGAGCAACCCGCTGGCAAACATTGACCAGGCTAGAAATTCCCGCTGCCCTGCCCGTGGTGCTTTCGGGGTTAAAAGTTGGGGCAACCCTATCGGTGATTGGGGCGGTGGTGGGCGAGTTTGTGGGCGCAGACCGCGGCCTGGGCTTTTTGATCAACCAGGGGCAAGGCTTGTACGATACCGCCCTGATGTTCGTAGCCGTGATAACACTGGGGGCCATGTCTATTAGCCTATACACGCTGGTCACCCTAATCGAACACTGGCTGCTGGCATGGAAGAGAGATCTGTGACGAGCAGCAAATCAGGCTTTTGCCTTTCACTCCACTTGTTAGCATGAAAAGAACGCTCAACGCATACACAGTCTATCTCGTTTTATCCGGCGCTACGGCGCTGTTCTTTTCCATCATTTTCACTATGGCCTCGGTGTATCGTGTAACCACGGCCGGCCTCAACCCGCTGCAACTGGTGTTGATTGGCACAGCCCTGGAGGCCGCCGTATTCATCTTTGAAGTTCCCACCGGCATCATTGCCGATGTATACAGCCGCCGGCTCTCTATCATCATCGGCATCTTTATCATCGGCGCGGCCTTTATCGTTCAGGGGTCAATTTCACTATTCATTCCCATCCTCATCACAGAGGCTGTGTGGGGGTTGGGCTATACGTTTACCAGTGGCGCGCAAGAGGCCTGGATTGCCGACGAGCTTGGCGAGGCTGACGTGGGCCGAGCCTACCTGCGCGCGGCCCAAATCGGCCAGGTGGGAGCGCTGGTTGGCATTGGCCTCAGCGTGGCCCTGGCCAGCATCTGGCTTCAATTGCCCATTATCGCAGGCGGGGGTCTTTTTGTGGGGCTGGGGTTCTTGCTCATTCTTGTCATGCCAGAGCAAGGATTCACTCCCACCCCACCCCAAAATCGCAATACCTGGCAAACTATGCGCCAGACCTTGCAAGGCGCTTTTCAGCTCATCCGGCGGCAACCAGTGCTTGTCACCATTCTGCTCATCGGCGCTATTTACGGCATGTCTAGCGAAGCTTTTGATCGCCTGTGGGAGGCGCACTTTATAAAAGATTTCAGCTTTCCGGCGCTGGGGCAATTGAACCCCGTGACCTGGTTTGGCATCATCGGCGCGACCGAGATGCTGCTGGGCATTGCAGCGGTAGAACTGATCCGCCGGCGAGTTGACACTAACAGCCATCGCGTTGTGACCGGGTTCTTGTTTGCCATCAATGCCGCGTTAATGCTGGGCGTCATTGGCTTTGGCCTGGCGCGTAATTTCGAGCTGGCATTGGCTACCTACCTGGCCGCGCGCCTGGCCCGCACGACGCAGGGTCCTCTCTACACAGCCTGGATCAACCAAAACATAGACAATTCGCAGGTGCGCGCCACAGTGATCTCTACCACTAGCCAGGCCAATGCGCTGGGGCAAGTTGCAGGTGGGCCTATTGTCGGCCTCATCGGCCAGGTTATTTCAATCAGCGCAGCGATTGTGGCGGCTGGCATCATGTTGTTACCTATCTTGCTGCTCTATCGTCTGGCAATCCGCACAAGGATTTCAGATTAAAAATCAAAGAGAAATCATAACAGCTTTTAAAAGCAGATTCCAGCGTTAGACCCTCACCAACAAGCCTAATCGTAAGCGTTCAGGTGGCTGATGCATAACCACAAGGGACACTAGGGACACAAAGGATAGCAGGGAGGCAAAGCATGGCAGGCGGTCACTTTTACCCTCTGCTTGGTGTCCTTTGTGTCCTTCGTGGTAGAAAATCACCTCCGACTGTACGGTTACGCCTAATCAAGGCAAATATTGAAAAACCAATGGAGAGAAAGAAATGCACAACAAAAGACTAGTTTTTGCCATTATGATCATATTGCCCATCATCGCCCTGCTGGCAGGTTGCGGATCTGCCGCCCCACAGGCCACGCCCGCCAGCCTGGAACACATCCGCTTGCCAATGGGCTACATCCCCAATGTGCAGTATGCGCCATTTTATATTGCCGTAGACAAGGGCTATTTTGCCAAAGAAGGCATCGAAATCGAGTTCGACTACAAGCCCGAAACCGATGGCATCAAATTGGTCGGCGCCGGCGAATTGCGCTTTACCGTGGCCAGCGGCGAACAGGTGCCGCTGGCGCGCGCGCAGGGATTGCCGGTGACCTATGTTTTCCAGTGGTGGCAGCAGTTCCCGGTAGGCATTGTCGCGCTGAGCGAAAAGAACATCAAGACACCAGCCGATCTGATCGGCAAGCGGGTAGCCACACCGGCGCTCTTTGGCGCCAGTTACGTCGGCTGGCGCGGGCTGGTTTTCAAGGCTGGTTTGGATGAAAGCAAGATCAGCATCGAGAACGTCGGCTTTGGCCGCCAGATAGCCGCGCTAACAGAAGACAAGGTAGATGCCGCCATCATCTATATCAACAACGAGCCGATTCAACTGCAGCGCGCAGGAAATGCCGTGGACGTGATAGCCATCTCTGACTATGCCAATTTGGTCTCTAACGGCATCGTCACCAACGAAGACACCATTACCAAACAGCCCGATTTGGTCAAGCGTTTTGCGCGCGCGCTGAGGCAGGGTATCGCCGATGCCATAGCCGACCCCGAGGCGGCCTTTGAGGTGTGCAAGAAATACGTCACCGGGCTAGATGCCGCCGACGTGGCCGCAACCCAACAAGAGGTTCTCAGGGCCTCCATCGAGTTGTGGAAGACCGACCAGATTGGCCGCTCTGACCCGGCCAACTGGCAGACCACAGTAACCGTCTTGAAAGAAATGGGTTTGCTTACGACCGACCTGGATTTGAACAAGGTTTTCACCAACCAATTTGTGGAATAGGCTGGCACCTCCGTGCCGTCTATATCAATAACGTAACATCTCAAAATGTGAGGGTAATCCTTGTGATTACCCTGTCTGGGCAGGGCATGCCCTCACCCCAGATTATTGAAAAGATACACCATGCCCATCATGCAAGTTGAGCACATCAGTCACAGTTACCTGGGGCCGGCGGGCAAGCTGGAGGTGCTGAATGATATTTCATTCCAGGTGCAGCGCCAGGAATTCATTTGCATCGTCGGTCCATCAGGTTGCGGCAAGTCTACTCTGCTGCGCTTGATGGGTGGGCTGATTACGCCGACCCGGGGCCAGGTTTACCTGAGTAGCCAGCCGCTCAGTGGTCCCCGCCAGCACATTGGCGTGGTCTTTCAAAAGGCCAACCTGATGCCGTGGCGAACAGCACAAGACAATGTGTTGTTGCCGCTGGAACTAGCTGGCGTTCCACGCCAGGCAGCCCGCCAGCGCGCGTTAGAGCTTTTAAAGCTGGTGGGGCTAGAAGGCTTTGAAGCGAGCTACCCGCACACACTCTCGGGCGGCATGGAGCAACGCGTGGCCATCGCCCGGGCGCTGGCGCACGACCCAGAGATATTGCTGCTCGATGAGCCGTTTGGCGCGCTAGACGCAATGACGCGCGAACGGATGAGCCTGGAGCTATTGCGCATCTGGGAAGCCAGCCGCAAGACCATTGTGATGGTCACCCACAGCATCACCGAAGCGGTCTTTTTGGCTGATCGCGTCATTGCTCTGGGGTCGCAGCCTGGGCGGGTGCACGCTATCTTTGATATCCCCTTGCAGCGCCCGCGCGACCTGGGGTTGCAATACGGCATGTTGTTTGGCGAATTGGCCGGGCAGGTGCGGGCGGCGATTGGTTAAAAGTCCACAAAGCATCCGCTAGGGAGTGACACCCTTTAGCTGCGCCATAGCCGTCGAGGCGGCGTCTTGAGGAGTAGCCTTGCCAGCCAACACATCAGCTAAAGCGCGCTGCAAGACCGGCGCAATAATCGCCATGACATTTGCCGGCGGCAAGGCCAACGCTCGGTAGAGTTCCTGGCGCAAAAATAAGATATAGGGATCAGCGCGCCCCCACCTATCCAGCGCACTGTGCCGGGTAGGTAATAACCCTACCGACTGTGTCCAGGCCGCATTGTTGTCTGCGTTCATCATCCACATAATGAGCGACGCTGCCCGGGGCTGCCGCGCGGGATCGCGCGTGACAAGCACAAAAGACCAGCCGTGCACTATGGGGCGCGCCGGGCCGGTGCGAGCAGGCAAAGAAGCATAACCCAACCATGGAATTGTGTTTTCAACCGTCAAGTATTGTGAAGCACGCACATTGCACAACGAAACTTGCCCGGCCAAGAATATAGGCCATGTTTCATCGGTGGATGTGAAACGGAGGGCATCGGGGGGAATAATGCCGGCCTGATACGCCTCCCAAAACTGGCTCAGGGTATCGGCCAGCGGTGCTTCATCTAGCATGGGCTGCCCCCGCGCATCAATCAGCGTGCCCCCATTGGCCATGTACTGAACCACTATCGCATCAGGCGCCTGGCTGCTGGCGCTGCCCATGGGAAACAGATAGGGCACATCTTCAGACAAGATTAGAGTCCAGGTGAGCGGCGCGGTGGCAGTAAATTCTTTTGTATCATAAGCCAAATGTTCCAGGTCAACCGCGCAGGGCATGCCATACCATTTGCCGTCAACCTGCCCGGTCGAAGCGGCAAATGGGAAAAAATCTTCAGCCAACCCCGCCGCCAACCAAGAATCCAGTGGTTGCACCACTCCCTGCCTGGCCGCCGTTTGCATGTCGGCCAAGCTCAATACGGCCACATCGGGCAAGGCCAAGGGCGCAACCGGGCTGGCGGTCCGCAGCAAATCGAGCAGCCCGCCAGAGCCGCCCGCCCGCTTGAGACGCACGTTGACAAAAGTATCAGGGTGGTTATTTGCAAAATCTGCCAACTGCCGCTGCATCATGCCAGATGACAAGTCAGCCGTAGCCGAAGTAAAACTGTCCGGCAGCCAAACTGTCAGCGTCATGGCAACACTGGCAGGCGTGGCTTGAACCGGCGGCGTGGGGGTAAGCGAACTGTTAGCAGGCGTAGGCGATGGGGCAGCCGGAGTGACCGTTGGCGCAGACCTCCAACAGCCTACCGCCAGCAAGCCGGCTAACAAACTGATGCCAAGCAAACGACAAAACAGGTGTTTGGGCATGTCAGACTATGATTCTCCAGTTCGGGTTATGAGCCAGGTCACAGGCTAGACATCTATACAGCCCGAAATTTGCGCAAACGAGTCAAGTTTTAACCCCGCTATCTTGGTCGCGCAGCGACCCGCCTAGATTATAGCACACTCTTTGCTGCCAGGGGGCGCCCGTTCTAGCAAATAATGTGAGCTGATGACGCCGTTGCTGAAAAGATTGAGCGAGGCGCTGGTGGTTTGGCAAAAATCCCAATACGTAACTTGCATGCCATCATAATCATACACCGGGTTGCCGCGATAAGCCGATTGGGGCCTCAATCCACCCAAAATAAGCCATTGCCGGGTTTCACCATACAGCTTGCGAAACACCACCCGCTTGACGCCAAGTGATTTGCAGCGGCGCAAAAATTCATCCACCTGGCTGGCGTTGTGCTCAGTGATAACGCAAGAGAGTTTCACCGGCACCCGGACCTGACGCAAGATTGCGGCCAGATCGGGCATTTGTCCACAGCCGGTCATTGCCCGAAACGTGCTTGGGTCAAACGAGGGGAAAGAAATACTCACCCGATCATAACAGTTGAACACCTCCATCTTGCGCAACGCCAGCAGCCCATTGGTGTGCAACGAATAACGGGTTTGGGCCGGCAGCCGCCCGCGCAGCCAACTGAGCAGGCGCGCTTCATGGCGGTACAGTTGCGGATCGGTAGTGGTGCCCGTAAAGACAATTTCTGTAATGCCGTATTTCATCACCAAGCCTACAAAAACCTCCAAATTGCGCGGGGGAAATTCATCCAAGTTGTTGCGGCTCAGCGCAGGATCAATCTGCCGCCCGATGCAAAAAGGGCAATGCAAATTGCACGGCCCGGCAAAGAGAATATTGGCAAAATCATAGCGATTCACACGGCCCCCTCCGGGCGTTGCAGCAAATACGCTTTGACCGCCGGGGCGTAGAAAAGCGCAATGACACCATTGTATACCTTTACCCCTTCGTCGGTCAGCCCCAGGCAGCCAGCTCGATATTCCATCAAGCCGCGCTGCAGCACAAATTCTACCTCGGCGGGAAATTGCTCTTGAAGCGTAATCCCAAATTTCTGTTGAAAGTAGCCCAGGTTGATTTCACCAAAGTAAAAAGACACCGAGATCATTTTGGCCATGCTGGCCGCCAGCGGCAAATTGTACAGGTCTTGAACGGGCAAGCGGCCAGCTTGCAAGGCTCGCTCGTAAGGAGGAATCGTCTTGGATGCGGCCCCCTGGTTATAAGCCAGCGTGTGGTGGGTGAGCGATTGAGCCCCCAAGCCCAACCCCAGGTAAGGCGTGCCCCTGATCACACGCCAGGTCAAATAATCGCTGGTGCCCACATCACCCGAAATGCGGCTATAGGTATTTTTTCCAGGAGACGATGCATAGCCGGCCCGGCGCAGTCGTTGGCTGGCAGCCATTGCCATTGCAGTGACCGTGTCCCGCGAAACCTCCGCGGCCTGCGCCTCCAGGCGGGTGCCCTTGTAGCGAACGCTGTATAGTGTGACATAGTCGGCATCCAGTTCAATACCCTTGTCTACGCTCCCCAGCCAATCTGATACTGTTTGTCCGGCAAAACCGTACATCAAATCAATATTAAAGCGCTCAAAACCAGCCGCGCGAATGTTGCGCACGGCTCTTTGCAAGTTGGCAAAGCCTTTGTACTCGCGCCCCACTTTATGGGCCAGGCTGAGCTGGGTGGTCTGCACCCCCATGCTAATGCGCTCAATGCCCATCTGCCGCAAGGCTGCAATCTTTTCTGGTTGATCGGCGGCAATAAGGGGCGTCGTTTCAATGCTGATCACCATGCCTGGGCGAACATTATAGGCTGCCCTCACTGCTTCTACCACCTGTCGAATGTTTTCAACCTTGGCCAGCGCGGGCGTTCCGCCACCTATATCAAAACCGATCAATGTCTTATTCCGAGTTCCCAGCAGCAGCCGGTATCGTTCAATTTCTTGCAAGAGTAGGTTGAAATAACGGTCTTGAAATTCCTGGTTAGTGGCCGGATCAATCACGGTATACTCGCAAAACTTGCAGCGTGCCTGGCAAAATGGGATGTGCACATACAAGCCCATCTCCTCAATACCTTGCCAAGCCGAAACCGCCACAGTTTCTATATCAGCTCGACCCACACGGTAACGGCGCATGGTGCGGTTGTGATTGATAGGATAAGCCGTGTTAGCAATATGGTGATGGCGCAAGCCTGCCTCAAAGACCTGCAAAGGAGCGTGCTCTTGCCAATCTTCTGGAGAAGGTTCATTCCATTTCATTTTTTACCCCAAATTAGTGTCAAACAAACACAAAATAGATCTCCAAAAAAAGGTGGAGGTTGCACAATTAGTGTAATAACAACACTATATCACATTACATCTCTTGTGTCAAGTTGGTTAGAAATTTTTTAAGGTTTGTCAAGTAAACCATCAAAGTATGTTTAGCTTGACCTCTATGCGCATTTGAACTATACTTTTTGCAGAGCAAGGAAAAGATTTACAATGTCTGATCAAGCCGCCCAAGACGAGCAGCAAGCTGCGCAAGCACTGCGCCAACTGGCAGCCCGCTACGCCGCCATTTTTGAAACACCTGGAATGGCCATGGTCATATGCGAGCAAGATACCACCATCTTGCTGGCCAACACCGAGTTTGAACGGCTGTCTGGATATTCAAAAGAGGAACTAGAGGGCAAAAGCTGGGTAGAATTTGTGGCGCAGGATAATCTGGAGAGAGTTAAAGAATACTATCGAGCCAGCTGCATTGACAAAAGCGCCCTCCCCGGCAGCCATGAATTTTGGTTCCTTGACCGCTGGCAAAATCTGCGAGATGTCTTGATGACAGTGTCGCCCATCGCAGGCAGCCAACAAAGCGTGCTCTCTCTTTCCGATATTACTCAGCGCAAGCGGGTGGAAGAAACATTGCGGCAACGCAACCGCGAACTGGCGTTGCTCAACTTGGTGGGTCAAAAGCTCGGCTCCAGCCTGGACCTGGATCAGGTACTTTCCACTGTTTTGAATGAATTGCGCCGCCTGATGGGTGTGATTGCCTCAACTGTCTGGCTGGTTGACCCAGAAACAAGCGAGTTGGTCTGTCGCCAAAATACCGGCCCCCATAGCCAGGTTTTGCGCGGCTGGAGGCTGGCCCCTGGCCAGGGGATTGCCGGCTGGGTAGCCAGCAACGGCCAGAGCCTGAATATCCTTGACACGCGGACTGATACCCGCCACTTTAAAAACGTGGACCGGCGAACCGGAGTGGAACTCCGCTCCATCTTGTGCGTGCCCCTGGTGGTCAAGGAAAGAGTTATCGGCGTGCTGCAAGTGGTTGATACCGAACCTGATCGCTTTGACCCGGCCGACCTCACCCTGATGGAATCAATTGCCGCCTCGGCCGCCATTGCCATCGAGAATGCCCGCCTGTACGAGCAAACCCAACAAGAGCTGGCCGAGCGCAAGCGAGCTGAAGATGCTTTGCGCCAGCATACCCTGGAACTACAAGCGCGCAACGAAGAACTGGATGCTTTTGCGCACACAGTAGCCCACGATCTCAAAGGCCTGGCCAGCCGCATTATGGGCTTTGCCTATATTCTGGAAGAAGATTACGCTCAACTGCCCGATGAACAAATGCGCGATTATCTAAACATCGTCGGGCGCGATAGCCGCAAAATGAGCAGTATCATAGACGAGCTGCTGCTGTTGGCGGGAGTGCGCAAGATGGAAGCGCCGTCCAGCCGGCTGGATATGGGTCCGATTGTATCAGAGGCTTTGGCGCGTCTGAGTGACCTGGTAAAAGAATACAAGGCCGAGATTATTGTGCCACCCGCTTGGCCTGCAGCCTGGGGCTATGGACCCTGGATCGAAGAAGTGTGGGTCAATTACATCAGCAACGCCATCAAATATGGCGGCCAACTCCCGCGAGTAGAACTGGGCGCCACCCCCCTCCCTGGCCCTCCCCCGCAAGCGACGCCCCCCCTATCCTCCCCCCCGCCAGCGGGGGGGAAAGAGGGGGGGGTGGTGCGCTTTTGGGTGCGCGATAATGGCCGGGGACTGCGGCCAGAAGAACAAGCGCGCCTGTTCATTCCGTTCACACAGCTTGGTCAAATCAGCGCCAAAGGGCACGGCCTGGGGCTCTCTATTGTGCGGCGCATCTTGGAGAAACTGGGCGGGCAAGTGGGCGTAGAAAGCACACAAGGCAAGGGCAGCCTCTTTAGCTTTACCCTGCCGGACAGTGCAGGTTAGAGAAGCCGGGTTTCTTGAAGAAACCCGAATTTTGATTGAATTCTAGCGCGATTGTAATTCCTCTTTTAGCCGCACAGCCCACTGTTGCAGCCCGGCGCGCTCGCTGCCTAAAAGTTTCATTTCGACGCGCGCCAGCGCTTCTTTAGCTGCGGCGCGCTCATTGCGCTGCATGTGCAACTCTACCAGCCAAAGCTCGATTTGTATTTGTAAGTGCGGCGCAGCCACGTTCATCGCTTCACGCCAGGCCGCCTGCTGCAAAGCCAGGGCCTCATCCAGCTCGCCCCGCGCGCGGGCCGCCAGCCCCAAATTGGCCCGCACATTAGCAACCAGCGCCTGGTTATTGTTTTTTTCCGCCTCCACCAACGCGCGCTGAAACCACCCCGTCGCTTGTTCGGCTTGCCCGTGGGCCAGGGCAAGCTCTCCGCGCGTGCTGTAGAGATATTGGCGCGGGACAAAGAGCGAAAGCGAATCTGCCATATCAAGCGCCGTCTGGATATGCTGGTGGGCCGTGGCCAAATCGCCAGCCAGTTGGGCATGATAAGCCAGGTTGTTGTGGCCTAACACCTCCAAAAAGCTCGCCCCAGCCTGGTGCGCCAACTCAATGGACTGCCGGAAAGCCTCTATTGCCTTGGGCAAATCACCGCGTTGCGCCATCAAGTTGCCCAGCTCAAAGCGGCAGCGAGCAGCCATTTCGCTCAAGTTATTTTCCATTGCCAGGTCAATGGCCTTGGCCAGGTATGTCTCAGCTTCTGCCAGCGCCCTACCCGTCTGCATTCCACCTGCGCTCAGCAAATAATAGGCGCGCGCCAAAGGTTCTGGTTCTGGCGGGGTTAGTTTGGATAAAGCGCGCTCTGCCCACCAGATAACCTGTTCACCCTGCCCAGAGGGCAAATAACTCTCTGCCAGCGCCAGGCACACCTGCGCCTGGTTTCCATCATCCCCCGCAGCCTCAAACTCGGCCAGCGCGCCGTTTAGCGCCTGGCGGGCGCGTTCCAAATCGCCTTGCATGTAGAGCGCCTGCCCCAGCCTCAATCGTCGGACAGGGCTAGGCTCTAGCTGCACAGATTGCTGATAAAATGCCGCCGCCTCGGCAAAAGCGGTCAGATCTAGCGCGCGTTCGGCTGCCAGCTCGGCATAGCGCGCCGCCTGCGCCGGACGGCCTGCCTGAGCGTAATGCCTTGTCAGTTGACCGGCGACAGCGCCCAAATTGTGGGCAAATGTGGCCTCTAGCGCCTCGGCGGCGCGGCGATGCAAAAAACTGCGCCGCGCGATATTCAGGCCGTCTCTCACCACCGCCGCCACCAACGGATGGCTAAACTCGTACTGCCCACGCCTTTCGGCCAAAATGGCCGCCCCCAGCAGCGCGTCCAGCGCATCTAGTGTTTCTTCCTCGCCGCGGCCACTGGTGCGGCGAAGCGTGGCAAAATCAAAATCCTCTAGCACGGCAGCCGCCTGCACTATCTGGCGGGCGGCCTGGGGCAGGCGCTCTAGCCGCGCGCGCACCAATTCAGCCAAAGCAGGTGGCGTGTCGCCGCTTTCGGCGCGGCAGAGTTCGATCAGAAAATATGGATTGCCCGCGCTGCGAGTTTGCAATGGCTCCACCTGCGCCGCGCTGCCGCCCAAAGCTTGCAATAACTGGGCCGCTTCCTCAAGCGTAAAATTGCGCAAGGGCAAACGCCGCGCAAGGCCCTCGCGCTCCCAGCCTGCCGCCAGGTTGACGAGCTGCGCGGACGCATCGCTGGAGCGATAGGCGCAGACCAGCAAAAGCGCTTCATCACGCATGCGGTTCACCAGGTAGGCCAGCCAATCCAGCGTAGCCTGATCAGCCCAGTGCACATCGTCAAGAAAAAGAATCAATGGGCGTTCTTCCAGCGCATATAAAACCTGGGTAAACGCTTCGAACAAGCGGCGGCGCTCCTCTTCGGGCGGTAATACATCGGGAGCGGGGAGTTCAGGCCGATGCTGCCGTATCACCGGCAACAAGCGCGCCAATTCAACCAGCCAAACCGGCGCAAGCGGCGAAGGCAGCCCAAAGAGGCGCTCAAAACAAGCTTGCCGGTTGAACAGATTGGTCAACGGCGCAAACGGCAGCGATTGCAGCGTATCCAGGCAGCGCGTCTCTAGCACAGTGGGGCACGCGCCTTGCAGCCGGGACCACTCTTGCCACAAGCGCGATTTGCCAATGCCCAATTCGCCCGTAATCAGCGCCACCCGCGCGCGCCCGCCGGCAGCCAGGCCAAGCTCTTGGTCAAACAGCGCCAGCTCTTCTCGGCGACCTATAAACGGCCAGCGGGGCGGCTGCGCCTCTGGCGCAACGCGTGGACGATGGGCGGCAGAGAACGATGGAATCTCAACCGGCTGCAACGTTCCATCTATAATCGCCTGGCGCAAGGCCAGGGTTTCAGGCAAAGGCTCAACCCCCAACTCGTTCAAGAGCGTGTGGGCTAACCTGTCGTACTGGCGCATGGCCTCGGCGCGCTCGCCCAGTTGGGCATGGGCCTGCATCAGCGCGCGGTGCATTGGCTCTTGCAAATTGTCGTGGGCCAAAGCCTGCCTGGCAATGTCAATGACGTGTGCCCACTGGGCTTTAGCCTGGTGCGCCGCAACAAGCGCCTCTAGCACGCGCAAGTAAAGCTGCTCCAGCCGCTCGCGCTCGGCAGACAGCCATAGCTCAAAATCAGGCGCGTCCAAGATAACCAGGCCATCTAGCAGTGGGGCGCGGTAAAGCTGCGCAATCTGCTGGAGGGCAGGCGCATCTACGGCCGGCAAAGATTGCGCGGCGGATTCAAAAGCGCTCACGTCAACCTCTACCGCTTCAGACAAGCCTATGCGGTCATTATCGGGATACCACAACACATCTTCGCCCAGGGTTTTGCGAATGGTCCACAGCGTATTCCGCAAATTCTTGCGCGAGGCATCGGGCAGGCTCGCCGGCCAGAGCAGATCGGCCAGGCGATCTCTTGGCTGAGGCGCACGGGTCACCGCCAGAAAAGCCAGCAGCGCCACCGCTTTGGCCACGCCAAGCTCTATTGGCTGTTCATGGCGCACAAATTGCGCCGGGCCAAGCAAAAAAAGTTGTACAGGCATAGCAGGGATTATAGTGGAATGTGGAACCGCAGTCAACTTGGAATTCTGATACAAGATGTTGCTGCCGCAGTTATACTGCGACAGTGGCAGTGCAACTGCCACTATAACCACGCTATATCAGAATTCCAAAGTCAACAAGCAGGACGGCGCTTGGGACACTTGAAAGGACGCGCCCATGCTAAATTATAGATGTTGGTGCGGCAGACCAGAATAAATTAAGGAGAAAAGGAAATGAGTTGGAAAATTGATCCCAGTCACACAAATATCGAGTTTTCGGTCAAGCACATGATGATCTCTACGGTGAGAGGACACTTCAAGACCTTTGAGGGCGCGCTGAAAATAGATGAAGCGAATCCCGGCGATTCACACATTGAAGGCAGCATAGACACGGCCAGCATTGACACCAATGAAGCCCAGCGCGATGCTCACTTGCGCTCGCCTGATTTTTTTGACGCAGACAAGTTCCCCAAAATGCGCTTTCGCAGCACCCGCGTCGAGCCAGCGGGCCAAGACCACCTAAGGCTGTATGGCGACCTGACGATCAAAGATATCACCCGGCCAATCGTGTTTGACGTGACCAACAGCGGGCAGGGCCAAGACCCCTGGGGTGGCAGGCGTTGGGGCCTAAGCGCCACGGCCAAGCTCAACCGCAAGGATTTTGGCTTGCTGTGGAATGTGGCGCTGGAAGCCGGCGGCTGGCTGGTGGGCGACGAGGTCAAGATTTCCATCGAGCTTGAGCTTGTTCAAGACCAGGCAAGCTAGATAAAACAGGAGAATTAAAATGCGCAAACAACGTAAACAACATAACCAACTTTGGGTTGCCTCTATACTTTTTGCCATCTTGTTGACCGCATGCGGCACAACCGCACAATCGGCCGCCTTGCCACCGGCCACCATTGCGACAGCAGCAACCACGGCTCCACTGCCTGCCGCTACGGCGACCTCTGCTTCTCAACCGGCTGCCACAGCAGCCAGCACAAGCGCGCCCGAGGCCAAAAATGTAAAATTCGTCATCGTTCCAGACGCAACGACTGCCAGCTATTCAATTGACGAAGTCTTTATCAACCAGAACAACAAGCTTGCCACGGCGGTAGGCAAGACGAGCAACATCGAGGGCGAGTTGGTGTTGAACTATAGCGACCCATCGGCGTCAGAGTTCGGTCAATTTACGGTAGACATCAGCGCGCTCAAGAGCGATCAGGGCAGGCGCGACAGCGCCATACAGCGCCAATGGCTGGAATCATCCAAATTCCCGCTGGCAACCTTTGTGGTAAAACAAGTGATTGATTTCCCGTCCAACCCGCAAGCAGGCCAGGCAATTCAGTTCAAGCTGCTGGGCGATATGAAAGTGCGAGAGACGACGCGCGAGGTCACCTGGGATGTGACCGCTACGTTGAATGGCGAGCAATTGACCGGCCAAGCGACCACCTTTGTGATGCTGGCCGACTATAACATCCCTGTGCCAAATATTGCCGGCATCCTCAAAGTGACAGATGGAGCCAAGTTGACGCTTGACTTTACAATGCAAGCAATAAGATAAAAGGCACTATCAGAAAACAAGCCCAACCCACCCTTGCGAAGGATTAAACCCTTTGCACGGGTGGGTTTACTATTATAGAAAACAACCTTAAAATTTTGACCAGCTATTGACTTTTCAAAACACTTGTGATATTCTATAAGTAACACGTGTTACTAACGCGAGTCAGTCCGGGGGCAAGTTGAAACACACCAAGCGGGCAACCAGCCAAGACGTTGCAGAGTTGGCTCAAGTATCTCGGACCACCGTCTCCTTCGTTCTCAATGGAGCCGCGGGCATCAGCATCCCCGACGAGACGCGCCAGCGGGTTTTAGACGCTGCGCGCAAGCTAAATTATCACCCAGATGCGGCTGGCCGGCGCTTGGCCACTGGCAAGACGCATGTGATCGGCCTGGTCGTCAGTCAAACTCCAGACCGTGTTGCTGTGGACGCATTTCTTCCCCAGGTCATGCATGGCTTGCATCAGGCCGCGCAGCAACGCAGATATCACATCCTCTTCCATGCGCAAGAGCCAGGCCAAGACTGGCTCTACACTCACCTCATTCGAGAGCGGCACGTAGATGGCATTGTGCTCTCCGGCCCGCGCACCGATGACACTGAACTCGTGAAACTATACCACGAAGGTGTGCCCATCATGCTCATGGGGCAATTGCCACGCAGCAATATTCCCTTTATTGATGCCGACAACTCGGGCGGAGCACAGATGGCGGTTGAGCATCTGCTTGGCCTGGGCCATAGCCGCATCGGCATCATCACCAACGCACCCTTGACATACACCGCCAGCCGTGACCGCTTAGCCGGCTACAAGGAGGCGCTCAAGGCGCGCGGCATCAAGCTAGACAAGCGCCTGGTGCGCACAGGTGATTTTACAGAGGCCAGCGGCGAGGCGGCGATGAATAACCTGCTGAAACTATCGCCCCACCCCACCGCCGTCTTTGTCGCCAGCGATGTGGTCGCCCTTGGCGCGTTGCGGGCGATCAAGCGACGCGGGTTGCGCGTGCCAGACGACGTGTCATTGGTCGGCTTTGATGATGTGCCGGCGGCCAGCTATGTGGAACCTCCTCTGACGACAGTGCGGCTGCCAGCCTATGGGATTGGTTGGGGCGCAGCCGAGAGATTGATCCGGCTAATTGCCGGCGAGGAACTGGATCAGCTAGGCGTGCTGCTAGAAACCGAGTTGGTTGTGCGCGATTCTACTCTACCCGCCTCATAATTCTTGGACATAATTTTTAGGCCTAGTTTTTAGGCATATTGTTCAATTTGTGCGCTATTTGACTAACACGTGTTAATAATCAGGCCCTTGACAGAAGGAGGTGGAAAAAAAGTTTTTTTGCCGATGGGATCTCGGCGCGCTGCGCCGGATTGACTTGTTAAATCTAAAGGAGAGAAAAAATGTTCCGCAAAATGTGGGCTTTGTTAAGCTGTCTAGTGATTGCAAGCATGTTGTTAGCAGCATGCGGGCCAAGCGGCACGCCCGCTGCACCGACTCAGGAGCCGACAAAACAAGCTCCTCCTGCTACTACCGCTCCGACGACCGGCGAAGTAGACTGCATGGGAGCCAAGTCTGGCGACAAGGTGACGATGTTGTATCAGTGGTCGGGCAACGAAGAAGAAATGTTGAACAAGATTCTCAAGCCGCTGGTGGATCAATGCGGCATCGTGTTGGCGCCAGAGAGCACACGCGACCAGGCGCTGTTGGACACGCGGGTCAAGGCCAACACCCCGCCCGATATTGCCTTTTGGGGCACGACCCAATTGGCGCAGTACAAAGACAAGCTGACACCGATTGACCAGGCCGGCGGCGATGCGGCCAACTATGCCGGCTATTGGAAGACGATGGGCAGCGTGGACGGCAAGTGGCTGGGCGTGCCGGTCAAGGCCGATATCAAGACCATCATCTGGTACAGCCCGGTGGCGTTTGAGGCCTTGGGCTACAAGGCGCCCACCACCTGGGCCGAACTGGATGCCCTGGTCGAAAAGATGAAAGCCGACGGCAAGGTGCCCTGGTCAATGGGCATGGAGTCCGGCGATGCCACCGGTTGGACTGGCTCGGACTTTATCCAGGACATTCTGCTGGTGCAGCAAGGCCCTGACTATGTCAATGACCTCCTCAGCGGCAAGGTCAAGTACAACGATGCCGGCGTCAAGCAGGCCTACGAGACCTATGGCAAGTGGGCCAAAGATGCAGCCTATACCGTGGGCGGCGCCAAGGGCACCGTCAGCACTCCCTTCCTGGATGCCACCTTCAAGGTCTTTGCTGACCCGGCCGAAGCTCTGATGGTCAAACAGTCCGGCTTTGCCGGCGGTGAGGTCAAAAAGAAATTCCCCACCCTCCAATACGGCGCCGACTATGACTTTTTCCCCATCCCCGACGCCAAAGGCTTGCAGGGCGGCGCGGACTTTATGATGGTCTTTAATCCCTCCCCAGCCGCCAAGGCCGTGGTGGCCTATCTCACCAGCGAAGCCGGCGGCAAGCAATGGGCCCAGGTCGGCTTTGACCTTTCGCCCAACTCCAAGGCCAACGGCGCATACGTTGACCCCGCCCTTGTCAAAAAGGGTGACGCCCTGGCCAAGGCCACCGGCTTTACCCCTGACATCGGCGACACCATCCCTGGCGGTTTCGGCAAGGCCGAGTGGAAAGCCATCGTTGACTATGTCAACGGCGGCGACCTCGACAAAGCCCTCGCCGATGCGGCCAAGGTGCAGGAAGAAGCGCTAAAGTAATAGCTTGATGTTGATATAGGACCCTACGGGTTTTTGAAAACCCGTAGGGTCTATTGGGCGATCCCCTAGGAGAAACCACAATGTCGAACAGAGTTCTTGTTGCTTATGCCAGCCGGGCCGGTTCCACCGCTGGGGTTGCTCAAGCCATCGGCCAGACCTTGACCGAAAGCGGCGCGTTGGTAGAGGTGCGCCCTATGCAGGAATTAAAAGACCTCGCTCCTTACAAGGCGGTGGTAGCAGGCAGCGCCATCCAAGGCGGGAAATGGCTGCCAGAGGCCATGCAATTCATGCAAGCTCATCAGGCAACCTTGGCCCTCAAGCCTTTTGCCGCGTTTTTGGTGTGTATGACGCTGGCCATGCCGCAGGCCGATAAATATCGCGAACACGTGGCGACATGGCTAGAGCCAGTGCGCGCGCTGGCCAAGCCGGTGAGCGAGGGCCTCTTTGCCGGAGCACTCGACATTCGCGCAATACCTTCGTTTGGTGACAAGCTGAAATTTCGTCTGAGCGTGATTTTTGGCGTTTGGCGGGAGGGCGACCACCGAGATTGGGACGCCATTCGCGCATGGGCTGCAGATTTGAAGCCCCGCCTGGGAATATAACACCTCAAGGCAGACAACAATCCAGCAAGAACTTGGCCTATCACACACAGGCCATGCCCAACTGAGGCAGTTACGTAAAAAGGGAGAAAAAGAGCTATGAGCAACAGCACTGTTCCCAAAATCATGAAGCAGGGCAAAGTCGCCCCATGGCTGTACCTGGCGCCGGCGTTGATCATCATGACCGTCTTTATTGTCTACCCGGCCATAACGACCTTTATCATGAGCTTTCAAAACAAAGATTCAACGCAGTGGGCAACGGCGGCGTGCGGGGCGGGGCAGCCTTGCTGGGGCATTTTTGAAAATTATCGTTATGCGCTGACCTCAGAGATTATGCGCACCGCGTTCTTTAACAACATAAAGTGGATTTTTTTGATGGTCACGACCACCGTCAGTCTGGGGCTGCTGATCGCCTTGTTGGCTGACCGGGTGCGCTACGAAGTGATAGCCAAAGCCATCATCTTTATGCCGATGGCAATCTCGTTCGTCGGCGCAGGTGTCATTTGGAAGTTTGTCTACGACTATGGCTCGGGCAACGTGCAGATTGGCCTGCTCAACGCCATCCTCACGGCGCTCGGCGGCCAGCCGGTTTCGTGGCTATCAGAGCCTCAGGTCAATACCTCTGCGCTCATCGTGGTGGGAGCATGGATGTGGACGGGCTTTTGCATGACGGTGCTGGCGGCTGCGCTCAAGGGTGTGCCGACCGAAATGCTAGAGGCGGCCCGGGTGGACGGCGCCAACGAATGGCACGTCTTTTTGCACATCATCGTGCCCACCATCATGCCCACCATCGCCGTTGTCATTACAACGATGGTCATTAACGTGCTGAAAATTTTTGACATCGTATACGTGATGACGGGCGGCAATTATGGCACCGAGGTCGTCGCCAACCGCATGTACAGCGAGATGTACAACAGCCAACAAGCCGGACGCGCCACGGCGATTGCCGTGATCTTGATCGCCGTCATCATTCCGGCAATGGTTTACAACATCCAGCGTTTCCGCGAACAGGAGGCTATCCGATGAGCATCGCCCATATCAAAAAAATCTTGCGTGGTCTGCCCACGCATATTGTCATCATTGGCTTGTGCCTGGTATGGCTGGTGCCCACCATCGGCCTGATGATCACCAGTCTGCGCCCCTTTCAAGACATTGGCGATAGTGGCTGGTGGATGGTGCTCGCGCCTCCCAAAGGCGCGGCGGAATACTCGCAAGCGTGCGCAGCATGCCACGGGGCAGATGGCAAAGCGTTGCCCCAGGCCAACCTGGCCGATCCTGCCCTCATCCAAAAGTACCCGCGCTCGATTCAAATGCTGGCTCTGCTCAGGCGCGATATTGACGGCCAACCGCACATGAAGACTGCGCCCGTGCCAGACGAGAACACCACCGCCGCTATTGCAGCCTACCTCAGGCGCATCTCTGGCATCGAGGCCCGCCCACGCCTCACGCTCGATAACTATATAGATGCGCTGGTGGGCTATCGCGGCACAACCAGCTACCGCGCCGATTGCGCCGCCGGCGCTCAATCGCTCGACCTTCATTGCAATATCACCGATCTGGGCAACCCACGCGGGATGGGGCGGGCCTTTCTCAACAGCCTGGCTGTCGCGATTCCCTCTACCCTTCTGCCGCTGCTTTTTGCGGCCTTTGCCGCCTATGCCTTTTCGTGGCTGGATTTTCGCGGGCGGCAGATGTTGTTTGCGCTATTGGTCGGCCTACAAGTTGTGCCCCTGCAAATGACGTTGGTGCCCATTTCGCGCTTGTATGCGCAGATGGGGCTGAATGGCACATTTTTGGGCGTGTGGTTGTTTCACACCGGCTTTGGTTTGCCCTATGCCATTTACCTGATGCGCAACTTTATCGGCTCGCTGCCGCGCGACCTGTTCGAGTCGGCTTATTTGGATGGCGCATCGCACTGGACGGCGTTCTACAAGCTGGCGCTGCCGCTGGCGGTGCCGGCGATTGCCTCGTTGGGCATTTTTCAATTTTTGTGGATCTGGAACGACTTGCTGGTGGCGCTGGTATTTTTAGGCGGGCAGAATCCGGTGATGACCTACCAGATCAGCAACATGGTCACTTCGCATGGCGCAGGTTGGCACCTGTTGACGGCAGCGGCATTTATTTCGATGATATTGCCCATGATTGTGTTCTTTAGTCTGCAGCGATTCTTTGTGCGCGGTCTGTTGGCCGGCTCGGTTAAGGGATGACATTAGACCTTGGCGGAAATAGCAGGACGGGCATCCCCACACCTGTCCGCCAACGTATAGGGATACGTTGGCTCTATACCACCCATCGAAAAGTTTAGAGATAGGAGACTAGGGATTATGGCTGGTTTAGCACAAGTAGAAGTAAAGCCCAAGCGGCTGGCAGATTACGCGCCGATAGTAGGCGAAGCAGTAATTGACGAGCTGCGCCGCCTGGCCGAACCCCTGCGCGGCGCGCGCGTGGCGCATATCAACGCTACGGCCTTTGGCGGCGGCGTGGCCGAGATTTTGCAGACGTTGGTTCCCTTGATGCGCGACGTGGGTCTGGAGGCCCAGTGGCAAGTGATTGAAGGGACGGATGAATTTTTTAACGTGACCAAGGCATGCCACAATGGCCTTCAGGGTATGGACATCCCATTCACCGAGGACATGAAAGAGATTTGGCGACGCTACAACCAAAAGAACGCCGAACGGTTTGAAGGGGAATACGATGTGGTCGTCATTCACGATCCTCAACCGGCCGGCTTGCTCCACTACCTTGGGCAAGCGGGAAGCCAGAACTGGGTCTGGCGTTGTCACATTGACACCTCGCAGCCTAACCCGAGCTTTTGGAATTTCATGTCCCCCTACATTAACGAGTACCCAACCGCCATATTCACGATGCAGCAATATGTGGGCCCGGGCGTTAATCCCCAGCGCCTGGCAATCATCGCTCCCACGATTGACCCTCTCTCGCCCAAGAACACACCGATGGATTTGGGCACGGCCGATGCCATCGTTGGCAGCTATGGCTTTGACCCCAACCGCCCATTGATGGCGCAAGTCAGCCGCTTTGATCCTTGGAAGGACCCGCTCGGCGTGATTGATGCCTATCAGATTGTCAAAATCAAGGTGCCCAAGGTTCAATTGGCGCTCGTCGGCTCGATGGCATCAGACGACCCGGAAGGATGGGACTATTATGACAAGACCGTGCGTCACGCGGGCAAAGATTATGACATTCGGATTTTGCACAATTTCCACGGGGTAGGCAACCGCGAGATCAATGCTTTTCAGACAGCGGCCGATGTGGTCATCCAAAAGTCTACCCGCGAAGGATTTGGCCTGGTGGTGACCGAGGCGTTGTGGAAAGGGAAACCCGTCATCGGCGGCAATGTAGGCGGAATTCCTTTGCAGGTTATTGACAAGCAGACCGGTTTTCTGGTAGACGACGTTGCGGCTTGCGCCGACAAGATGTTTTACCTCTTACAGAATCCAGCAAAAGCTGCCAAGATGGGGCAGGCTGCGCGAGAGCATGTGCGACAGCATTTTCTATCTACTCGCCATCTGGCCGATTATCTACGGTTATTCAAGGAGCTTTTAGCAAAGTAAAGCTGGCCGCTCATCACGCCAAGCCCTTTTAAAACAGCCGTCACCATTTCCACCGCCTGCTCGTAAGGCGCGCTCACTCGCGCTTGCAACCTTAATTCTTTTATTTTTCCTCCCCCGTAAGCTTGCGCCCCATGCAAGCCATTGGTTGGAGACATTTACGCATCCTTGACAAATTTCGGCATCTTGTATATACTATACCCTAGTATAGTATATGAAACTCGATTTACCAAGGAGGTGGCTTGTGCCAATTTACGAATATCGCTGCAAGAGCTGCGGCAAGAAATTTGAAAAACTGGTGCGCCTGTCTACCCAGACCACGGATATCGAATGCCCATCGTGCGGCCAGCGCAAGGCAGAAAAAGCCGTGTCGCTGGTGGGAGCGGTGAGCGGGGCGTCATCTTCAAGCGCTGTTTCCAGCGCCTCGTGCGGCCCCTCGTCTTGAGCGATTGGCTAAATGGCGCCGTGCGCGCCAGCAAACAACAAGGAGGCCAATTATGGCTGAACCAATGAACGGAGAACATAAAGAAGAATTGCGCAAGCGCCTGCGCCGCCTGGAAGGCCAGGTGCGCGGCGTGAACAAGATGCTGGATTCGGAGCGGAGTTGCCAGGAAATCATCCAGCAGCTTTCGGCCATTCGGGCGGCCGCCCACCAGGCCAGCCTGCTCGTCATCCGCGCCTATGCCAACGAATGTCTGGTACGGTCAGATGCCAAGCCAGCCAGCGCAACCATAGACAACCTGATCCAGGTGCTTTCAAAAGCGATCTAGCATGCAATCGCTAACGTCGGCTTTCATCGCCCTACCCCACATTGATGAAGCGCTATGCCAGGCATGTAATTTTTGCCTGGCGCGCCAAGTCTGTCGCACGCGGGCGATCACCAAGTATGATCCTGGCGAGCCACCCTTTATAGATAGCGGGCGTTGTTATGGCTGCCGGGCTTGCGTGCCCGCTTGCCCGTTTGGAGCCGTGGCGATAGAACCGACAAAGGAGATATGAATATCAAAGGAGATATGAATATCAAAGGAGACACAAATGTCTGAGGTTAAACTTACGTGGGTGCAAGGCGGCCAATTTGTTGGAGTGGACAGCACCAAACATTCTGTGGTACTCTCGACCGGCAGCGATGGAACAGGCGTCAAGCCTTCGGACATGCTGATGATCGCCCTGGCCGCCTGCTCGGCTGTGGACGTGGTAAACATCTTGGAAAAAAAACGCCAAAGCCTGACGGGCCTGGAAATTCGTGTGGAGGGGCAACAGGAACCCGATCCCCCCTGGGCCTTTCGCAAAATTCACGTCATCTACATGGTGAAAGGCAAGGGCCTGTCTGACAAGGCCGTGCAACAAGCCATAGAGCTTTCTGAAGAAAAGTACTGTTCGGTCTCCGCGACCCTGCGCGGTGTGGCCGAAATCACCCACAGTTTTGAAATTGTAGAGGAGGAAAAATGACTATAATTAATGAACCCATTCATGTCAGCGATGAAGCCTTTGAAAAGGCCGTGTTGAAATCATCCGTGCCGGTGATTGTGGATTTTTGGGCGCCCTGGTGCATGCCATGCCGCATGGTCGCCCCGGTCCTGGAAGAAATTGCCAAAGAGTATGCCGGCAAGGTCATTGTGGCCAAAGTGAATACAGACGATCATGCCAAATGGGCCAGCCAGTTTGATGTTCAGGGTATTCCTACCATGCTGTTTGTTGTCAATGGCCAAGTAGTAGATCGTCTGGTGGGCGCAGCGCCGGCGGCCTCCATCAAGCAACGCCTCGAAGCTGTGCTGGCGCAAAGTCAAGCTGGTGTTCACCAGCCTGGGGTTGCACTATGAATTGGGCAAACGTATTGCGCAAAAACTGGCTATTGCTGACGGTGATTGTAGCATTTGCAGGGGTATTCATATTCTTGCGCTCACCGGCCACCTCCATGCCCTCATTGCAAGCCCTAGACGCCGAACTGGCCGACGGCACACCCAAAATTATCGAGTTCTACTCGGACTTTTGAAGCGCCTGCCTATTGGCCAAACCCGTCGTGGACGGGATTGCGCAGGATTTGGAAGGCAAAGCGCGCGTGCTGCGCTTGAACGTGCTGGATAAAGTTGGAGCGCATGCAGCCCAACGTTATGGCGTGCGCGGGCTGCCCACCAGTATCTTGTTTGATGGCAGGGGGCAAGCTGTCCATGTCGAGGTAGGTATACCCAACCGCAGCAAGTTGGTAGATGAGGCAAACAAGCTGATCCAAAGCGATTGACGCGGACGGCTGAGCAACTGCAAGGCGCAACGGTGTATGTTGCGCCTTTTTTCAACCAAGGCACGGGCGCATAAATAATGTGGTATACTTTAACCATCTTGTAATTGGTGAAAGGGCATAATCTGTGAAAATCTTGATCTCTGTAGACATGGAGGGGATTACGGGCGTGGTCAGCCAGAGCCACGCCGACCCCGCCCACGCCGAATATCAACGCTTCCGCAGGCTAATGACGGCAGATGCCAACGCCGCCGTAGAGGGAGCCTTGACGGCTGGCGCAACTCTAGTCCTGGTCAACGATGCGCATGCCTCTATGAACAACATCCTCATTGAAGAACTGCACCCAGCAGCGCGGCTGATTAGCGGCTCACCCAAGCCATTTTCGATGATGCAGGGCATTGCCTCTGATGTAACGGCAGTCTTTTTGGTGGGTTATCATGCGCGGGCCGGGTCTGAGCCGGCCATTCATGATCACACCTGGAACGGCTATATCTTTAACGTCATGCTCAATGACCGGCTGGTGGGTGAAATTGGCCTGAACGCGGCGCTAGCAGGGCACTTTGGCGTGCCGGTGGTGCTGGTCACCGGTGATCAACTGGCCACCGCTGAAGCGCAGGAAACTATGGGAAAAGTGCAAACAGTTACGGTCAAGATTGCCGTGGGACGGACCGCAGCCGAGTGCCTGCCGCCAGCGCGCACTGGCGAAATGATCCGGGCTGCCGCCGCGCGCGCTCTGGCCGACGCCCAAGCGCCGTTCGTCATTCCGCCGCCCATCACGCTCAAGGTCGAGTTTATGCGCAGTGTTCAGGCCGAGCAAGCCCAGCTCATCCCGGGCGCGCGTCGCAGTGGGCCGCGAGTGCTGGAATGGACAGGCAACGACATGGTTGCGATTTACCAAACCTGGAGGGCAATGACCAATCTTGGCGCCTGGCAATAAAAGGACCGCCCAATGATGTGGCGGCGAGTGCGAGCGGTCTGTCTATCTGGCGACAGACCTGCCGCCAGGCAGGCACCCGCCGCAAGCGTGGGCTAGGCAGTCTCAGTGTACAAGTTACGGCTATTGTTGAAAAAGAGTGGTCGAAGTTACCTTTCTGGGCACCGGGCCATCCATCCCGCCGCCAGGGCGGGGCAATACGGCGTTCGTTGTGCGCTCGGCTCATAGCACTGTGCTGGCAGAATGTGGCCCAACAGTGTGGGATGGCGCACAAAATGCAGGCATCGAACTGCGCCTGGTGCCGCACCTCTTTGTCTCGCACGGCCATGGCGATCACATGTTGGGCTTTCCTTTGATTGTATTGGCTCGCATGGTCGCCAGCAAGACGATGCGAGTGCCCCCGCTCAACGTGTTTTGCCCAGCCTGCATGGTTGGAACGCTGCAACGAATTTCGCTGGACGTTTTTCCCGAAATTGAAATCGGGGGGGCGCTCAAGGCAATCAACTGGCATGCCTTGCCAGAAAAAGAAACCAGCATTATCGAGCTAGAGCCAGACCTGCGGCTGACGGCCGCCCCGGTGAACGGCCCGCTGTGGACGCCTACCCTGGGCATGCGGCTGGATTTCAAGGAAGGCCTTTCGGTGGCCTACTCGGCCGATACCGGGCCAGGCGAAGAGGTGCCCCGGCTGGCCCAGGGCTGCGACCTGTTGGTGCACGAGGCCTATTACAGCCTGGCCCTCAGCCCCAGCGCCTTTTCGCAGCATTATCATTCAACCGCTTCCAGCGCCGGCATTACCGCCTCGCTGGCCAAAAACCGCATGCTGGCGTTGATCCACCTGGGGCCGCTTTCCTTTGGGCACGAAGATATTGTGGCAGAAGAAGCCAAAAAGACATTTTTTGGACAGGTGTTGGTGCCCTCAGATGGAGACGTGGTGCGCTTGACGCCCGCCGACATTGAAATCATCAAGAAAGAAAAACGATAACTAGGCGGGTCGCTACGCGACCCTAGTTCTTTTGTAATCGAGAGGCCGCCAACGCCCCCGCATAGACGATTGCAGCTATCACATACAGGCTCTTGATGCCCCACCAGATAGCGCCATACTCCAAGATTCCCCCCACCACTGAACCGCTGAGGTTTGAGGCTAGCGGCCCAGCCGTTTCGCCGGTGCGGCGCAGAGATTCGCTGAAAATAAGCCCGGCAAAAAAGAGTGGTAAAGACACAAGGATCATGCTAATAACGGCCCGCAAGGCTGGCGCGAAAACATTCAGCGCATTCAGGGGAAAGACATAGGCCAAGACCAGGCTGGCAAACAAAAAGACATACACCCCTCGCAGGTTAAATCGCTGTCGCCACAACACCAACAAATTGGCGCCCAAAGCCATCAACAACACTCCCGAAATAGCCAAGATATTCACCAGCCAGGTGCTGCCAAACAGCAGGGCCAGTTCGGTGATGCTCTTGAATTCTACCAGCAGAAAGGCCGCCCCCAACAACCAAAAATGCCAGTTGGGGCGCAGCGCCTGGGGGAAAGAACGCGCAATCAACGCCAGGCACACCAGGCCAATGAGCAACACCGCCTGCCAATAGGCAGCCGGTATGGCGCGCGCCTGCAAATAGAGAAAAGGCCAATCATCCGTCGGCAGCGGCATATTGTCAAAGGCCGGGTTGGGCTGCCACACCGTCAATTGAGCCTCGGCCAGCCGTTCGGGTGAAACCGGCCCCACCACAAAGGTCGTGCCTACCGGCTCCGAGTGGGAAAACACCTGGCCCGCGCCAAAGACCTCTTCCAGCAGCCGCCCAATTCGCTGTTCTATCCACCAGACATTGCCCGTGTAAAAAGCCATCACCAGCACGCCGTCATCGGTCAAATGCTGTTGCGCCTGGCGCAAGCTCTCTAGTGTATAGACAAAAGAATCTAACGTGACGCTAGACAAGCTAGACAGCAGAGTATACGAATCCAACAACCCAAACACAACCATATCGTAACGCCCTGAATTTGTCTTGAAAAACGAACGGGCATCATTAACGATGAGCTTGACGCGCGGGTTACTGTAGGGAGCTTCAGGGTGTAGTTGGCGGCCCAGGGCCAAGATGGCAGGGTCTATATCCACAGCATCCACGCTGCCCGCTCCGTTGCGCAACGCGGCTGCCACATCATTGCCCATGCCAGCGCCCACAACCAAAACGCGTTCCTGTTTTGCGCCGAGGCGATAGGGCAAGTTGTATACCACCGCGGCGCTTTTCAAGCGCGGAATCTGGTCTTGCCATTCGGCCAGAAATTGGGGCGACAGATTAATGGTTTGTTGATAGGTGATTTGCTGAACTTTGACAGTAGAACCCACCTTGATCAATTCGTTATTGCCTGCCCGCTCAAAATACAAATTGCTAACTTTTAACTGTTGATACGGCGACCAAACCAAACCAAACCACGGGTGGGGTTTGCATATACGACAAGAGCGAAAAGGCCCATACCTCTGCCAGGCTCGCCAGCAAGTTGACGATATATGCCGGCACTGGGGCATAGCGGCTCATTTCATAACCAGTGGCCTGCCCAAGTGGAATGAATATGAAAACCATCAACAAGAAAAAGGCCAGCGTCACACCCAAAATCAACAAGGGCGCTACCCAGTTCCAATAAAGCAAAGCGCCCGATACAGCTTGCTCGCCTGCCTCTGGATAATGCAAAGGCAGCGGAGAGGTCGTCCGCCCCACGACCAGAACCAAAACAACAAACAAGCCAAGCAAAGGCGCAAAAATATCGCGATAGTCACGCCCCTTGCCTACCAGCGCAAAACCCAGCGCTAGCCCAAGAAAAGCAGCCATCAGGGGCAAATTTTTAAAGTACGATAGCAATCGCAACTCGCCCGATACCCAACGGATAATAGCCAGCTCAAAAAAAAGGCCAAGGCTACTGATAAGAAACAGAGGTAACCAGTGAGCAAGTTTCTGTGTAATCATCCTCGTAACCGTCATCGTATTCGCCCTTGTATTCGTTATTTCAACTTTGTCCAGCTGACCAGGATCATCAACACCAGGCTGCCCAGCACTCCCTCCACCAAGTGAACCTGGCCCATCATTGCAAATTGCCAGTTTGCCAACCAGGCCACTCCTTGCCCCAGCGCGAAACCAACCCAGGCCGCCAGCAAATACCACAGCAATTTGCCATAACCCTCACCACGCAGGGCGTGAAAGGCCGCCCCGCATGCAGTGGAAATAATGATAGACAAAACCAAACCCGGAGATAGCAGTTCCATCACCGGTCATTATACTGGCATTTTCTGAAAAGCCAAGGTATACTTGGGCACAAGACAGAAACCCTGACAGGAGCTTGACATGGCAAATACCTACATCGCTGTAGACTTGGGCGGGACACAAATCCGCGCTGCGCGCTGCGCCCCCGATGGAAGCATTGAAGCGCGTCACCAAACCCTTACACAGGCGCACGAAGGCCAGGCCGCCGTGATTGACCGAATTCAGGCAGCCATTGCCCAAGTATGGCCTTTGGATGGGGCGCGCGCAATAGGCATTGCCGCCCCTGGGCCGCTCGATCCCTGGCAAGGGATTGTCATTGCGGCGCCCAATTTGCCAGGGTGGGACAGGGTTCCTCTGCGCGATATTTTGGCGCAGCGATTCAATGCGCCGGTGCACCTGGGCAACGATGCCAACCTGGCCGCCATGGCCGAATGGCGCTTTGGCGCCGGGCGCGGGCACAATGACTTGCTCTATCTCACCATCAGCACAGGCATTGGCGGAGGCGTAATTAGCAGCGGGCGGCTGCTGTTGGGCGCGCATGGGCTGGCGGCAGAATTGGGGCACATTAGCGTGCAACCCGAAGGCCCACGCTGCAACTGCGGCAACTATGGCTGCCTGGAAAAGTTGGCTGCCGGGCCGGCGATTGCCGCCCACGCCGTGGCACAAATTGTTGAAGGGCGGCCCAGCCTCATCACTGAGCTGGTCAATGGCCGCTTGCAAGATGTAACGGCCGCCATTGTAGGAGAGGCAGCGGCTGCCGGCGACCCCTTGTCACGCGAGGCGCTGGCGCGCGCCGGGTTCCTCATCGGCGTGGGGATTGTCAGCATGTTACATTCGTTCAACCCGTCCATTGTTATCCTCGGCGGCGGCGTCACCAAAACCGGCCCGCTGCTGTTTGACCCCATCCAACGCGTTGTGACCGAACGCGTGATGCGCCCTGAATACTTGGTGCCCATCGTCCCGGCAGAGCTGGGCGGCGATGTGGGGTTGCTGGGGGCATTGGCGTTGGCTTGCGATGCCACCCCGGCTTGATGAGCCCATGCGCGCGTATGTCCCCCTTCATCTTGCGGTCAACTATATCCTCTTTGCATTCACCGCCGCGCTGGGCGTGCTGCAAGCTGTTGCTGCAACCAGCCAAGATTGGCAACAAGCCTGCGTAGCGCTGCCCACTCGCCCGCGGGCCGGCATGGCCGTGGGGTTGGTTCTCGTCGCCATTGCTTACGCGGCCTTTTGGTTCTTTGCGCCTGATCTCCTCACCCCAGGCCCAGCCGGCGCCGAGTTGACGGCGCTGTTCGGGCTATCGGCGCTGTTGGCGCTGGGAGTAGCGCGCCTGCTTGCCCGTTGGCGCCAACCAATTCTGACAGCGGCCCCCTGGTTGACTGAGAGCACGAAGAAAACAGGGGCATTTTCTACTTTCTTTGCAGCTCAAGCCACACCATTCAACCTGGCGATTTTATCTTTCTGCTTGCTGCTTTCCAGCCTAATTGGCTTGTACGATATGCAACTCTTTCGCTTGCTCAATGGCACAGCCGGGCGACATGGAATACTCGATTCGGCCATACAATTCTTTATGAACGACTATGTCATACCCACCGCGCTGGTTTTAGCACTGCTAGGATTGTGGTTCTCGGGCCAAACTACCCAAGATAGGACTGGCAATCAAACAACGGCGCTGCGCGCGCTGTTGGCCATGCTGCTGGCCAGCGCAATCGTCTCTTTGATTAACGTCATCTATTTTCGTCCGCGCCCGTTTACCAATCATGAGGTCACCTTGCTATTTTATCATCCCTCCGACTCGTCGTTGCCTAGTAATGCCGCAACCGTGGGGTTCTCGCTGGCAAGCGCGGTATGGCTGCGCAAAAAAGAGTGGGGGCGATGGATGTTGGGGTTAGCCGGCGCAATCGCCCTGGCGCGTGTATGGGGGGGAGCGCACTATCCATTGGATATTGTGGCGGGCGCCTGGCTCGGCGGGCTGGGCGCGTGGGCCATCAACCGCGCCGTGTGGCTAGATCGGCCCATAGGCTGGGTGATCCGGCTGACGCAGCGATTGACGTTGGCCTGAGGCAAGGAGCAGCTACAAGATGCAAGCCGCAAAGCACAGGCAAAAATTGGCAGCCATGGCGCTGATTTGCCTGCTGGCCTTTGCGCTGCGAGCGCATCAGCTTGGCGCGCAAAGCCTGTGGTACGATGAGGCATTGAGCGTATTCCTGGCATCACAACCCCCATCGCAAACCATCGCCCAAAGCGCCATTACCGATCATCCCCCTCTGCATGCGCTGTTGCTGGGGCAATGGATGGCCATAGCCGGCAGCAGCGAGTTTGCCGCGCGCTTTCTCTCAGTGTGGTTCGCCGTGCTGGCCGTGGCCCTCACCTATCGCCTGGGACGCAGGCTGCTGGGCGCGACGGCGGGCACGATGGGGGCACTGCTGCTGGCCGGCTCAGCTTTTGCAGTATGGTATGCCCAAGAAGCGCGCGGATACAGCCTGCTATTGGCGCTAACGCTGATGATGGCAAATCAGATTCCAGATTTCAAATTCAAAATTCAAAATTCCAGATTTCAGATTCAAAATTAAAAATTGTGGCTCTCGTGGCAGCCGGCGCGGCAGGCTTGTATACTCATTATTATGCGGCGTTTACCTTGCTGGCAATCAATGCAGCCTTTGGCATTTGGTGGCTGTGCAAAAAACAGGCGGCAAGCAGACAATGGCGCTCGCTGGTTATGTGGGGACTGGGGCAGGTTGCAATTGTTGCTGCCTTTGCGCCTTGGCTGCCCGCTGCGTGGACGCAGGCCACAACCAATACCACTTTTTTCCCCGGTCGCGTGGGGTGGCAAACCGTGGTCAGTGACACGCTGCGCGCGTTTGCCACAGGCAGCATCGCTACATCGCCACCAAGCGCCTGGGCTACCTGGAGCCTGGCAATATTGATTGCGCTGGGCCTTTTAGCCAGCCGCGCGCCGCGCTACAAGCTGGTCACCCTGGCCATGCTGATGGCTGTGCCTGTTGCCATCATGGCCAGTTTGGCTTGGAACAAGCCCAAATTTGCTCCACGCTATTTGATCATGGCCCTGCCCGCATTTTTGCTGCTGGCCGGCGCCGGCCTGGAAACGCTGTGGCAGGGCCGGCGGCGAATACCCCGAGCGCTAACCACAGCCGCGTTCGTTGCGGCGGGGGGAATTGTGTTCGCCACCAGCGCAATTTCGCTCTACAACACCTATTACGCGCCAGAGCTTGTCCGACCCGATGCGCGCAGCATCGCCAACTATATCACGCAATACGAACACCCCGGCGACATTGTTATCTTGCTTGGCGGTTACCAACAACCCGTCTTTGAGTATTATTATTCAGGGGGAACGCCCCTTGTGCCAATGCCACCCGGCCTTTTGCCACCAGCGCAGCAGCCACTAGATTATGGCGCTGCAACGACGCTAGAGCAGGCCGCCCAAGGAAAATCCCGCTTGTGGCTGGCGCTGTGGCAAAGCCAACTGGCCGACCCCATGAATGTGGTTATGAACGAGCTGACCAGCAAGGCTCAACGCCTGGGAGTAGGGCAAGAATTTCACGGTATGCAATTGCTGTTGTTTGATTTGAATAACCACACCCCGTTCGGCGCCAAGCCACAATACGCGCTAGATATTGATTATGCGCAACCTCTCTCGCTGGCGGGCTATGATTTGACCCCAGGCCACGCCTCGCCCGGCCAAACCATCTCGCTAGCCCTGTACTGGCAGGCAAACGCCAAACTGGACGAAAACTATATGACCTTTGTGCACCTTTCTAGGCCCGATGGCAGCTTGGCGGCGCAAGATGATCACATTGCCGGGGCAGATAGCTTTCCTAGCTCGCTGTGGCAAACAGGCACGCTGGTACGCAACACCTTTAGCCTGACCATCCCGCCAGATGCTCAACCGGGGGTGTACAAAATCATCGTTGGGTTGTATAATGAAGAAGGTCGGCTGAATACCTTAGCCGGCGCTGATCAAACGATACTCGGCACAATCACCATCTTGGGGCAATAAATGTACTTTCCCCACCAAAACAACCCGTGGGCCATCCGTGTCAAACGGTCCACGGCAGACGAATGAATAACCCTCGGATAGCTGCGGCTCGATCTCCCAAGCAGGGCTTGTAGGCGAGTCTCACCGGCTCTGCTTGTCCATTCCAAATTTCCAGTTTTTTAATAGAATTACCGTTCCAACAAACCCTTGCGCTGATGTTGCTGTCAAGAGTTTTGTTGTCTATACAAGACATAAAGAAAGGATTTTACAATGTCTATCAAAAAAATGAACCTGCCTGGGCCCAAGGCCCAAGCGATGCTCGAACGCGATAGTAAAGTTACCTCACCTTCGTACCCACGCGATTATCCTTTTGTCATGGATTACGGCCGGGGCGCTGAATGTTGGGATGTGGATAACAATCGTTTTATTGATTTTGCCGCCGGCATTGCCGTGCTCTCGACCGGGCACGCCCACCCCGAACTGGTCAAAGCAATTCAACAACAGGCCGAAAAGTTTATTCACATTTCCTCCGACTATTACCACGACACCATGATTCGCCTGGGCGAAAAGATGAACGAAATTGCCCCGATGAAAGAAGACGTGCGGGTGTTTTTCGCCAATTCGGGCACAGAATCGGTAGAGGCGGCCATCAAGCTGGCCCGCTATGTCACGGGGCGGCCGCGCTTTATTGGTTTCTTGGGCGGCTTTCACGGTCGCTCGATGGGCAGCCTGGCCTTTACCGCCAGCAAATATACCCAGCAAGAGCGCTTTTTCCCAGTGATGCCCGGCGTGACGCACGTGCCCTACCCCGATCCCTACCGCCCGGTGCTCATTCCCCCGCCCGGCGGCGATGCCGGCGACGCCGTCATCAACTATCTGGAAAATGTCTTGTTCGCCAACGTTGTGCCCGGCGACGAGATTGCCGCTTTCCTCATCGAGCCGATCCAAGGTGAAGGCGGTTATATTGTTCCTCCCCCCAACTTTTTGTCGCGCTTGCGCAAGCTGGCCGACAAGTATGGCATTTTGCTCATTGCCGACGAGGTGCAGAGCGGCGTGGGGCGCACCGGCAAATGGTGGGCCATTCAACACTGGGATGCCGAACCCGATATTATGTGCGTGGCCAAGGGCATTGCCAGCGGTATGCCACTGGGCATGATGGTGGCCCGCGCTTCTATCATTGACAAATGGAAGCCCGGCGCGCACGGCAACACCTATGGCGGCAATCCATTGGCCTGCACCGCGGCCCTGACAACCCTCAAGCTGATCGAAGAAGGCATGATGCAAAACGCTGCCCAGGTGGGCGAATACTTGCTGGATGCCATGATCGAAATGCAAGGCCGCCATCCTTCGATTGGCGATGTGCGCGGCAAGGGATTGATGATTGGCATCGAGTTTGTCAAAGACAAAAAGACCAAAGAACCGGCCAAACAACTGCGCGACGCAGTGGTGCACGGCTGCTTTGAACGCGGATTATTGACGCTGGGCTGTGGGCGCAGCGCCACGCGCTTTATGCCGCCGCTGATGCTGCCCCAGAACCTGGCGCAGGAAGCGCTGGAAATCCTCGAAGACGCGCTGACCGAGGCCGAGGGTAAACACCTGTAAGCTCTCGCGCACACTATCCAGGCAAAGCGCCTGACCTCCATGTAGAGGCCAGGCGCTTGACATTCCTATCCCCAGTTCAGCTTTCCAGTGGTATAATAAATGGGTGTGACTAAACTTGTTCGGCGTGAGTATGCCTCAACAAGTTGAGGATTCCGGTCAACTGATTTTGGTCACACCCAAAAGATTAGACAGAAGGAGGCTTGATATGCCAACACCAGCAGCTCCTCAACGCCAAGCGCAAACGGGGCCTATATCACCTTCTCAGGTCATTAGCGCCGGCTTGTTCGAGCCAAGCGTGCCGCGCAACATTGACGAAACCGGCCTGAGCATGGGCCTTTTGATTGACCTGGTCTTGAAGGTCATGTATTACGAAGGATTCCTCTCTGGCGCGACGATTGCCGACCGTCTCAAGTTGCCGTTTGGGGGGGTGATAGACCAGGTGCTCGAGTTTCTAAAACGCGAGCAACTGTGCGAGGTGCGCGGATCGGGTGGAATTGGCGAAAAAGCTTTCCAATACGTCATCAGCGTCAAAGGCAGCGAAAAGGCGCGCGAGGCGCTAGAGCGCAGCACCTACACCGATGCCGCCCCCGTTGCCTTGCAAGCCTACAATCAAGCCATTTTGAAACAGTCGGTCAAGAGCACCAATGTAACGCAGCGAATCATGCGCCAGGCGCTGTCGCACATTGTTGTGAGCGACAATATACTCAACCGGGTAGGCCCGGCGGTCAACTCGAGGCGATCCATTTTCTTGTATGGCCCACCCGGCAACGGTAAAACCACCATATCTGAAGCAGTCGGGCGCGTCGTGCTCGGCACTGATATGCTCATCCCCTACGCCGTCGAAATTGAGGGACAGATCATCAAGATCTATGACCAAGTTAACCATCAGGTTGTGCCCGATGACCCCACCGCCGCTGCCGCCGGCGGCGGCAAGGCGCGCCCGCGCGATCAACGCTGGATCAAAATTCGCCGTCCCGTCATCATCGTAGGCGGCGAGTTGACGCTGGAAACGCTCGACCTGGTTTACGATCCTTCTAACAAATACTATGAAGCGCCTTATCAAATGAAGGCCAACGGCGGCATGTTTTTGATTGACGACTTTGGCCGCCAGCAGGTTAGCCCCCAAAAACTGCTCAACCGCTGGATTGTGCCGCTGGAAAAACGGATGGACTTTCTCACGCTCCACACTGGGCGCAAGCTCGAAGTGCCGTTTGATGTCATGATTGTTTTTTCAACCAACCTGGCGCCCAAGGAGCTGGTGGACGAAGCGTTCCTGCGCCGTATTCGGCACAAGATCGAGATTGGCGACCCAAGCTTTGAAGAGTATCGTGAAATTTTCAAGCGCGTCTGCCAGGCCAAGGGTGTGCCTTACGATGAGCAGGGTCTGGCCTATCTGATTAAAACGTATTACGTTGACAAGCAGCACAAGTTGCGCGCGGTGCACCCGCGCGACCTGCTTGACCAACTGATTGACATTGCCATTTATCTCAACATTCCCCCTACCCTCTCCAAAGACCTGTTAGATCAAGCCTGGTCGGCGTATTTTGTAGAGCTATACTGAGATTCCAGGTTGATGGAACTAGGATATTTTTACTTCAAGCGCCCCCTGAATTTTGCCCACCGGGGCGCTTGCCGTCGCGCGCCGCAAAACACGCTGGCGGCCTTTACACAAGCCGTCGAGTTGGGCGCAGACGGCATCGAGCTTGATGTGCACCTGAGCGCCGATGGGGTGCCGGTAGTCATTCACGATTTCAGCCTAGAGGCCAGCACCAATGGCAGGGGACAGGTGCGCGGCAAAACCTTGGCCGAACTGAAGCAATTGGATGCGGGCAGCAAGTTTGACCCGGCCTTTGCCGGCGAGCGCATTCCCACCTTGGCAGAGGTATTTGAAGCTGTTGGGCAAAAGCTCCTCATCAATGTGGAGCTGAAATCGAAAAGTGTGCACTCTGACGAGTTGGAGCAGGCTGTCGCCGCGCTGGCGCAACAGCATGGCCTCGAAAAGCGCGTCTTGTTTTCATCGTTCAACCCGCTGGCAGTGCGGCGGATTAAAAAGATTATGCCGCATGTGCCGGCCGGGCTGCTGTATGCGCCCGATATGCCGCTTTACATACGCCGCGCGTGGTTGGCCCCCTTGTGCCCGCACGAAGCGCGCCACCCGCATCACAGCATGCTCAATCAAGCCAGCGTGCAGGCGCTGCGCGCGCAGGGGTACCGTATTAATACCTGGACGGTAGATGAGCCAGAAGAAATACGCCGCTTGGCCCAGCTTGGAGTAGACCTGATCATCAGCAATCAGCCCGATGTGCTAAAAAGATGTCTTGAGGCAATGCCCGCTAACAGCTAGAAATGCGTGGCTGCGTTATTTCCAGTCAATCCAGCGGGGTTTTCAGATAACGCCAGAGCAATCCCAAGCTATGGGTCACGCCCCATTGGGCTGCCAGCTTGGGGTGCCCGCCAAAGCCGCGCTGATGGGTTTGCGTGCCGGCAGGCGTGGCCAGGGCCTGCGCAATTTGCAAGCCTGCGCCATCCTCGGTTGGTCCCACCACCAAGCCTAACACCAAATCTGCGCCAGCCGATTGCCGCACTACCTCTACCGCTTTTTCCACTGGCGCGCCCAGGTTGGGCAAAACCAGGCCATGATGAAAAACCTGCTCCGAGCCGCCCGCAGCCGCCAAGCGCCCCGCCAACTGCCCGCCGGTGCCCTGCTCGACCGAGAGCAGGCTCTGGCCGCGGTCCGCCAGCATGCGCACCACAAGCGATTCAATGGTTTCATCATCTGCGCCATAAATATTATCGGACAAACGCTCGCGCACCTGCGCTTCCACCAGCCCGAGCAATCCGCGCGCCTGATCTTCTGTATCCGCCTTGGCTGTGATGCGCACATCCACCTGTCCGGCGTGCGCGGCCAAGCCCACTGTGGGGTTATTGAGCTGTTCCAGGTCGGCCACCACCGCATCAATTCGGCTTTCACCCAGGCCGATCACGTGCACATTGCGCACCACAATAAACTGGCGCAAATCCAGTTTATCCCGCAGCAAGGGCAGCACAGCGTGGTCAACAAGATACTCCATCTCGCGCGGCACACCCGGCAGGCAAACAATCACCCGCCCTTCATGTTCCACCCAAAACGACGGCGCGGTGCCCACGGGGTTTTCAATCGCCACAGCGCCGGTTGGAATAAAAGCCTGCTGGCGATTGTTCTCGCCCATCGGCGAGCCATAAGCGCGAAAACGCGCGGCGATTTGATCTAGCAAGTCTGGCCGAAAAACCAGTTCGCGTTCGATAGCCTGAGCCACGGCCTGGCGTGTCACGTCATCCACAGTTGGCCCCAAGCCACCTGTGGTCACAATCACATCTGAGCGAGTCAAGGCATGGCGCAGCGATTCGACCATGCGCTCGACATTATCACCCACGGTGGTCGTGTAATACAAGTTCAATCCAATCGAGCGCAGCCGCCGCGCGATGAACGCCGTGTTGGTATCTACCAGTTCGCCCAGCAACAGTTCGCTTCCAGTGGTAATGATTTCTGCCTGCAAAGCTATTCTCCTTATCCACATCCATTCACGAATCTGTCCCTTGTCAAAATAAGGGTACGTGAATCAGCCATGCCCATGATAACACAAAACAACTTGAATACGTGAAAGTCGGGGTGAAAGCATGCGAGGCATTCCGAACTCCTCATTGCCTCAACTATACACCACTTTTCTGTTCCTGGCATCTTCGCCACTTGACCAGATGCAACCATACATATTCCGCGTGTCCTGCCTGACCAGGCAGAGGGCAAGCACACTATCTGGTTTTTCAGAATTTTGGGGATATGCGAGGCGATGGCCGTGTTGGATGCTGTACTGTTGCAGGTGTAAATGGTACTTGACTACAACTCTACTTTCGGCTAACAAGTTGCTGCCGCAAGGCGCTTGGAGCGTCGAAACAAGCTTGATCCCTTCGGCAGATGGTCGGTGAAAGACGCTTTTTGACGAATTTCAGGTGGCAACGTGAAATCTGTAGGAAATCCACAGC
>JBGSMF010000316.1:0-16505 GCA_041740315.1 Thermoflexales bacterium
TCGGTATACGGCAGCGTGTAATTTTGACCCGGAAAAGCACATTTTTACACGCTGCCGTATAAAAAGTGACGGGAACTGGTCAGCGTGCGAGCTTGGTTGGCTAAAAAAGTGTCCGGTCACTGACCGCCAGTCAGTGGACAAAATGGGCTTGTCTGGAAATCTCAGTTGCACTAACCATTGCGTCTAGCGTGCAACCTAGTTACAACTCAACTACATGTACTGCGAAACTGCCCCTTATACCTTACCCCCACCTGCACTACCTATCAGGCTTGCGCTACCCCGTTTCGAGCCAATCGGTTATCAATGTCCCAATCTGGCTCTCATATCCAGCAAAAAAGTGGTCTGTGCCTTGAATGACATGCAAGGTCATGGGTGGCTTGAGTTGTGCCACATAGTTGGACATTGCGCCTGGCGGCGCCCAGGCGTCGTGTTCGCCCGCAATAAACAGCTTGGGGCGCGAATCGCTATCCAGGAATGGATCGGCATAGTGGTCTTGCACCAGCGCAATGCCCACCAATCGCCCAACTCGCGCATCGCGCGCGGCGTGGTGCAACCCCACCTGCGCGCCAAATGAATAGCCAATCACAGCAACTTGGTCGGGTTCTGTCACTTTGCCACCCAGCAGAAAATCCAATGCGCCGGCCACGTCGTCCATCTCACCGCGGCCCTGGTCAAACGCGCCGCGAAAGTTGAAGCGCAGCGCCACCCAGTTGCGCGCTGCCAGCGCACGGCACACGGCTACGACGATGGTATTGTCCATCGTCCCGCCCATTTGCAGCGGATGGGGATGGCACACCACAGCATAACCACACTGGGCAAAAGCATCCGGCAAGTGCAGGATGCCTTTCAAGCGCGGGCCGCCATTGGCGGCGGGAAAGGTGACTGGTTGGGTATCAGGCATTTTGTCCTCGCGCGCTTTCGAGCAGTTCGAACGCTGGCTTCAGCCCCTCAATGCCTGCTGCACGGATCAACTCCAGGTCGCGGATGGCGTCACCTACAACGCCGGCGGCAGAGGTGATTTCCAGCGCGCGGCGGTATTCGGCCAGGGCGGGGGCAAGCAGTTCGGCGCGTTGGCTTGCATCGGCCCAGCGTGAATCACAGACGGCTTGACCGACCATTGCGGCTGATAAAATATATTGCAACTCGTACAAATTCTCTGTTCGGTCGAGCAGTGCACGGCAGCCTGCAATTGCTTCAACGAAATAATTCCTAGCCGCTGGTTGTCGCTGATGCAACAAACTAATCCCCAGCATTATTGCTGCTTTGGTGTGACTTCTGGGAATATTCATTTCGTAAGATGTCGCGAAATACTGCTTAGCTTCCAGCAGCCTGCCACAAAGCAGCAAAGATTTGCCCAAGCCAATTAAATGTCGACTTTGAGTGGACTGGTCTCCTATTTCGCCAGAGATGCTCAGAGATTGATTGTAGAGCTCTTCCGATCGCTGAATTTGTCCCAGCAGATAGTATGCGTTTCCTAGGCTGCCCAGCCGAGCACTTTCGCCGCGACGATCGCCAATGTCACGGGCTATGGACAAGGATTGTTGGTAATAATCAATAGCTTTCTCGCATTCCTCCTCAACCAGATAAAGGGAGCCCAAATGACCCAAGTTAATACCAGTTTCACGACGATGACCAATTCGATACGAGATGTCCAAGGCCTGCTCAAAACAACTGAAGGCATCCTCTATTCTTCCTATGGCTTTATAAGCAGTTCCCAAACTGCTGATCCAGACCCCCTCCAAGCGGCGATTATCAACCTGACGCGCACTATCCAAGGCTTCTTCATATAATTCAATTGCTTGTAGAGTATGTCCAATATTAGCACATGCCAAACCCAAATCACCCAATTGCACACTTTCCTGGAAGCGATCTCTGAGTTGCCGAGCTATCGCCAAAGCATCTTTATGAAACTGTATTGCCTGTTCAAAGCGCCCCAATCCGCGACATATACGTCCCAAGCTACCCAAATTACTCAAATGTAATCTTGGCTCTACCAAGTGCCCTGATAATTTCTCCCGCATTCTCCACACTCGATGGTATTCGGACCACTTGTAAAAATAGTCAAGATCAACTAGATCCAACACTCGACAAGCACCGTCATAATCCCCCGCCCGCACTCGATGTTCAAACTCGGCCAATTGCGGTGACAAATCTTCTCCTGTCTTCCACTCGCTTTCCGGCTTGTAGATGCTGGCATAGAAATCAGCCGCGCGCAGTTCCAGGTTGCGCCGTGTATAGCATCTCTCCTTCTCTACCGCTATCTCTGTCTCTATCTCTTCCGGCAAATGCAGATAAGCATACTCGCGGTCAAGTAGGTGCAGGCTATATGCGCCAGTGGAACGATTGACGCTCACAAAGTAACTATTGACTAAACGACGTAAGCAAGAGCGTACATCGAGATCTGGACACCATGGATACAGCAAATAAGCAATCGCAGTTTCCTCGATTGGGCAGCCAAAAACTGCCAGGGATTCCATCACATGCCGCTCATTCTCTCCCAGACGATGATAACTGGCCGCCACCAAGCTCTCGACAACCTGCTCGCCAAACAAACTCTTGCCAGCCAACAAGCGCGGTAAGCTGGTGGTGGGATCAGCCTGCAAAATGCCGGCGATGATTTCGAGCGCGCGCGGAATGCCGCCAGTGAGTTGCACGGCGCGGCGCAAATCACTTTCGGGCGCATCGCGCAAGCCTAGCTCGCCTGATGGGTCAAGCGCGCGTAGCAATGCCATTGCTTCATCTTCTGGCAAGCCATCGCGCAGTGGGATGTGGCGCGCATTGCGCAGCGCAGCAGAGGCAACCTGCACCTGTTCGCGCGAAGTGGCAATCAGCCGCGCGCCGCCGGGTTGGGTCAGGCAGTGTTCGACAAACAAACGCAAGCCTTCGTCGGCTATTGTGCCGTCCGGGGATAGATGATCTTCGAGGTTATCCAGCAAGATGAGATACAGCCCATCCTGCATCGTCTCCAAGAGATATTCAACTTTGGCGACCAGCGGTATTTCGCCGCTGGCCCAGCGCGCCGCCAGCCTGCTTGCGGCTGGCTCTCCGAGCATGCGCCCAACGTCGGTATAGATGCGCTCCAGGCTGAGACCCGTGCTGCGTGCACTGAGGTAGAGAATGCCAGATACCTGGCTTTTCTCCAACAGCCAGGTGTCTTCCAAATCGGCCAATACGCGGCTGGCTAAAGCCGTCTTGCCCATACCGCCGCGCCCAACGATGCAAACCAGCCGCACGTTGCCTTGCGCCAGATGTGTGGAGAGTTCCTGCATCTCGCGGACACGATCTTTGAAAGTGTGCGTCACATCCAGCGGGCGCAGGTTGACCACGCGCTGGCGTCCGCGCCGCTCGCGGCGAAGCTGGTCAGCCTGGTCGCGCCGGGCGCGATAATCGGCCATGCGGTCGTCCAAGTAGGTTTGTGACCAGTCTACATCCGGGCGCAGACGCCGGCCCATCTCTAGCAATTCAGGAATCTGGTTACGGCGTTCGAGATGCGCCACCAGTTCACGTGCTTTGTCGGCTTTGCCGCCGGGAGGCAAGTTTTCGTAATCCACACCCAGGTCAAAGCATAGGGTGCGCAACTCGCCTTCGTTAAAGTGGTCAACAAGAAGTTGGCGCAACTGCGCTAACTCTTCCAGTGGTGTTTTGATTTGTTGGTTCAGGCCGACCTCCCAGGGCTTGGCGTGGACGCCATGTCCCAAGCCCTCACAACTCCCCACGCTCCAATTCTTCGAATAATCGCTTGGACAAGTCTGCGTCGGTGGGCAACCAGGGCAAAGTCCAACTGCGCCGTTCTGTTTCAGCGTGCGCGTCAAAGTAGATCTGCCAGGCGCTGACCTGCCCACCCAGCTTGCGCGCATCCTCTGCCTCGATCACGCCCACAATCTGCACCATTCCATCGGGATTACCCGCGAACTTTTCCGGCCACTCGGTCAAATTCGAGCCACCTGCCGGGCAACGGTACAGGCGAAAGTGGCCCTCTTCCGACGGTTCACCTTCAAAATCTACCCGCCATGTTCCTTTGTCTGTGGTAACGTGCATGTGCTCTCGCAAGCGCGTCTCATTGGCCAGAGGTACAACAGCTTCCTTTAGATTGTTTTGCGATCTGGGGCACAATTGCCTTCTGTTCCGAGAATGCATCAATAACCTCCCATCAGTTATGCACAAGGATATACAGCCTGCGAATTTGCTAATTTCGCAACACTGTCTCCAGCGGTGCAAGGCCACGCCAAGCTAACGACTGTATCAGTGCTGTAACTGCCGCATCAATTCCCGGTTGTGGGCCAGGACACGCAGCAGCGCCACCGGCAAGGCAATAGCTATGATGCCCAAAAAGATCGCTCCAATGGTGTCTTGCTGGTGAACATCAACCGGGTTGTAGTGCTCGCATTTGACTTGGTCTTCATCTAGCAAGCTTTGTTGTTCTTCAGGCATTGCTATGCTCCTTGTTCAGTCGAACATCACAGGAAAGTAATCTGTTTAGCATCACTGTATGACAACTCGGGTGGCGCAGCATCATACCAACCCAGCAGCGAGGGCGAACCGGGACGATGTTCAACGTCGTGGTTGTGCTGTGCCCGTTCAAAGCGGCTGGAGGCATAACAATACTGGCAACCGAACAAGCACGACTCGTACATGCCAATATCTTTGCTCACCACGCAACCACACTTTTCTCGCTGCGCAGGGTCTTTTTTGTCCGTTACCTTGAGACCAAAGATTCGCTCGATGTACTCGTCGTCTACGCATTTACCGGGCCGGATGCCGTAAGATTGCAAGGCCAACTCTTCAGCGCAACTGACAATCTCCATCCCATTCTCATCAGCCGCGCGGACCAATGCCCGCATCAATTCATCAAAAGCCTCATCGGGTTTACCATCGTAGGTTGTTAGTTCAATCCCTTGATCTGCCAGTTTGTGCAGACGCTTCTTGATCTTGGGATAGATGTCCACAATACTGATGGTCGAGCGGCGGGTGTGCCCTCGGAGTTGTCGAGCAATATACGCATAAGTTCGTTGATGAAATTGCGCGCCAGTGATCTGGCTGAACACAATTGGGTCATACCGCCAGACGACTCTTTCGGGGCCGACGTAGTCAGCCAACTCGCAAAAGGTTTTCAGCGCAATGTCCAATGCGGGCGATTTAGGGTCTATCAAGCGCGGGTTGTTTATCAGGGTGTATTGAAAATAGTAGCGATAGCCGCGCCCATCAAGTTCGGCCAGATACGGCATCAGCGGGCGTGGGTGACGGGTCCAGAAAACGATGACATCTACATCTTCCGGCTTCAGCGGGATATACGAAATCTGGTTAGAATTGAACGGGTTGGGGACTGTGCAATACCCGGCGCGAATGCGGTTGATGAACCACTCGGCATAAAACGCCGGGATGTCGGTGCGGCGGCTGACACTGATAATCATTGCCATAACTCTTATATTGATCCGCCACTACCATCGTCAAAGTCGCGATACTTTGTACTGTAATATTTTCGACGTAGAATATCAGGTTCATTATCGCGGAATAGAGTAACAGTGAGACCTTTCAATACAGCAGCGCATGCCTCTGATACAAGCGGATCTGCCACAAACTTGGCACTCAAGGCAGCGACTTCTTCGGGATCTATCATCCCTAACACTAGCAAGTAATTCTTAAGCAAACGGCGAGCAGGTGAACTATTTGCGCTAAATAGAGAGCTCGTTCGTGCTCGTATTTTATCTGCTAACGGGACTCCCTCAAGTTGTGAAGTAATAACAAGCCAAGTCTCTGTCGCCATTAACCTGGTGATCTCATCACCAACAAACATGAACTCGATCAACTTTTGCCACTCCTCAATCTCCAAACGAGGCAGGAAACGCACTGCTCTAAGAGTGGTTGCACTCATATAAACAGACATTTCTCGAGAGCTGCCTTGATGGAAATCAAGCAATTTCCATATATCGCCCGAGTAAGCTTGCCTAGCCAGGTCCTCTATCAACCGCTGATGACCACGTACAAGCCAAGGTGTCTTACAGAGGAGATTTGTCAGGTCTGGGTGAATACTGTCCAGGCCGAGAACACCCAGACGATTAGCAGCAAATCGCAGGTGGCGACTAGCAATATCAAATTGATGTCGGTCCATGCCTTCGCTCGGCCCGGTGATAATCTCCAAGTTTTCGAAGAACAAATCAGATAGACAGGACTTTAAGGCATTAAAGTCACGGCCCCAAACCGAATTTGCACCACGGAACTCTCTTGCCCACTCGCGTGCCTCAGTTATTGAAGACATGAATGGCAGGTCCGGAAAATGGAAGTTCGTGGAAGGGACTTGATCGCTACAAATTGTTCTGGAAAGCTGACGACTCAACCAGGCTTCGGTAATATAGAATCCCAATTCGGTCAAGCAAGCTCGGTAGCGAGTTATATCTAACCACCAAGCTGCTCTGTTTCCAGAACTTTCTCTGAACCGTAATCGTAAGTCCTCATTCATCCACCATAGTGGATCAACAAACTCTTCATAGCGCCTGCGCAATTGATCCAACTTAACATCGGGAGCGATAATAGGGAGAAATTGCTCGACGGAGTATCTGCCTGTTTTACGAGGGTTAGGTTCAAGCTTGAGTTCATTGGAAATAGTGGAGAAGAGAAGACCCTGCGTTGTCTTCTCGTCAGCAGCATCAGGTACGACAACCACTATATCATCGACATAACGAAATAAACGTCTGCCTTTCGAATCAATTACTGAGAATAAATTGTCAAGCGGTGTAAGATACAAGTTGGCCAAAAAACCAGAACCAACACTTCCTTGTACTAGCCCTCGTCCTGGATCATGACCAACTAAATCTTTGCTAATCAGTAACCCCATCAACCATTCTATTCTCTTGCTAATACCCAGTTCATCCTTGGCTAGTTTTTGCAACTGATCTTGCAGAATACGTGTGAAGTAAGCCTGTATATCTGTCTGGATAACAACACCTTCACGGAAGCGTTGGGCATATTCTCCAACCTCTTGACGAAAAGTATCCCAGGCATCAGCCCACCATTCGTAAAGATACTCTGTGGCCCCTCGCTCTGGCGAATTCTCGGGCGAAAGACGATAGGCATAACTCCACGGCTTTTGCTGCAATGCATTAGCGCCTACAACTTGAATAATGGCTATCATCAATATTTCTTCCTCAAGCCATGTCAACCCTTTTGGTCGATCATTGCCCGAGTCTTTGGGAGCAGCATATCTGAAGGTTTGTGGAATGTAGCCAGCATGAATAGCGTAACACTCAAGCTCAAAGTGCAAACGTTCCAAATTTGATTCAAGATTCTGCTCAAACAAACGAATCTCAACCTCGTCCGAAAATATTTCGCGCAACATCTCCTGACGTGCACGTGCCCATGCCAATTCCAGGTTTTCTTGGCTTGTTATTTTTTGCCATCTGCCATCGAGTTCGAGCTCACGGTTATGAATGTGACAAACTGATACTACAAAGGGATTGAGCGGATGAATGTCGTATCCTTTTTTCCTCCAAAAACTTTTTGTTGGGTTCTTGATTTCAATGTTCTCCAAGTAGATGTCCGAACATTCTAAAGCATGTCCTCTTTCACTAAATCGAGCTTCAATGGAGGAAAGCATTTCCTTTACAACTCGCTGAATCCTTGCGGGCTCAGTATCGATGGAGAGTATATGTAAGTGGTCAATTGGAATTCCCTCAAACAATTGGCGATAGAATGAGGCCAATTGCTGGCCAAACGGCTCCTGCGAATAAGTCCTGAGATTCATGAATCTTTGCTGATCTCTCCGATACTCTCCTTCAAGCAGGTCATTCAAATTGGCCTCTATCACAATCGAGTGGCCTAAAGAAGGTTGGTTCCACCTACGTCGAAGGTCGAATAGATGCGACTCTACGTAACCAGAAGACTGAGAGACCACATACGGACAAACTTGATAAGTCACCTCAACACCACATCCTGCTACAATCTTCGCCACTTCTTCCATCATTTTCTCGTAAATGGAAAGACCATTCGGGTTGGGATCAAGACCTATACAACAAAGTTGCACAGGACGCGGATCGATCTGACCTTTTTCTCGCAGCCGCAAGATAGTCTCTACTGCGGCAATGGATCCCGCTCCATCCCCGCATCCGACGTCAATAATAGTGATGTACGGGTTGTAATGTAACCAGGCTGCTAATTTGCTGAAACCAATGATACTATCGGACTGCAGAGCATGGCAAGTCTTGAAGAAATGAGTAGGAAAGAAAAGGTTGAAGTTGAATGCAGCGGCAACAGGAGTCCCTCGTGCAAGGGCTTGTTGGGCACAACTCCAGTCCCATTCCTGATATTGCTTCATTCCGGGGTTCGCGTCAAACCAATCATGTGTGCGACCATATGCCAGTTCAACATGGGGATGCATGATATAGCTCAAAATGTCTTGTGCTTTTTGTATCGTCATTACGCCACCTGTCCGAACTTTTGTAGCCTCAGGCATTTTCCCCAAGTGCCGGAGGCAGTGCTCCAGCTTGCACTTGGCGATTTCCCAGTAATGAAGCGGTATACCTGCCTATGTGAAAACCTCTACTACGGCTGAGAATAGACTCATTATTGCCCAAGTTGTGTCGGACCCTCTAGCCACGTTTGACCTCGCTCGCATCTGGTATTCCCGCTTACCTGAGCTTGAGGAGGTCACGATAGCGTTCGTTGCCAAGTTGGCCAAATAAGTTGATCACTCTCACGGCACACAATTTGGCTTGTTCATCGTCGGAAGTCATGGCGGCTTCCAGCATGGCCCGAACCGCATTGCCCTCGTGTATTAGAAACCACCGATCTTGCTCTTTCTGTACAAGTTTTTCAAGTAACGAAACGACGAAGGATGCATGGTCTGCGGCCACAGAAGAAAGGAACCTGATCAGTTCACCTGATCTGCCCTTGCCAGAGACAATCACCGATGATTCGATCAGAGAGTAAAAGTTTCCTAGATTTTCAGGAATAAATGGTATCCAATCCACAAAGGCTGCTAGCTCTTGTGCAAAACTTGCCAATTGCTCCTCTTTCCACTCAGTAGCTTCTTCGATTGTCCGGGATCGTGCTTCCCACAAGACCTTTGCACGCAACCACTCTTCAGAATCTGTGACTGGCTTGACTTCTCTTAATGCGACACCCAGGCCAATGACAAATCCCGCGCGAACTTCGTCGGGAGCAGAGTTGAAGAACAGAGGCACAAGGGAATGGCTATCCTGGAGTGTCTCAATGCCACGCCAATAGATCGCTGCCAGGTGTCTTGCAAGCCTACCACATGAGAGATTTGATCCAGCCTTTCCTTGTGACCCCAGTGCCATTTGCTCAATGGCATAACGATAATAGGGCTTCAGATTCTCGTAGAGATACCCAAAGAAATCACCACGAAACATGTACCCGTCCCAAGCGGCTTCCCAATAAGCTGTCATCTCCGGCTGTCGGGGAAAAATATCTTCCAGATGGGCAAGCGCCCATTCTTTATCCAGATAGCACAAGTTCGGGAAATATTTGCCGAAAAGGGAATGTACAGCCAGACTGGGATCGGTCTGCTTGTTCAGTTTCTGCGTTAGCTTGTCTCTAACTGCTGCTTCCATCAGTGATTCGGGCAAAGATGCCGTCTTCCCTGTTTCTTGTTCTCGTGAGTTGATTCTAACGACATGCAATGCATACTGTAACAGGGCCTCGATAGCTTTTCCTCTAGTTACATTCAGCGCAAGGTCTAGGACTCCGAAAGAATGCTCAGCAATCCGTGCCTGTTCATATTCAGGCGATGGGTTAGGGTCATCCACCAAGACGAGGAGAATATCTCGCGTATAGCCAAGAAGTTCAGGGGGAATTGCATGGTCGTCGCGCACCACACCAACCTCAATCAAATCAGCAACAGCGCTGCGTGCGCTTGCATAGGTTGTCATCCAGTAGGAGGAGCTCAAGTCCGCTGGCTTGCCGGCCTCGGTCGTCGTCTCTTTCGTTCGAGACACTTTATCGCACAACTTCAATACTGGATCCCAATCAAAAGACTTGTCTCTCCAAGCCTCTCGAAATCCCCAGAGCGCATGATAAGTATAGATAGGAGGGATGTCAGGTTCCAATAACCCTGGGGCAATTGGCGTTAAATGCTGCGGCAAATTTGCAATTGCAGTTTTTAGAGCATTTGCAAGCCCTTCTTGGCTTGGTCCGTCAAAACTTTCAAAAGGGAGCCTCTTTTTCAGTTCGGCGAGGATTTCCTCTGGCGACAGCTTACCAAGTTCTTCGGGAAGCTTTGGGCTTACAGAACCGGCTAACTCGCTTGAGTATGAGAGAAAGGATGGGTGGTCAGGTTCACCATATTCACTCACCAATTCTGCCAGCACTTGATGCTCGCTGAAGGAACGAGAGTCTTTAATCGCCCATAGTCGCCTGATTACCCAATGTCGCCCCATATGATATTGCAAAGTAGGTTCTACCTGTTTTGGCGGAAGCTTCGCCAGGATCCGTGCAAGAAATTCCCTCTGAGCTGGAGTGGGCAATGAATCGTAAAGATCATGCATCAACATCCAGTATTCGTGATAAAGGTCTATATCTTCCAGGTACTGTGGTTCTGTGAAGAGATACTCCACAAGAGCAGGCCAGAAATCTGCATTTAGACGGATAGTGTGGATAGCAAGACGCCGGAAAATGGAATAGCAATGGTTTAGGTATGTTTCTAGAATCATTCTCGCTTGAGTAGACGTGTTTTGGGTCACATGACCCAAAGTCTGTACGGCAACATCAACGAGAATGTCCTTTATCCCGTGCTCCCAGTTTTGCTCATGAGGCTCGATTGCGGGCCGCCATCCTGATGATGAAGCATCATCTCCTCTGGTTTCGATTTCAATAGCTCGTTCCAGATTTCTTTGCGCTATATGCAAGACTTCTAGGGGATAATGTTCCAAAAAGGGAGTTAAATGTCGTTCGGCAAATTCTTGCGCAAAATACTTTTCGGCTTTTGAAACGGCGCGATGGAAAAAGGAAGGAGACTGTTTTGCCTCTTCAGAAACTTGGGGTTCTTTGGGCGACAAGAGCAGATCAACGAGTGTTAATGCGGCTTCCCATTGTTCTGCTTGAGCTAGATAATCGGCAAGGGAAACAACACCCTCAGCGATATTCATTCCTTCATCTGCCCATCGCACTATGAGTGGCACTGTTCTAGCAGCGCACTCTGGTGGCATTCTTTGAGCCATGTACACTAGATCCAACATGATGAAGTGATGTCGAGTATAAAGTTCTTCAGCCGTTTTGACAACCTTCTCTGGGCATTTAGGAGCAATAGCGATTAGATACCAAAGAGGAGGCCACATTGGATAAGAAATCGCGCCTCCGCGCTTGATGGGATCAGGGGGAGCGTCAAAGAAATCCTGCTGTCTCAAAGGTTCAAACCATCCTGGGTTTTCGCTTATTGCAAGGTGATTGAAGAAGTATTGCTCAAGTGCTTCATCAGCAATAAGCCTTACAGCTTCCTCAATTTGCTTTGGTGTCGGGGCTTGAACCGGAATAAGCTTGTCCACCTGATCAGCTAACTCAAAAAAGGTTGGTTTATTACACATTGATGATCTCCAAAATTGACGCGCAGAATCATTTGGCAATAGCCTTGATCAACGCCATTCCGATACGATGCTAACAATCTTAGAAAACAGATTAGGTTGTTGAGGGAGCATCTCTCTAGTGTGGCGCTCAATTTCGTCCTGATGCCATCTGTTGTATTTTGCTCGTGCAATGTCCTCCACTTCATGTGGCAAAGGCTCTATAAGACGCGAGTACTTCTTTTCTGAATGGCGATTTATTGCTGGTTTAACCCCACTGCGCCGGAATACATCCTCAAGTTGTTCACACGCTTCCCTGATTTTTCTTTCCACAAGTGGTTCAATGAGCTGCTCATAGTGACTATGTCCTTCTGGAAACCTATACCAAATAGTGATATATTCATTCTCTATCTGAACAGCCTCTACGTAATGGCACAAATACCAATGCAAATAAGAGTCAAAAGGGGCTTTCATCAATTTAAGTCTATCCATATATACACGTTGATGGTCAATATCTAGCTCATCAGCAAAACGTAGCAAAGCTGCCAACAGGCGAGGCCGTATAGTTTCTGTGCCATGAGAAAAGCTATTAAACCTTTCATGAAGAAGATCTACTTGACGGTGGGCTTCTGCCACCCAAGCGACCATTTCGTCAATAACAGGGATGCGGGGAAGTCCTAATTCCACAAAATTGCCACGTCGGCCAAGATATTCAAAGATCATCTCCCGCGTTAACTCATGGTGGTGTTCTCGGATCCACTCTATATCAGGTGCGTAACGCTGAGCTGGCATGTCAGTTGTGCGTCGCTCATCCTGCATTCCAATATCATGCAGATAAGCGGCTGCCAGTAAGATGTACACTTCCGTCGGGGAAAGGTGGCCATCCAATCTCATTAATTCCTGAGTTAAGCCATCCAAATTCTTGATAACACGCTCCGAATGTTTCAATGAATGATCTGTATAATGAGGATGTACTGGCCGTTCGAGAATATGCTGAACCTTATCGCGTACAGTCATTACAGATCGATGTAAACCCAGGTCGTTTTGTTCAAGGTAAGAAATAAGATCCATTGATTATCCTCATGAACTATCCTGAGGCGCAGAGCGTCGCGTCACCTTGATTGCCAATTTTCAATCGGTAGCTCGGTTGTACACACAGTATACTTCACCTTTATAACAACATCCTCGAACCGAGAGGCCTGATCCGCTCTGGTATGAACGAGGTCTTCTTTATTTTGGAATAGTGTCATCGGCAAAATCACAGAATGGTTATTACCCGTTTCTTTCTCTCGCCAACAGTGCCTTGAGCGTTGTCTTGAACAGCTTGCCGTGATTGGGTATCTTTAGATGTAGCAACTTGTGGGCAATTGCTTCGGCACGAAAGGCAGCGTGCTGATGCAGCAAGGCAATGTCAAACACCAGGTGCCCCTGGCTTGCACAACTGGCCCACTTGTGCTTCATCGGGCGAAAGCGGATTTCCCTCGGCATGTCTGCTTGCCTGAATTGCCAAAAGATGGCAAATGGTATGCCCGAGATGTCACATTTGTCCCACTCGTGTTGACCAATACACCCAGACGTTGGGTGCATCACAGGCATCTATTCTGCTACTGAATGATATTATAACCTCCCCCCACCACAACACAAACCGCCCAAACAAAAAAAAAGAGCCTCGCGCCTGCCAATAGCACAACAGGCGCGAGGCTCTTTGGACACAGTAGCTTGTTATTCCGTTTTTATTTCCAGCGCCATGGGGTTGAAACAAAAATAAAGCCCAAGTAGACCAAAGGTTAGCTGGATGCCTGTGGCACCTGAACGATTCTTCTCAATTGACCACACCACCCTCTGCTGGCCGCCAGGCGCAGGATTCAGGATAATGGCCGTATCGCACTCGTACTGCACAAGCGAGGGGCCAAGCAGGTTTGCCAGGTGAATTTGCCCTCCGCGCAGCCCTTCCTCGTCAGCAGCGGCCACGGCCACCACTGGCGCGCCGGTTGTCAGCGCCACATCCTTCAAGCCGGCAATCACGTGCCCCACGCGCACCAGCGTATCCGGCTCAGGCACGCCGATGGGCGGGATATAGGGCACTTTTTGCAGATAATCCACAAACAACACTACGTCATCGTGCCCCTGGTCGCGCGCCCACAGGACATACTTTTCCAGCACATCCACCGTTGTCCGGCGCGAGCTGCCACGCACCAGGTACAGGTGATCCCAGTACGGCAGCAGATTATCCCACGCCTTTTGCGCTCCCGGCACCTGGGATAGCACCCAATCCAGCCCTAACCGCTGCTCGATGCCCGCCTCAAGCGCCCGGAGCACGGCATCACGCAAGGCCGTGCGGGTTAAGCCCTGCGGATGCTCGTCGGTTGGGTCTATGGATTCCAGCCCCATCAGGCGGTGATAGAGGTAGACCTCCGAGTGCTCAAAGCACACGACTATAGCCGCTCGCCCCGCGCGGGCAATGTTGCGCGCCATCTGGAGCACAGCCACGGTCTTGCCCACGCCCTGCGGCCCGCCCAGCAGCACCAAGTCTTCGGATTGCAGCCCGCCGCCGAGATAGTCATCAAGCGGCGAAAAGCCGGTTGCCGTCGGGCGATAGTTCGCCAGGTTTCCTTCCCGCAGCCGCCGGTCGAATTCGCTCGTGACTTCGTACAGCGTGCGAGGAAAGCTCACCCCGGCGGGCAAGATGATGCGTTCAGCGGGTGGGTGTGTCATTGCGTAGCCTCAAAGCGAACCAGACGCCATCGCCGCCGTAGGCCAGGACAGTAGCGCCGGCAGATGCCACCCGTTCCTGAAAGTCTTGGGGAGGCGCGCCGTAGCAATTACCCAGGCTATCCACCGTTTTCCAGGCCGTGGCAGGATAGCGAGACTCAACGCATCCGCTATGCTTGCCAACCCGGCAAAAGTCAATGCGCAGCTCAGCCACGATTCAGTTCCTCCTTATCATTGGCGAGATGATGTTCCACCCTTCTGCCGAGGCGCACACATCGTAATAGGGGCAGTCGTCGCACTGACCTGGAGCATACGCCATGCGCGGCACGCCGGGGGCGCTTGTGGCGCGCACAGCCGCAGAGAGCAGCGCCCGCCCCCAGGCCGGGGCCGCGCTGCCGTACACGCTCACGACATTGCTAGTGCGAAGATAATGCACCTTGACCGCCTGCCTGGTCGGCAGACAGGTGCGCGAAACTTGAGTCTCTGAAGCCGGGCTGCGCCAAAACTCGTCGCCCGCGTTGAGCAGCGCCAGCACGCGCAAATCGTGCGACAGGATTTCCCACGACACAGGCTGATCAAAGTCGTACACAATGGCGGCCACCCCAGGCTTGCCATATTCTTGCACGCGCGCCACCAGGTCGGCCCATCCCGACAAGCCATAATCACCCGGCAGTTCCACTCTAAATGGGGGCTGCACGCCAATGATTTCGTCAACGACAGGCTTTTTATCCCCTGTTCCGGGGACTCTGTATCGCAGGACAAGCTCGACAGCATCGGCGAATACATCGGCCAGCGATTCACCGTTCCGCAAAGACAGGCGCGGGTTGGGTATTTGATCGTCCACCAGGGCTTGCAGGTTTAACAATCCGCGAGCTTGAGCCTGCTGCCGGTACACTTTGCTTGCGCGCGGGTTGCGATAGCGGCTGCCGTCCGGCTTGACAATCTTGCCCTTGAAAAACGGCACCAAGAGTTCGGAGCGCAGGAGAGCATAGTTTTCCAACGCCTTGTAAGCTTCATCCACCTGGCCTATTCCCCATTCGGCTAGCAGCGCGCGCCAGGCCGCCTGGACAGCCGCGAGAGCGGAAGGCTTGGCGCCCGAATGAAAATCGCGCAGCGCCGAGCGCACGGTCTGTTGAATCACAAAGCTACTGGCCGGTGGCATCTGCACAGTGGTTCGGTAACGTAACAGATGCTCCATCGGGCAGCGGGCAAAGGTTAACAACTGTTCCAACGTGCATTCGCGCTTATCAGTCGCTTCAACGAGCGCAATGGGCGTATCGGAAAGAACGGGCAGCGCCGGCGACGTTTTGCCCTGTGTGACCTTGAGGCTGGCGTCTCCACCTACGTAGTAAGGAGTAGCGTCTCCCAACACTGCTTTGAAGTCGGCCCACGTCGCGCTGGGGTCGTGCTGGCACGCCGCGCCGATCGCGCCATTCTCAAACTGGCAAATGCCGCACTCGTAATGGTCGCCATCTGGGTCGGTGTGCACTGGGCACTCGCGCAAGTTGTACCAGGTCACATTGCGCTTTTGCCGGACGCGGTACTCGCGCCCGGATGCGGCCAGGTAGGCCGCCACATCCAGGCGGCGGCCAGACTGATATGGCTTGCGCTTGCTGGTTGTTTGTTGGCCGGCGGGCAGCGGCGCTTGTGAAGGAATCACCTGGTCGGCCAGCCAGTGCAGCGAGCGCAGCGAGTCAAGCGTGACTGGTATCACCGGAGCGGCGGGCAAGTCCAGGTGCGAGAGGCGATGGGGATAGTCGGGCAGGTTATCTCCCTTGCGCGCCCACGTCCCATACAGCTTGGTCAGGCGCGAGGCATTGAACACCGTGTCATCCACGCTGACTATCTCATCGCCAAAGCGCGACTTGACTGCCACGATGCACGCCCGGATCAGGTCGGTCATTTCTTGCGTGTTGGGCAAATCGGGCAAGCGGTAGAGCAAGTGCCCGCCGTTGCCCGATAGGCCGCTCAAGCCGGCCGGGAAACCGCCTGTTCCTTCGAGCCACGTTTTGACCGCATCACGGCGTTCCAACGCCGCCGCCAGTTCTGCCTCCGAAGACGAGATGCCCGAAGGCCGCACGGGGTCCAGGTCAAGTAGCATAAAACGCCGCGCCACAATGTCCGCGTCCGAGGTGACGTGCTTGACCCACTCGCTCATGCGATTGGCCGAGCGCGCCAGCAAGGCCCGGTTGACGGGGTTGAGCGTGAAATAGACGCCGCTGGCGCGCGCGTTATATTTGGCCGCCGCCTGCGCCGCCAGGCGAAAATCGTCAAAGTAACCGC
>JBGSMF010000317.1:0-2602 GCA_041740315.1 Thermoflexales bacterium
CGGCCTGCTCCTCGGCGCGCTGCAAATCCTGCAAGCGCGGGAAATTCAAATCCCCGACGATTTGGCAGTCGCCGGATTCGATAACGTCTTGCAGGGCCGGTTTAATACTCCGCCTTTGACCACAGTCGCAGCGCCATACTACAAACTGGGATATCAGGCCATAGATACAATACTGGCCTTGCTTGAAGGCCAGTCGGTTTCCTCAGAAACCCTCGTATCGGCCCAGATGATCGTGCGCCAATCGTGTGGCTGCCTGGATCCGGTGATAGCGCAAGCCAAATCGGAATCGGTGGAAACAAGACACGAAACGATTGAGTCTGTTCTGATTTCTCGGCGAACCGAGATTGTCGCGGCGATGGTGCAAGCCCTGGGGGATGCGGACGAGGCCGCTTCTGGCAGGGCGGAGCGGCTTATAACCAGTCTCGCCGGTGAGCTAAGCCGGGAGACGCCAGGTCTCTTTATCCGGGAGCTGGACAGGGCCTTGCGCCAGACCACGATGTTCGGCGGTGACGTGGCGGCCTGGCACGGCGCTATATCGGTGTTGCGGCGTCAAACCCACTCGTGTGTACAAGATCAGGCGTTTGCGCTGGCAAGCGACCTTTGGCAACAGGCGCGCATCATCATCGGCGAGACGGCGCAACGCGCGCAGGCGCAAGTGCAATTGCGGGCAGATCAACAGACGCTCCTGTTGCGTGAGATTGGCACGGCATTGCTCACGACCTTTGACATCCAGGGCCTGATGGACATGCTGGCCCAGTCGTTGCCCGACTTGGGCATTCCGAGTTGTTATCTGTCCTTGTACGAAGCCCCTCGGCCATACCAGTATCCGCAGCCGCCCGCCGAATGGTCCAGGTTAATGCTGGCCTATGATGAAAAAGGGCGCATCGAACTGGGGTCAGATGGGCGGCGCTTTCCTTCGCGCCAACTAGCGCCCAAAGGGATGTTGCCGCAGGAACGGCGCTACAGCTTTATCGCCGAACCGCTCTTTTTCCAGAACAGCCAGATTGGATTTGTCCTGTTCGAGATGGGGCCGCGAGAAGCCAACGTCTATGACGTATTGCGCGTGCAGATCAGCAGCGCGCTGCAAGGGGCTGCGCTGATCCGGCGTGTGGAGAACCGTGCGCTCCAGTTCCAGACCGTTGCCCAAGTCTCGCGTGCGACCAGCAGCATCCTGGACTTGGATGAGTTAATCCAACAAGTCGTGAACGTGATACAAGAGCAGTTTGGCTTGTACTACGTCGGTCTGTTTCTGACCGAGCAGGCTGGCGAACAGGCAGACGTGCTGGGCCAATGGGCCGTGCTGCGGGCCGGCACGGGTGAAGCAGGGCGAGAGATGATAGCGCGAGGTCACCGGCTAGAAATTGGCGACACTTCGATGGTGGGCTGGGCCATATCCCATAAACAGGCTCGCGTCGCACTCGACGTGGGTCACGCAGAGCAGGTTGTGCGATTTGACAACCCGTTGCTGCCGGCCACGCGTTCCGAGATGGCCCTGCCGCTCATGAGTCGGGGTGAGGTCATCGGCGCGCTGGACGTACAAAGTGTCCGATCGGAAGCGTTCAGTGGTGAAGATGTGGCAATCCTGCAAACAATGGCCGATCAGGTGGCATTGGCGATTGGCAATGCGAGGCTTTTTCAGCAAGTTCAGGACAGTCTGGAAGCGGAGCGTCGCGCATACGGTGAATTGAGCCGTGAAGCATGGCAGAACCTGCTGCAAACGAGATCAGACCTGAGCTTTGTATATGACGAGCGCGGCCTCATGCCGGCAACTGATGCCATTGAACCGCACATGCAGGTGGCAACGCAAACGGGTGCAGCCGTCGTGGCCGAAGATGATCAACAGGCCGTGGCGTTGCCGATCAAAGTGCGCGATCAGGTCATTGGCGTGATCAATGTCCACAAGCCAGAGCAGGGAGCATGGACGAAAGAACAGATCGTGTTACTGGAGACACTGGCGGAACAACTGGGCGTGGCGCTGGAAAGTGCGCGCTTGTACCAGGACACGCAGCGTCGCGCCGCCCGCGAGCAAATCTCTGCCCAGGTCACGGCGCGTATGCGCGAGTCGTTGGATATGGAGACCGTGCTCAGAACGGCGGTCAGTGAGATGCGCCAGGCGCTCGGCCTGGAGGGCGTCATCGTGCAACTGGCGCGACCGGAAACCACGAAAGAGGCAGACTGATGATGCGTGATTTATCATTCACAATTTGTTTGAGAGGAACAGAGTAATGTTTACGGCCATTCGAAAATTCCTCGCGCCACCGGTGTTCGAGGGGGACGAAGAAAAAACCCAGGCAGCCAATCTCACCAATACAATTGTGTTGGCGACCATTGTGACGATTACGTTAGCATCGGTGCTCGTTGTCGTGATATTGCGAAACTATCTGCTTATGGGCCTTGTCTTTGTCAGTATGACCCTGCCATTAACGATCGCGCTGTTTATAATGCGTCGTGGTTATGTGCGGGCGGCCGCGCTGCTCATCACAATCATGTTGTGGTTGGTATTGGTGGTGATGGGGTTTTTCGTTGGCGGCGTTATCAACACAAGCTTTATTGCTGTTACGCTGGTGATTATCATCGCTGCTCTGCTGCTTGGCGGACGTAC
>JBGSMF010000318.1:0-6126 GCA_041740315.1 Thermoflexales bacterium
CGCTGGATGCTGATAGATCAACCTCCGCAGCCCCTCCGGTACCGTCAGAATCAAATGCCGGTACTTCACCCCAGGGTGCAGCATCCCTTTCACCGTCTCCACCCACTCTTGCCCATACACCTTCGCACACGACAGGCAAAACGTGCTCTTACAACTGAACCCCACAACATGCTCTTTCAGACAGCCCGGACAAAGGTACACGGCATGCCCATTTTCCGGCTGACCGCACCCCAGCATCTTTTGCACCACCTCATCCACCCCTTCGTAACGCGGGTACTTGTGCTTGAAGTCGGCCCACCCATCTTCAAAAATCTGCTTGAAAACGTTCTTTTGTTCTTTACCTGTCTCGGCCATACCGGCCAGTGTACTCAACCCCCGCGCTGCCGTCAAGCCCCGCCAAAAAGGAAATTCCTATTAACTCAAGTTACCTCCATTAGTGATGTGGTAAGCATAATCTCCATCGACAACTATACTGCCATACCAGCCTCGCCGCGACAAGCTGGCAGCGCCAACCATAGTAGGGACAGTAGGCATGGCAACATCTACTATCGAAAGCCGCTCGATAAAGAAATCGGACATATAGACATGGTCTTTTGCAACGGTGATGGCCATTACACCAAATGGCGCCTTGTACGAGTGGCTTTCAACTGGATGGGCTGGGTCAACAATATTGATCACCCATAGACGACCCCATAAATCAGCAACAAAAGCATAGTCCCCGATGATTGCTACATCCTGAGCCCATTTTGCGCCATCGTGAAAACCGATTTCCGTGGGACGGGTTGGGTCAGAGATATCTATCACCCGCAGGCCACCATTTGTAGCGGCAAGATAGGCATACATGTCATTTAGGGCAATCCCTTGAACATCTCTCTCCATAACATAGCTGCCTACCTCGACCAAGTTGTTAGGGGCTGATACATCAACTATGCGCAAACCCATATTTGAGGCCGCAATATAGGCATAGTTCCCCACGATGGCCACATCATAGGCTGACCCCAGCGTACCATAAGAACCTATCTCCACTGGATGAACAGGGTCGGCAACGTCCACTATTCGCAACCCCGCATCTCCATCGGCCACATACACATAATCCCCAGCAACGGTCACACCTAGAGACCATCCAGGTGTGTCATAGAAACCTACTTCCACTGGATGCGCAGGATCGACAATATTCACTATTCGCAAGCCTGAGTCCCCATCGGCTATGTACGCATAATCTCCTGCGACGGTCACACCTAGAGCCCAGCCGGGAGTATCATGGAAACCCACTTCTACTGGATGCATAGGATCGGCAACATCTACTATCCGCAGACCATCAAGATCATCTGCAACGTAAGCATAGTGATTGACCACGCAAATATCCCACACATCGCTATAAGCAGGCAAATATATCTTGCCTTGCAGTGTTGGTGAGATCGGGTTAGAAACATCAAAGATAACCAGTGTTGGCCCTTCACCAATGTAGATATTGTTACCCCCAACCGCTACCGTGTGGATTGAACCTCCTATGTGTCCGGTGGGTGTGAAACCTGTCATGCCAGCGAGAATTGAGGTGTGCGGAAGTCGTTGATGTAAGCTGTCAGTTTGCCCTTGCCCGAAGACAGCCGGAGCGAGCCAGATAATACTCACAAGTAATACAACCACGATGACAAAAACCGGCCCTGTCACAATCCAGTTGTGTACACTTGCCAGTTTGGGTCTTTTGACTCGTTCGCTCTCGTTGTTCACAATAAGAGCCTGTATTAGCATTGACATCTCATTTGCTCCTTTCCTTCAAGAAGGCAAACAAATTGGATATCCCTGCGCTCCAAACCATCTGGGCGTTATTCGCCGCTATCCTCAGCCAGCGCCACGAATTACACCACCAGATCACGGCCAGCAGCTGAGCATACTGCCTCCCTCGCCCGCCTTCCAAGCGCCCCATCATTGAGCCAATCAAGGCTTGGGGCCAGGGCCGCCACCGTAAAAATTGACGCTGATGATTACAGCAATTGTCCCCATTCAGTTCTCGACTCATTGGAAAACTGCCCAACCTGCTGGCTTTCAGACTGAAAGGCCATTGTTCGAGAGAGTAAAGACGTAATGGTACTGCCTTATGGCGCTACTCCCCATAGCCGCACCGTCCCATCTGCCGAACCAGATACCAACAGGGTCCCGTCAGGAGAAAAGCACACACTCTCTACCCAGTGGGTATGGCCAGTAAGAGCAACCAACTCTCGTCCGTTTGCCACATCCCATAGTTTGATTGTTTTATCCCCTGCCACTGAAGCCAACAACGTTCCGTCCGGTGAGAAGGCCACTCCTTCTACATTGTTCATATGGCCAGTCAGGGTGTGCAACTCTCGCCCGGTTGCGACCTCCCAAATCTTGATCGTGTTGTCCTCTGACCCTGACCCTGATGCCAACAACATTCCATCCGGTGAGAAGGCCACACTCAATACAGCACTGGTATGACCGGCAAGGGTGCGCACTTCACGCCAACTTCCAGCTTCCCATAGCTTGATCGTTCCATCTTCTACGCCTGAAGCAACCAATGCTCCATCTGGAGAAAAGGCGATACTAGTCACACTACCATATCCGGTAAGCGCAGTTACTTTACGCCAACTTGCTACTTCCCATACCTCAACCATTCCATCCGACCCTGTAAATCCGGCTGCCAACAATGTGTTGTCTGGTGAAAATGCTACCTCAGATACGTTTTCAAGGAACGCCAATTTGAGAGTATGTGCCTCACGGCCGCTTGCCACATCCCATAGTTTGATGTCACCGCCGCCTGATCCTACAGCCAGCAGTTTTCCATCAGAGGAGAAATCCAAAGTATCCACCCAGTAGGTATCTCCCACAAGAGTGCGCACCTCGCGCCCACTTGACACTTCCCACAACCTGACCGTGCCTTTGTCGGATACCGAGGCCAGCAATGTCCCATCAGGCGAAAAGGTCACGTTTTCTCCTGCATCCACATAATCAGTGATGGATCCTGTCTCGTGTCCAGTCGCTAGCGACCACACGCTTACTGCTGTGAATGTTGTCAAGGCTAATGATGTTCCATCAGGCGAAAAAGCAAAGCTTGACACCGTATCATTTGGCTCGGTTATAGTAATAGTACGCACCTCGTGCCCGCTTGCCGTTTCCCATAGCTTGACGCCAAATCCTGACATCGAGGCCAGCAATGTTCCATCTGGTGAAAAGGCCACTTCACTCAGGCCAATTTGCCCAGCGAGAGAGCGTATTTCCTGCCGGCTCGCCACATCCCACAATTTGACTGTGCCGTCCGCCGCTCCCGACGCTAGCATAGTCCCGTCAGGAGAAAAAGTTACACTTGATATCCAATTAGTGTGACCGGTGAGAGTAGCCAACTCACGCCCGCTCGCTGCATCCCACAGCTTGATTGTATTGTCCCACGATCCAGAAGCCACTATCGTATTGTCTGGAGAGAAGGTAGCACTACTCACTAGAGTAGAATGGCCTACTAATGTATGCACTAACCGTCCACTTGCCACGTCCCATAGATTGACTTTATCCGGTGCCACTGATGCCAACAGCGTTCCATTGGGTGAAAAGGTCACTCTGCTCGCCCATTCAGAGGGTTCGATGGTAAGCACTGTTTGGCCGCTGGCCACTTCCCATAGGGTAATACTGTTATTCGCCGTCGAGGCCAATAGTGTCCCATCAGGCGAGAATGTCACGTAACCCGCCACGGCCTCAATATACCGAACCTGCGCCAATGTTTGCGCATCGTAAAGCCAGATCCCTGTAAGTGTTCCCACTGCTAGCAGCGTTCCATCTGGGGACCAAGCTACATTCTGTATCATGCTCTTGCCAAGTTGCGCCAGTTGGGTTACTTGACCCAAGTTTTCCATCCGAATGGCAGTCGTCGGGCGAGGAATTGGCGGGTTATTCAGCGTTGGGGATTCTAGAAAAGGTGTGTGCGTGAGAGTAGGAGCAGGCGTGGAGGTGAAAGAAGGGAGAGCCGTAGGTGTTCTAGAGTATTCTGGTACTTTGTCAAGTGGGGACAAGGCAAGATACTGAGTGATAGTCGAAGTCATAATTCCTGTGGTTTGGACGGTATACTCGGCTGAAAATTGTTCCCAACGCCCTTGTTCAATTAGAAACTGTCCCTGCCCAATAAAACTACATTTCATTGAAGTCGGCACAGATTCCTTGGTGAAAAAGGGTATGGCTTGTTTTCCCTTAACCGACTCGATAATCAAGTAATCCAGAATAGCGACTGGTTTACCTGCGGGTGTTTCAGCGATTTTTGCAAGAGTGACTTGGTTTATCCGGTCGGAGTTTTCTATAGTAAATTGAGCCGAGTTCACGGCAATACAGGTCAAGTCAATAGGCCAAGCATCGCCAACTTTGACGGGTTCTGTCGGTAATTCAAAAAACAAAGCGAGGAGGTTCTTTTGTTGTTGGGCAATGGGGGAAGCTATTTTGCCTTCTGAGGTAATTTCTCCTTGCAACAGAATGCTTCCTTCCATACCCTTTAAAAATAGGCTAGACCATTGCCCTACCCAATCATCTGATTTTAGCTCTGATGTATCCACATTGCCTAGAATCATCTTGACAGAAATATTGTCACGCGGATTTTTCTCAAGAATAGAAACGATAGAATAAGTTGGTTGTATGGTTCCGATATTTCCAAGTATCTCCTCAAAGATTGAGGATTGTTCGGTGCTTTGGTCGGATTGATCTGAGTTGAATATTCTGTCAAAGTCAACGGAAATATTGCTATTTGAGACTTGCATCGCGGTATTGTATGCAATAGGTTGGCCTTCTACTATTTTCCAACTCAGTTTGTAGTATGTAGGTATGTTCGCAGGGAGGATCCAACGACTGACAGCGAGGGCAATGCAAGAGAGAAAAACAATAATTGCTACTGCAATTATGAATTTGCCTTGCAGACTCCTGATGGAAAGATAGTGGCGCTTGTGGGGTGTGTCCTTGACGAGCGTATAGCCACACTGCCAGCATATTTGTCGTTTAGGATGATTATAAGCTTTGCATTTAGAGCATATCCAGTTTTGGGACATTGCCTCTTTCTTTTTGTCTGCGCGCCCAACGGGCGGCGGTTGGCGAAGCAAGGCGCTCTACGCAGTAGAGGCCTTGCTCGGCAGAGACCTCAACATCTCTTTCCACTCTACCACAACCTGTAGTGTGTGACGTGTCACTGTCGGCGAAGTTGGCTTGGCGGTATAGGGTTTGTGCGTCCATTGTGATTTGCTAACTTTCTTGGCTGCCAGCTAGAAATAGCGACTATCTGCCGCTCCGAAATTTGAGAGCGAATCTAAACTCCGCGTATGATTATTATCGGAAGCTAAATGGATTTTGCCAATTACCTCTACCCTGCCTACAAGAAAGGGAAGCATCGCTTCATGCTGCTTTTATCATTTGCCGTGCTGTTTCCCCTCGCTGCGCCATTCTGCCAGTTGCTTTCGTACTTTGTCAGCATAAGGTGATTCAATTTGTTCTCGAATTTTCAGCGCGGCCTCGGCGTGGGCAATGGCCTGGGCGTGGTCGCCAAGTTTATCCAGCGCCAAGCTTATATTCCACAGGACATTACCTTCTCCTCTGCGGTTGCCTACCGCGCGGAAAATGGCAAGGGCTTGCTCGTAGAACTCGATGGCCTTGCACGCATCGCCCAGGTTGAAGTAGGCCAAGCCCAGGTTGCCGAGGGCTGCCCCCTCCTCCCAGCAGTCGCCTATCTCGCGGGAAATCGTCAAGTCTTGCTCGTAGAACTCGACGGCCTTGCACGCATCGCCCAGGGCGGCGTAGGCATTGCCTAGGTCGTTGAGGGCTGCCCCTTCCCCTCTGCGGTCGCCTATCTCACGATCTATGACAAGAGCTTGTTCGTGGTATTCGATGGCCTTGCGCGCATCGCCCAGGAAGTAGTGGGCATTGCCCAGGTTGCCGAGGGCATTGCCTTCCCCTCGGCGGTCACCTATCTCGCGGGTGATGACCAACTGCTGCCCGTAGGACTCGATGGCCTGACGCATATCGCCCAGGGAGTAGTAGGCCAAGCCCAGGTTGCCGAGGCTTTGACCTTCTCCCCATCGGTTGCCAATCTCACAGTGAATTTCCAAACATTGTTCGTAGAACTCGATGGCCTTGCGCGCACCGCCC
>JBGSMF010000319.1:0-47146 GCA_041740315.1 Thermoflexales bacterium
GCCGGCCAGCAGCGCCAGGGCCGCATTAAGCTGCCACAGCGCCGCCATTGCGCCGGCCATCACCCCCGCCGCCACAAAAGAGCGCCAAAGCAGCCGCAGCCAAGGCACAGCGCCGATATCCTTGCGCAAATAGTAATAAAACGCCAACCCTTCCACAATCTCTGAAAAAATCGTCACCACCGCCGCCGCGCGGTACGAATACAACGGAATGAAAATCAAGTTCGCCGCGAGGTTAAAGCCCAGCCCAATCATAAAGGCCACGGTCAGCTTGCGCTGCAAGCCCAGCGCGATCATTGTATAGTTTGTCACACTGTTGATCCATCCCACCGGGATGCTCCAAATCATCAATTGCAAAGCAATCGCCCCATCGGGCAGAAAGCGCGCTCCGCCCAAAATGCCCACGGCCACATGCGCTAAAAAGGTAAAGACCACCGCCAAAGGCAAAGCCAGCATCACCAACACTCTGACGGCAATGAGGTACGAATGGCGCGCGGCCTCTTTGCTCCGCTCGGCCTGCTGCGAAAGCACCGGGAACAGGGCCATGGTGAAATAGGCCGGGATGATATTGAGCATATCCACAACTTTGTAAGCCTGGCTGTACCATCCCACTACCTTGTCGCCCTGCATCGGCTCGAGCAAAAACACATCTACCTTGAAAAACAAGGTTGCCAGCAGGCTGTTGAGCATCAGCGGCCAAGATTCGCGCAGCATCGAACGCTGCAAGCCGCGCTCTAAACCGCCCAGAAAGCCAGACCTACCTATCATCCGCATCGCCAGCGTCGCCAGGATGATCAACGTAATGACATTGACGAGGATAGATGCAGCAGCCAGGCCAATGATGCCCCCACCCGCCAGCAGCACCGGCACGCTGATGCTCACCCGGCACAACACCGTCACCACGCTGATGGCCGCCGGCACTTCGGCTTTTTCGTAAGCATAAAACAGTCCCGTCAACCCGGTTGAAAGACTGGTGGGCACCAGCCCCAAGTAGAGCAGCCCAATCGTCCAGATTGTGTCTGGCGCAAGCTGCGTGCTGCCTGCCAACTGGCGAATCAGGATAAACGCCAACAGGGCCGGCACGCCGGCCGCGCTCAACATTAGCCGCAGCACAGTGGTGTTGGAGAGATAGCGCCCGCTTTGTCCCCGGTGCCGGCTGACCTCGCGTGTGAGCAGCGTATGCAGGCCAAAGCTGGTGAAAATATCAAAGGTGGTGAACAAGAACACTGCATAGTAATATTTGCCCGTGCCTTCTGGCCCCAAGATGCGCGCCATCAGCATGGCCAGCGCCAAATCAATCGCGCGCGTCATCAAGGTCAGCCCAATTGACGCCAAGCTATTTTTGGCCACCCTCTGCGCGGCGCTGGCTTGGTCACTCTCGTGGTAAAATCGCCGCCAGGCCCACACTACCAGGATAAAGGCAAGCGATATGCCGGCCACAAACGACCCAAACGCGCCAAACTTGACCGAGTTGGGGCTATACTTGAAGCGCACCGTCCAGGCTCCTGCTTCCAGGCGCACAGCGCGCAAATCGCCATCGGCGCGCACCAGCTCTAGCGCCTGCTCATCTTCCTCACTGCCTCCCCACGGACGGGCAAAAGCGACCCAACCGGGGAAATAGCTATCGGCCAACACTAACCAGGCCGGCTCACCCACCTCCACATCAATCCACACTTCGCTGGACATGTAGCGAGTAATTGCGGAAGGTTTGAGGCTGCAGAGGTCCGGCTCGAATTTGAAATTTGAAATTTGAAATTTGAGGACTGACTGCGGCTCGACCACTACCACCATGCGCGGGTCGTGACGGCGCAAAGCGTCAAAGGGGTCGTCAGCCACAACGGTGCACGATTGCGGCAAGGTAAACGCGCGTGGGGCGACCGCCTCGTTGCGATAAACGCGCCCGGCGGTATCCGAATACACCAGTGTGAACTTTGTATTGGGGATTTCCTCCTCGGTCAGCACGTACTTGACATTGAGCAAATCGAGCATGGGGCTATCAAGCGCGGCTTGCTGACGCACGGGAGCGATCCGGTTATAGGCCAACTCGTCTTGCTGGTCAATCACGCTCATGTAGCGCGCATATTGCTTGGGGAACATTGAGTCGTAGCCGCGTATGTCTTGCAAGTTGTAAAACCAGCCCACATTGGCATTAAAGGTCTTTAATCCCCGCGGGTCGTAGGTCGTCAAGCGCCACAATGACGCATCTTGCCTGAGAAAATCAACCACCGGCGGCGTATAGTCAAGCAGCTTGGGGTCAACCGCCGGGTTAAAACCATAGCCATAAGCCAGCAAGTCAAGCCCCAAGACAACTAACGCCAACAGTTCCCACACCGGGCGTTTTCCCAGGCGTTGGGGCAAGTAAATGGGGCAGCGGCTTACCCGAAGCACAATGCCAGAGCTTGCCAGCAGCAAGCCAAACAGCAACAGCCACGGGAACTGGTAAGAATAAAACATTCGCCCGTCGGCAAAGACCTCAGAGGCCAAAGCCAATCGCTGCACAGCCTGGCCGGCCAACGCTAACGACTGCTCCGGAAACACATAGCGGCTGAGCAACAGCGCGGCAACGACGCTCGCCCCGCTCCAAAATGCCGCAGCCGCAACAAACGTGATAAAGCTAGGCCGCGAGTCAAGGAAAAACACCCTGGCAAGGAAACCCGATTTTTTGTAAGGCGAAACTATCTGCCCACTACCCTGCCGGGTCTCTGCCAAAACGTCTGCCCCAAAACCGGCCAGGACGGCCACAGCCAGCGTGAGCGGGAATACCCACCGGAACGGCGAATGGAGTTGTCCCAATCCCGGTAGAGCGTAAATCACCGCGTACAAGCGCGTGGGGAAAATACAGCCCAGCGAAAACAGCGCCAACAGGACAAAATAGAGTTTCAGATTGGAGAATAAAGACAGGAGATTAGAGAGCAGAGATTTTAAATTTGTAATTTGAAATTTGTAATTTGTAATCTTGAATCCAAAATTCACCAACACAAGAAACAGCGTCAAGATGCCCAGGTACGCCCCACCCTCTACCGATTGTTTCAAACCCCATTGAGTGCAGTATGGGCAACGCGCGCTCACCTGCCCCAGCGCATTGAGCGTCACCGGCACAAGCTGGCCGGAAAAAACATCAGTGTAAAAGTGGTGCGACTCGTTGCCAAAAAAATTGGGGATCAAAAATGCAATAACCCGCCGCCAGGGATAGGCCCAGCTCAACACATCGGCAAACGATGCGCTACCCTCCCGAAAGTTCAAGCGAGCCACCTCGACCATCGGCGCAAATTGCGCCGCCCCCAGGCCCAGGCCCAGCCCCAGCATCACACCCAGCCACACCACGGTCTGCAGCGTAGAACGCAGCGCGCGCCTGGCCAGCAACCGCCAGGCCGCATACGCGCCAACCACAAACAGCGTGTACGGATAAATCATTTCAGCGTGGCCGGCCAGCATCATCATTCCCAAGCCGCCTGCCCCCAACACAGCCCACGGCGCAGAGGCAGGCTGCCCCGCCACCGCTCGCCGGCTCACCACCAGCTCGGTCATGGCCAGCACAAAAGGCAGCCAGGCCGCCGCCGCGATAATCATGGGAAAGACAAGGCTCACTACAAAGAACGCGCTGAGCTGATACACCACCGCAGCAATCATAGCCGAAGCGCGCCGCTGCCCCAAGACACGGCACAGCACATACATCCACACGCCGGCCAGCCACAACTGCGAAACTGCAAACCAGCCAAAAGCGCGCCACAACGGCAAGAGATAGAAAAGAAGGCTAAAAGGATACAGCGCGCTGTGCTGGCCGTTGGCCAGAAAAGGCTCGCCAGAAAACGTATAGGGATTCCACAGCGGCAACTCGCGCTGCTGGATAGACTCGACGATAAAATGCTTCCAGGCGTAATTTTCGAGGATCAGATCCTTGAGGAGATGGTTTTGCGGGTACGCCCCCACTCCCTCCGACGCGGCGACGGCCTTCCAGGGTTGGAACTCGAACAGCGTGTCGGCGGGCAGCAAAGTCTTGCCCCCCAGAGTCTGGGGCCACAGCAAGGCAAGTGGCAGCAACAGCAGGCCCACTACCGCCAATAATCCAGACAGGCGAGCTCGGGGCATAGCGCCGCGCTACCCTTGCGATGGAGCCGGGGGGGGCCCCACCAGCGGGCGCAAATGGCGATGGCGCAAACCAACTTGCCACACTCGCCACGCGGCTTCAAATTTGACCGGGATGGTCATCTTGGATCTACCCACCCGGCGGTCTTCAAAATAGATGGGCAGCTCTAAAATGCGCAGTCCCAATCGCTCGCTGATAAACGTCATTTCCACCTGAAATATATATCCATTCGAGCGGACAGTATTCAAATCAATTGAGCCAAGCGCCGACCCACGCCAACATTTAAAACCGGCGGTGGCATCGCGCGTCCCAAGGCCAAGAATTGAACGGGCATACCAATTTGCCCACCAAGAAAGCAGATAGCGCCCTATCCCCCATTGCTCATCCGTTCGCCCGCCAGACACATAGCGAGAGCCTACCACCACATCATATTCACCTATTCGCTCTACCAGGCGCGGGACAAAGGTAGGCGCGTGTGAAAAATCGGCATCCATCTGGATAATGGCCTCAGCGCCATATTCCAAGGCGCGCCGGAATCCTTCCAGATAGGCCAGCCCCAGCCCGCGCGCCCCCACACGATGGATGACCGTCATTTGCTCTGGGCTGCGCGCCGCCAGCCGGTCGGCGACCTGCCCGGTGCCGTCTGGCGAGGCATCATCCACAATAAAAAGATGGGGCATATCCAGTGGCTGGGCTAACAACTCGCCCACCAAAAGTGGCAGGTTATCTGCTTCGTTGTAGGTAGGAATGACGATGGCTATTTTCACAAGTCAATGCTCAAGCAATCAGCAGCCAGTAAAAAAGCCCTCCAGGGATGGAGGGCCTAAAAGTATTGTTGAAATATATCAAATCGGGCGCATAGCATTGAGCGCAGCCATTTTGACAGCTTCAGCGTCGGCAAAGGGGCCATCTTGCTCTTTGATTATCCCCAGCGCCAACTTGATGGGCGCCTGGGCAATGCGGGCATCTTTGAGCGGATAAAAATATTGAACAGCTTGCCGCAGGCGAGCAGACAGGCGATCCTTCAGATCGGCCAGGCGAGACTGGTCAGGAACAATGATTATAAAGACCGATGAGCTGGCCTGGCCCACAAACACATTCTCATCGCCTGTTTCGCGGGCCGCATTGTTCAGCATCAGCGCCAGAGCGCGCAGGGCATCATCGCGCGCCACAAAGCCGTACACGTCGGCAAAGCGGTCTAGCCCATGCACCCCCACACACAACACCGACCATCCGCGCTGTTGCAAAAGAGCCGACAATTTGTCATTGACAAGCGACTCGGTAGGCAAGCCAGTCACGGGATCCGTCAGCGTCTCAAAAGCTGCCCGGCGCAACACGTTGCGCACTCGCAAGCGCAGCTCTTGGATGTCAAATGGCTTGGTGATATAATCAACCGCGCCCAGATCCAAGCCAGACAACTTGTCTATGCGCTCGCGTCTTTCGGTGAGAAAGACAATCGGCACAGATTCGGTCCGCCGATGGCTGCGCAACTGGCGGCATACTTCATAGCCATCAATATCTGGAAGGCGAATATCAAGCAAAATAAGATCGGGCAGCTTTTCTTGGGCAATCTTGACGCCGTCTTGCCCCCAGGCGGCCAACATCACCTCATAGCCCTGCGCCTCAAAATATGCCATAAGCATATCGGCGGTATCACGTTCATCTTCGATCACCAGGAGGCGTAATCGCTCTGCCATGTTTCCTCCAGACCGGTAATGGGGGGGGTACCGGGTCAAAACGCAGACCGCCCGGACTGTTCCGGGCGGCAGAGTGGCCCCCTATTTTTAACCGATCGGCTCCTTATAAATGCAATACGTACAAGTTGTATCGCCTAGGCCGATACAGGCAATTTCATCCACGCGGAATTCTTTGCCGCCGCTCACCCAGCGCAGGGCCTCTTGCAACAGCCCCATGCCAATATAGCAACACGGCTTTTCCGATTTGCGGCCCCAGCATTGTGGGCAGCGGTCAATATGCCAAAGGAAACGCTCGTCCTGTTCTTCAAGGCGCACGATTTGATCACTAATTTGGTTGAAAATAACGCCTGCAAAGGCAGGCAAACCCAACTTGAGCTTGGCCGATAATGGCAAAACCTTGAAGGCCAAATCACCCACGCCAGTCAACGCGCCCAGCCCTTGCAAACCCCTGGCAAATGTGGCGCGCCCACACCTCAAAGCCAAACCACGCCCTCCGCGCGGCCCATACATATCTTCCAAGGCCCGCATTAGCGACGACAACTCGGAAAAATCAAAGCCTTTCTCCAGATCGTCAGGGGGATAGTTGTCAATATAGTGCGGCAATTTAGCCATATTGAGAATGGCATTCAAACCATTCTTGCCCATGATTTCTTCCAAGGCCAGGATGGCAATCCGCCCCATTTTGTTAGGGTAGTAATATCCGCTTTTGGGGATTGACACGTTGCGCCTCCTATACAGGGTCGAGAAGCAAGTTAAACGATTTTGCCAAGTTCTTCAGCCGCGCGCCGCATATCCAAAAACAAAAGACCGAGCTTGGCTTGTGCCCTGGCCAGCACGGTCAACACCGCTTCTTCACCAACCGACATCAAGATGACATAACCGCGTTCACCCTTGATGTACACCTGGTCAAGCTGCCCCCGTCCCAATTCACTGGCGATGCGTTCACCTAATGAAAGCATCGCGGCCGACATTGCAGATACGCGATCTTCTTCAACGCCGGCCGGTAGTGACGAGGCCATAATCAAACCATCCACGCTCACCACTGCCGAAGCCTCAATATCTGGAGTGCTGGCTTGCATTTCACGCAAGCGTTCTACCATTTGTTCGGTTCGCGATTTGGCCATGAATGGGCTCCCTGGGTTATAATTTTATTAGCAAAGATCAGTTGCTAACGTAATTATGCCTAACGTAATTATGCAAATATTAGTGAGTTCTAACCAGTTTTGGATAGGTTACCACAATTGCAAACAGTTGTCAAGACAACCCATTATCTCTCACAAATAATTAGGGTGTGTTTCAAATGAGTTGAAACTTGGCCTAGAAACCAGGTTTTTCTGAAAAAACCTGGTTTCTTTCAAATGAAATGAAACACACCCAAATAATTATACCACAAATGAAAAGTTGCCCAGTCTGGCGAACGCTCGTCGTTTATTCGTTTATGACGTCTTGCTAAAACCCTGCCAAAGTGATATAATTCGCGCCGGTCAGGCAAGGGCCTGACCATTTTAAATTTCATCAACTGCTTGCAAAGACAGGGCCACCTTACAATACTATACTCCCAATAATAAAGCAACGCAAGTTGAGCAAAATGAGGCAAGGATGGATTGGATAACCTTTCTGATTGACTTTTTCCTGCACCTGGACGTGCATCTCAGCGAGATCATACAGAACTATGGCCCCTGGACGTATGGCATCCTTTTCCTTGTCATTTTCGTGGAAACGGGGCTGGTTGTGATGCCTTTCTTGCCAGGCGACTCGCTGCTGTTTGCGGGCGGCACTTTTGCCGCGCTCGGCTCGCTCAATGTTTTTGTTCTATTTGGGATCCTCTTTGCGGCAGCCGTCTTGGGCGATGGGGTCAACTATTGGATCGGCCACGCCATCGGCCCGCGGGTGTTTGAAAAAAATTATCGCTTTCTCAAACGCGAGTATCTGGACAAGACGCAGCGCTTTTACGAAAAGCACGGCGGCAAGACCATTGTCCTGGCGCGTTTCGTGCCGATCGTGCGGACGTTTGCCCCCTTTGTGGCCGGGGTGGGCGTGATGAAGTACAGCCGCTTTGTTTTCTATAATATTTTGGGCGCTTTTTTGTGGACCAGCTTGTTTGTTTTTGGCGGTTATTTCTTTGGCAATATCCCCTTCGTCAGGCATAACTTTGAATTTGTCATTGTGGCCATCATCCTCATTTCTGTGTTGCCCATGGCGATAGAATTTATCCGCGACCGCACCCGGCGGTCGGCAAACGAGGCCGTCCAACCACGCTATTCGGCGGATAACAAAACGACCCAACCTGACTAGGACGCGCGCCTGTTAAATTTAAATACAGAAACCAGGTTTCTTTCAGAAACCTGGTTTCTGTATTACTTTTCTTCAATCACAATGGACTGAATCACATCACCAGGCGGCGCGTCTGGATTAGTCTGTGGGTCACGCAACGTAATTGCCTGGGCCACATCCAGGCCAGAAATGACGCGCCCAAAGATGGAAAAGCGGCCATCCAAATCTGGCAGCGCCTTGAAGGTGATAAAGAATTGGCTGCCATTGGTATTTGAGCCGGAATTAGCCATGGCTATAACGCCGGGGCCATCGAACTTGAGCGTATCTGAGATGATTTCGTCATTGCAGCGATAGCCCGGACTGCCCATGCCCGTGCCGCTGGGATCGCCGGCCTGGGCGACAAAGCCATCCAAGACACGGTGAAAAGTTACCCCGTCATAATAACCCTTGCGGGCCAAGAAAACAAAGCTGTTGACGGTATTGGGCGTCTGGTTGGCATACAATTCTATCACAATATCGCCTTTGGCCAGCTTGATGGTGGCTGTGTACTTTTTGGCCGGATCAATCACTTTGTCGGGCGCCGTAAATTGCATCGGCTCGCTGTCAAGCCATTTGAACCATTCTACCAAAGAGCCTATAACGCCAAATTGTTCAGACGGGATGTAAATACCATTGATAAAGAACGTAGGCGTGCCTGGCAGGCCCACCTCCATGGCGGTTGTAGCCGCGTCTTGCACCTTTTGGCGATATGTGCCCTCGGCCAGTTCCTTGGAAAACCGGGCCGTATCCAGGCCAATCTGCTTGGCATAGCCCTCCAGCACCCGTGGCATATCGGCAACTGTCACCGAAGTGGGAGACCACTCGCCTTGCTTGCTATAGATCAATGTATGCATCTCCCAGAATTTGCCTTGCGCCCCGGCGGCCTCGGCGGCCTCGGCCGTAACTTGCGCCTTATCGTGGAAAGAAAGCGGGAAATGCCGATAGACTAGCTTTAGATCATCTTTGTGCGAACCTACCAGGTCCGCTACCAGGGGGTCTATCCCTGCGCAGCCCGGTCACTGATAATCGCCATATTCCATCAACACCACCGTGGCGCTGGCATTCCCCTTTACCCAATCGTCAGGCGTCACGGGCGAAAGTCCCGGCACCGCTTCGGGCACACCCGAATAAGGCTGGCAGGCCACGGCCGGGTCAAGCTTGAATTCTGACGGCTGGCTAATGTCCACAGTCTGCGCCACAACCGGCGCCGATGCAGCGGGGGTGTTGGGCACTGATGCAGTGGGGGTGTTGGGCGCTGGCGTTGTCGTTGGGCTGGCTGTCTGACCTCCCCCACATGCCGTCAGCAGCACCGACAAGCCGAGCATAATTATTAACACTCGTTTCGCAAACATATACCTTTTTTTTCACTCCTTCTTGTTTGAATTAGGGCCTATCCAAAAACCCTGCTTCTCGCCTTGAAAAACAAGGACTTTCTGGAGGTTTTCGGATAGGCTCTTGGTATCCTAACGAGGGCGTTATTGTACCACACAATGAGCACACTGCCGAACAATTTTACAATTGAGGCAGCAGCCCATGCTGCTGCAAGAATGTGCGCAAACCGGCCTCACTTGGCTCGCAAATGATAGAGCCGCGGTTCAAATCGCGGGTGCGCTGGCCCGGCAGCAGCAAGGTGGGCGGCGTGATAGGCTCTACGCTGCCCTCTTCGGCAATGACCACCGTTGGCACACCCAGGTGCTTGTTCCATTCCTGCACCCGCTCAGCCGCCTGGCGGTCGCGCGAGATATTGACTTCTTCATATAGCATCCCCCACCCGGCCAACAGCCGTTTGGCCCGGGCCTGGTCGGGGCAATACGAGTCACGACAATACAACACAATCCGCTTGACCATAGTGATCTTGGTCCCCAAATTCCTTTTACACACTGCCTGTCCTAAAATCCTCTTTTCCAACACAAAAGCCAGCTTTAGAACCAATATCTTGTGGGTGTGACCAAAACTGATTGAGGCACCAAGTCTGTCATTGCGAGCGAAGCGAACGCGTCTTGCAATGACAGTAGAGAAGGGCGACAAATCCAGTCAACTGGATTTGGTCACACCAATATCTTTCACATAACGGCGCTGGCGCATGGGCAGGCTTGCCTGCCTCTTGTTCGAAAGGTATTGGTTTTAGGATGGGTTCATAATAGTGCTGTCGGTCTTGATATAGTTTGTCACATAATCGGCCACTTTGGTGCCGGTGACATCAAAATGGCGCCAGGGCGAATTGCCAAAGCTGCCGTAGGTAAAAATCGTTGCCCCAATAACATAGTTGTCCTGGCGCAGGTGCTGGTCATACCACCAGAGCTGCTCAAAGTAAAAGCGGTCTCTGTCACGAAAATGCCAGCCGCCAACGGGAATAAAATCATAGGGCAGTGGATAGCCCCACACACTGGGCCTTTGGTTCCACCAATCGCCCAGATGTCTAAAAGTATCGGCGGGCCATCCGGCCGGGTATTTTGGCCCGGTCGCCATCGGATCAATGCCGCTTTCGGTAATGACCAACGACAAATCTCCCAGACCGGCCGGGATCAAATATTGGTCATAGACCTGCCGGTAGCGCAAAGTGGTATCGCCAGCCAAGCGGCCATCAGAGGTTTGACGATCCTCACTCCGATCCATCTGGTATTTGCCCGTCATCCACCACATAAACGGCACGCTGTATTCGTGCACGCCAAGCACATGGCCGTGATCGCGGGCGTATTGGCAAGCTGGCAAAAAAGCCGTCCAGAGATTGAGCGGGGGAGTGCCGGTGGCAAAATTGCCAACGACGCATTTAAAGCCCTCCGCCTCCGTCAATTTCATCCGTTCAATTTCCGTCTCGGCATACCACGCCATGCCAGCCTCGTCATGCCACACCGGCTCATTGTGTCCTTCCCAGTACCCAATGGCAGGATTATAACCATAATGCGCCAACTGCCCCCACGTGTGCACAAACTCGTAGGCTGCCTCGGCGGGCGTTCTGCCGGCCATGCGCTGGCTTTGGGCATCTTGGTCAACCACCCTGCGCCCAATGATGCCCTTGCCCTGTGGCACGGCCGCGGACGCGCCCCATTCACCGGCAAACTTGGTTAGCGTTGGGCCAGCCTGAAAGCATGCGTCAGTCTGATCGTTCATCCGCAAAACATGAGGTCCCAATTTACTCGGCACAGCTTGTTCCTTTCATCTTTCAAATTGCGTGTAATTCTAAGGTGAAACCTGGAGCTTAGTGACCAAAGGCGATCCAGCCGCCGAAAATGTAAGCGTGTATGCGCCGGCCTTATCAGGCACCAAAATCCATCGCCATGTCGAACGCGCACCACCTACGCTCTCACTCACGTCAAATAATAGGGGGGCAGAGGCAGTCCCGGCAACCTGGAGCTTGACCTCAGATAGAGGCGCTTCACTGCCGGCCGCCACCATCACCGCTGAACCAACGCGGGCCGTGCCCAACACTGGCGCGGCATTTAAAGATAATTGGGTGGGCGGCTCGGTCACCACGACCAACTCGGCATCATCCCAGTAGGCATCGTTGCGCATATAGGGCCACAGCGCATCGCAGCGCAAGAAAACCGTCACCGTAGCGGCTTGGGCCACTGTTTCAACAGCAGGCGCCTGGGCATAGGCATTATAAATGTGCGCTGCCTTGCCCCAAACCACCGCGGCAGCCCAGGCATCGGCGCCACCGGTCGGATCAATGCCAACCCGAAAGCGCAAATTGCGAGCGGCATCGTCGGTGACAGCCCCCTCCTCGGCATAAAACGCACTCAGGCCAACTTGCGCACCCTCACTCCAGCGTGGATTGTCTTTGTGGGCATTCTTGGGGTTGAAACCATCATTGCTCCACCCCTCAGCCCAGGCAGTAGCGCAAAGCCGCGCGCCAGGCTGGACCGCCACTTGTTGATATATGCCGGCATCCATGATCTTGCCAAAGGCAAAATACATGAGCGCTTTTTGGGCCGTCGGCTCTTCACTATCCGAATGGACGCGATTCGGCCCCTTGAAGGGGAGAACATCTGGAATCACTTTCATTTCCGGGCGGCAATAGCCCACCTCGTTGTTGGGATCATGAGAGGCGGCCCCATCATGCCAAAAAGCAAGCCAATCATCTGGCACAATGACTTTGGCAAATGTCTGGTGATGCGTGCCCGCCTCAAAGCTGGAATTTTTGAGCAAGTTTTGAGACAAAAGAAACCTCCTGCTTGGCCTTTTTCAGGGTGAGCTGATGAGAAAGCACGTAATTCCATCTACAATGCCCTGGGCCGCCAGGTCGGGCCGCTCGGTCAATAACGGCCGGTCAAGGTAAAGAAAGCCTACCTCAATGATCGCGGCCGGGGTATCTGGAGCGATTTCATAAAATCCATGATAAGACGTCATATCAGGCGTGATGCTATCGGCATGAAAACGCATGCCAGTGCGGGCGGCGTAATTTTGAGCCAGGCAAGCCACCAGCCGATCCTCTGCCTCTGGCACCGTGCTATCCAGCACGCGCGCAACCTTGAAACCGGTGGCAATATCGTTAATGTATTCGCACGAATCGGCATGGATTGAGACCAACGCCAAAGCTCGATAGTTGTTCAGGCGAGGATCAAATTCTTGCAGCACATCAACCACATAGCCCTTGGCGCGCAAGCTTTGCGCCACCCGCTCGGCAATATCCAGGTTAACCTCGGCCTCGGTCAACCCATCGCTGCACACCGCGCCGGAATCATTGCCCTGGTGCCCGGCCACGATGCCAATGCGCAGCGGGGTGAGGGTGGGCGTGGGTGAAGGCAGCGGTGTAGGCGTGGGGCGCGTTATGCCAAGCTGTGAAGCAAGCGACACCAGCGGGTGTGGCGCGCCGGGCGCCGCGGAGCCGGGCGAGAAGGCGACAACATAAACCAGCAACACGACAATCAACACACCCGATGCAATCATCAGGCCCAACGAAACCTGCTGCGCCCGATTCAATACATCCCACCGAAATAAGGATGTTTCCTGTCCCTCGTCAAGCGTCATGTGCCTCTCTCCAAAGCTAATCTTACTCCAAACCTGGCGAGTGCGCAAATGAACGGCAAGTAATTTTCCCCAGTGCCCCTCGCGCCACCTGCCCCTGCTTCAGGCGGGGGTTGTGGTTAAATCCTTGCGTGGTAAAATAAGGCCATAGGGAGCGGTTAATGAGGGCCAAATTTTATGCCACGCTGCGGCGCATCGTCGGCGGCAAAGCGGTAGAGATCGGGCTGGAGCCGGGCGATACGGTGCGCAGTGTGCTGTTGCGGTTGACGGAACGGTTCCCTGCATTGAAACCAGAAATGTGGAGCTGCGAGGGGCAACTCTTTGATTACGTGCACGTGTTTGTCAATGGGCGCGAGTTCAAATACCTGCCCGACCGGCTAGAGACTGTTTTGCAAGAAAAGGATGTCTTGGATGTGTTTCCGCCGGTCGCAGGAGGCGCCCCACCGGCAAGCGCGCGACAGACGACTTGAAATTCAGATTCACTGGAGGCAAAGATGAACTGTCCTAAATGCAATTCGGCAATGGAAAAGGTGAGCTACCAATCCATTGAGGTGGATCGGTGCACAAACTGCCAGGGGCTTTGGTTTGACTTGTTAGAACACAAGCAGCTCAAAGAGTTGCGTGGATCAGAGACAATAGACGTTGGCAACATTGGCAATGCACAAGCCGGCAGTCAGCCTAACACCGCCCAAGCCATCAACTGCCCCAAGTGCCAAACGCAGATGACACGCCTGGCAGACGTGAAGCAGGCCCACCTGTGGTACGAAAGCTGCCCCGTTTGCCACGGCGTATTTTTTGACGCGGGCGAGTTTAGAGACTATAAAGAAGAAACCATTTTAGAGCGATTTAGGGATTGGGTCGCCTGAGCGGCGCTCTACTGATAATCTTCTGCCTTGGCGGCCGGCGGCAAGACCTCAGACTCATCCTCGACGATTTTTTGCCCCAGCGCATTGCCCAGTTCTGTGAGCGCCTGGATATACTTGGGCTCGTCAATGGGGATATCGGGAATATCAATCTGAAAGCGACGAAAGTCCAGGCCGGGAAAGAATTCCTGCACCACGCGCACTTGCTGCTGGTTAGAATCTGCTAGAAAGGTATCAATTAACGGCGTCAGCCACCCCAGCGGCAAAAAGCGATTGGCCTGGTAGGGCTTGATGTTAGGAACCACGCGGCCAGTGCCCAGGCTGATGAGGGTTGTCTCTTCAGGTTTCCATTTCAAGCACTTGACGGCTTCATAGGCCGCCACGTAACACGGGTTGGAATAAGACCCCGCTCCCCCATCCACAAAACAGCCCTCGACCACCGGAAAATAAGTTGGCACGGTGCAACTGGCCACCACAGCCCGCCACACGGGCCAGTCTTTGTAAGCATTTTTCCACGGCTTGACAAACAGCGTCCTGCCCTGCACCAGATCGCGGGCAGTGATGACCACATCCATCTGGCGATCGGGCTTCCAGAAATCAGACATTTTAATTTCGCCCAGGTATGTTTTGAGCGTCTTGATAAGCGCGTCATTGGCATAGCGGTAGGTGGCAATGGGCCACAACACCGAGCGCCACGATTTGCGAAAGATGACAGATGCCAGGTCGCAATACAGTTTGTGAATCTCGGCGGCGCTCATGCCAACGCCAATACCGGCCGAGATGATGCTGCCGGTCGAGGTGCCGGCAGCCAGGCGGGCAATGTCGCCGCACTTTTTGCCCAGCTCTTGTTCAAAAATAGTCAGCGCACGGGCCACCATCACACCGCGCAGCCCGCCGCCGTCAATTGCAATCGCCACATTAGGTCTTAACGCTTTCACGAGTATTCTCCTCTAGATCCTGGTTGACAAAACCGCTTCAAGGTTGGGGCTTGAGCCTCGGGGCATATTTGGCATATTGGGCCGGATTGCGCTGGCTGATCTCGCTCAGCAACACCCCAAGCTGTTGCTTGTGCACACACCAATCTACCAGGCGGCGAATTTTCTCGCCTTTGCTCATTCCGCCGCTCAGGTCCTCATACACAGGTCGGAAACGATCAAAGGCCAAAGTTAGGATATCTTGGTCACTGAATGCAGCGGCCAGCAATTCGCGCACGGCCTGCAGGTCGTATTCGCTTTGCGGCACATCCAATGGCCAATCGGGCAATGCGCCCTGAACAATAGCGAGGTCGCCGGTAACAACAAGGTTGCCATTGCCTGTTATTGCGCCAATTTTGTCACGGCCAACAATGTCGCCGCCTGCGGTGGTTTTATTGCCGCTCACCACATCGCCCTGCGCGCTGATCTGATCGCCGCCAGCCATATCCCCCTGAACGGTGACTTCCGAGTGGTCAATCGCCACTCCCTTGCCCTGGCGAGCGGCCGGCACAAGCGCCAGCCCACAATGGGGACATAGCTTGTAATCGTTGGGCCAGTTGAGGCCGCATTGGGCGCATTGCATAGCTGATCTCCACCAAAAAACCACAAAGGACACCAGGCACACAAAGGATTTTAAGGTGCGGTTTGACAAAACGCCTACCGCTAAGGTTTTTTTATAGTAACTACTCAGCAGCCTGAGCGGAGCAGCGCGCCCCTTCGACTTTGCTGCGCTCCGCTCAGGCTGCGCGGCGCGTAGCCTGCTCTGTCGGCAGACAGGTCGAAGGGTGCCGGCTGAGTAGTTACTTTTTATAAACCATGTCAAGCCTCGCTTGGATTTTAGTGTCCTTTGTGGTTAAAAAGTCCTTTTTTTCAGGAAAACCATAGCAGGTCTCCGAAAGTTAATGTTACCACAATTGCCGCCAAAACAAAAAATGGCGGCCAGCGCAACAAGGCCCGCCTTGGAAGCCGTCCTACTGCCCTTCGGGCATGTAAGGGAACGCTTGGGGGAAATTTTATAGATGCTTCTTGATCAGAGCGATCCTCTAGCTACACGAACGTCAATAAAATGACGAATTTTAGGATAGTCTCTTACTCAAGAGACGCCACGGCCTCTATCTCAACCAAGCCATTTCGGGGCAAGCCCGCCACCTGCACCGTCGAGCGCGCGGGCGGCTGCTGGTCGGGCGGAAAGAATTCGGCATAGACGGCATTCATGGCCTGGAAATCGGCCATGTTGGCTAAAAAGACCGTGGTCTTGACCACCGTGCCCAGCGACGCGCCCGCCGCCTCTAGCACGGCCCTCAGGTTAGTGAGCACCTGGCGAGTTTGCGCCGCAATATCACCCTCTACCAGTTGCCCGGCCGGATTGAGCGCAATTTGCCCGGCGGTAAACACATAGTCGCCGATTTTGATGGCCTGCGAATACGGCCCGATGGCCTTGGGGGCCTGATCGGTCGAAACAACCTGCTTGCGCGGCGGCACAAAACTTTCGGCGCGGCCCAGTTGAAATGCTCCAGACAAAGTTCACCTCCTGATTAGGTTTGATTAGGTTTGTCACCCTCCCACAAGTTTGGGAACCTGCGGGAGGATAGATGAGAATGTGGTTCCATTCTAGCCAGATACGGCCAACTGTCAAATTTGTGACTCACCCTCCCGCAGGTTTGAACGCTCTTGGACGAGCAAGCGCAACTTGGCCAGGATTGCCAACCCGCCTATACAGCCAAATCTGTAACCTGCGGGAGGATAGGCTGAGCAATATTCATTCAACCTTGACTTGTAGGTGGAAGCAAGTATACTTTTAAAAGTCCCAATGACTGACAAAATGCCGGGCAATTACCTGCCATCATAAACAAAATAGGAGCAGACCCAATGAAAAGTAAAACTCCCCTAATACTGTTTGGGCTAGTCGCCCTGTTGCTCGTGATCGCCCTGGCGGCTCGCGTCCTGGCCGCCAACGGGGCAAGACCCACAATGTTCCTCCTCTCTAGCGGCGGCGCTGCCGGCGAAACATACGCAGGCAACGGCACCCTGAGTGGCTCGCTGGGCCAGCCGGTAGCCGGCCGGGTAAGCAATACAGACTATGGCCTGTGCTCTGGCTTTTGGTGCGGCGCGCCCCCTCCTGCCAGCCCCAGCACAATCTTTTTGCCTTTGGTTATACGCAACTATCCCCCTCTCGTTGAAATAGACGACGCGCCCGAGACCTGCCCCGGCTACTTGATCACAGTAGGGACACTTTACCACGACAACTTTGACCGTGAGCTCGATAAAGACTGGTATCAATTTACCGCAGTGGGTGGAACCACCTACCGCATCGAAACCGGCAATCTAGAACCGCAGGCTGACACTGTCCTATTTCTCTACAAAGTGGATTGCGGCGAGTTGATAATATCCCATGACGACATTAGCTGGCCCACCAACGTCGCCAGCCTCATCGAATGGACCGCTCCCGCCAATGGCGTCTATCACATCCGTGTCGAGTCTCACGATTGGCGGGTATACGGCGCACAAACGGGTTACACAGTAAGAGTTCAAACAGAACAATGAAACGCTTGTTGCTCATTTCTTTACTGATTACAGCGATTGCCTTTGTATTGCCGTTGGCCGCCGGCGCAACAAAAAACATACCATCTCATGCGCAAGGCACCATCACCTTGTCACCGACGCTTGCAAAGCAAGCGCATCACCTTGTCCCTTTGTCTCAGGCTAAGCCCACACTTTCTTTTCTGCTTCCTACTATCTGCTCTCCCCCCAACCAAAAGCCAACCGTCCCGCCGCCACCTCCACCACCCGAAGAACCACCCCCGCCACCGCCCAACGAGCCGCCCCCACAACTGCCCACCACAGCGCCACCTACTCCTACCCCAACCACCAGGGTCGTCAGGCCGCGGACCGCCACAGCGACCGCCACCATCACGGCTTCTCCCAGCCCAACCCCCACCCATACCGCCACCCTGCCGCCGCCCACCCCTACACGCGCGCCAACCGGCACACCTACCACAGCTCCCACCTTCACTCCCACTCCCACCCCCACTCCATCGCCGGGGATGCTGGCCGGCTTGTGGACCAAGCCGCCCTTGTGGCTCACCATCTTTGTCGCCTGGGGATTGGCAACCGTAATTACGCTGGGAGGGCCGCGCCTGAAAGAAGCGTTCGGCCACAGAAACGCCACGAGCGCCCCGGCCCGGCAAAATGAATTTGACGCCGAGGCGGGAATCATCGCTCCAACAGCCGTTGCCAGCCCCACCGCCGAGGCGGTTTCCAAACTGCCGGCGCTCTTTGCGGCCCAAGGCGCGCGCATTGTCATCAACGGGCCGCCCCGGTCGGGCAAAACCACCGTCTTGCACAGCCTGCTGCGGCGCGCCCTGCGCGACCCCAATTTTTCCATCCGCATTTTGTTGGATGGCAAGGCCAACACTTTGGCCGCCTATGCCCAAATGCCCAATGTCACCTACTATGACGCAAACAACCTGGACAAGTGGATCATGGCGCTCGATGCCATTGCGCGCGAAATGCCCGCTCGATACCAGCGATTGCTGGCAAGCAACACACGCGCAGCCGGCCCTGGCGTTCCACGCGTGCTGCTGGTGATAGACGATGTCCGCCACGCCATTCGCGACCCAAAGTTCGGGGCCCAAATCGCCCAGACCCTCTTGCTCATTGCCGAGCAGCCCAGCCTGTTGGCCGACGTGCTCATCTTGACCACCCATTACACCGAAGAACAGGCCGGCCAGCGTGAAGCCACCTTTAACGCCAACGTGGTGATCAACCTATCTTCCGCCATCATGCCGGGGTCATTCACCATTCGCAGCTCGCCCACCGGGCCGATTGAAGCCGTTGGCCAGGCGCGCTATGCGGACGATAGCGGCGTCGCGGCTGAAATCGCTGCCCTGCTCAGAGGCTAGGCTCGTCATACGGAGAACATTATGTCAATTATCCGCTTGCGCTTTAGAGACATCAACGACCAGGTGCTGGGCGACCTGGAAATTTCCAAAGATGTTCCCATCAAAGAACTGCTGCCGCTCATCCTGGAGCAGTTGAACCTGGCTGGATCGGGAAACTGGCAACTCGTGATGGATCGGGTGGTAGACACGCAGCACTCTTTTACCGAGGCCGGGGCGCGCGATGGGAGCGTAGTTCAATTGGTATCGGTTGAAGCGCCCGCCATCTCGCTGACCAGAGAGGTCCAACTAACCATCTCTAGCCTAGACCCGCAACAAGAGCAGGCCGGGCAGGCCAATCATCTTCAGGTTCGCAAGCAAGAAATTGCCGCCATCAGCCGGGGGTTAGAGCAGCAGCGCCACGTCCTCATCGTCGGCGCGCCGGGCATTGGCAAATCGCACCTCATCCATTACACGCGCGACCACCTGGTGGCCTCTGGCGCGGGCCTCTATGTAGACAGCTTTGAGCCTGTGGAAACGGCGCTGCAACAGATTGCGCTCATCCTCTATCAACGCCGCCAGCTCATTGGCGTGCGCAGCCAGCGCGATATCAAGACGATGGAGCAAGAACTGAGCCGCCAGCAGCCCGAACGGCTGACCACGCTGGTGGGCGACTCGCTGCGGGGCCACAACTATGTGCTGATGATTGACAACCTGGATACCATTACCCTGGCCGGCATTGCCGCCTTGCAGCAACTGATGCGCGTCACAACCGTGGTGGCTGCCGCTCGCGCCGAGTCGCTGGACAAGCTGGGGGCCGTGCTAGACCGTTTTGACCGCGTTCAGCTAGAGCCGCTGCCCGACGACGCCATCCGGGCGATATTGTGGTCGCTGCTCGATTATGACAGCATTGCCAAGCCGCGCGTGTTCGAGACCAAGGCGCTAGAAGCAGCCGGGGGCCGGCCAGGCGTGGTGGTAGAGATGGTGGCGGGCTACCGGCGCGGGCAATATTTCAGCCCGGTTTGGATTGCGCTGGCTACGGCCGTGTTGGCGCTGGCTTTTTATTTGGCCAGCCGCGCCTTGGGCGCGCCTGTGGCCTACCTCATCGCTGCCGTGCTGGCAATCGCCCTTCTGGTTGCGCGCGCGCTGCTGTGGAAAAAGATGGTAAGGGAAACAAGCTGAACCTGTTCAGGAGGAACCCATGCACTTGCAACAAACCAAACGAGAGAGTCGCGCCACAGGCGGCCCTCAATATTACTTTCACGATCTGCCCGAATCCGTCAAGGTGTATTTGCGCAAAAAAGGGGCCGTTCCATCAGCAAAAGAAATATGGCAAAGAAGAGTTGTCGCGCGACCTGGTCCTTTGCGCCTTTCATGACCATGAGGTCATGCCAAAACACATTGATGTCATTGAGCTAGAGGCTCTTTGTGAGCATGTGCGCCACCTCGTTTTATGAACTATTACTCCACCATTCAACCGATTGATCAGCCCATCGCTGCTCAGAGACAACAAGCCAAGCGGCATTACGGTGTCCATCCCTATTTCACCCGCCGTCCTTTTAACGTCATCCGCGAGTATGTCTTGCGGTTCTCCAGAGAGCGGGATTGTATAGTAGACCCGTTTGGAGGCTCTGGCGTTACTGCAATCGAAGCATTTCTTGAGAATAGAACAGCTATCCACAACGACATCAACCCTCTTGCCAATTTCATTGCTCAAGGTATAGCGGGCCTCTCGGAAGGCAACGCCAGTTCTTACAAGCAAGCTCTAGAGCGATTAAAAGCCGCTTGTCAACCACGGCTTACCGAGATACAGCAGAGCGATACCTCTCGCCTTGAGCAAATACTAGAATCTTTGCCCCTGCCAGACAATGCGCGCCTTCCGTCAAGTTCGGATGTAGAATTTTATCTCGATCTATTTACACCGCAACAGTTAGCCTCGCTCGCGTTGCTCAAAGTCAAGATTGATGAAATTCCAGACAAGCCCAGCAAAAACGGAATGTTGCTGGCCTGGTCGGCCACGCTTGCCAAGTTGAACAGAACATTCTTGTCAGCGAAAGGGCGAGCGGCGTCAAGGGGAGGAAGCAGCATATTCAGCATTTACCGCTACAAGATTGCCAAAGAACCCGTCGAGTTGCCCGCATGGCCCACTTTTGAAGAGAGAGCGCGCAACGTAATTGCCGCCAAACAAGAAATTGACCAGGCTATTGAACTCAAAAACGCAACCGGTGGGTGGTACGGTTCATTCGAGGCCAGAAATCAAGACATCCAGGCCCTCGGTGAGCAACTAGACGGCCAAGTTGATTATATTTTCACTGATCCCCCATACGGTGGGCACATATCGTATATTGATCTCTCCGTGCTATGGAACAACTGGCTCGGCCTAGCGCCAAGCCAAGAGATTAAGCAAAAAGAAATCATTGTTGGCGGCGAGCTGCGCCACACCGAGGAAGAATACATAGAACGCCTTCGGCAGAGTATGCACGCCTGCGTCCGAATGTTGAAGAACGAGAGGTGGCTTTCGGTCGTTTTTCAGCATTGGAATGTTACGTATTTTGAAGCCATCCTCTCGGCGGCGGCAGAATCGGGGGCGGAACTCGAGGCGGCAGTCGCCCAAGTTGGCGATCCAATTTGGTCAATGCGCAAAAAGAAGAACAAAGAATCGGTGCTGGCCGGGGAGATGATTTTGACTTTTCACAAAACCGGCGCCAAGCGGCGTTATGAAAAAAGGAATGGATTCGACCTGGCCAAGACGATCCACAAAATTCTGTCAGGCTTGAATTCCAATACTGTGTATGGAGAGTATTTGTTCAATCGCGTCATTATTGACGCCTGGAACAATGGTTCAATCGGTTCTCTTACCATCACCAAAGACGAGTTCAGCGGGATAATAGAAAACCTGGGTTGGCATTACGACCCGCAGCGCCATTACTGGTTCAATGGAAAAGTACAAGCTTCACTCTTTGACACTCTCTGACCAAGACAACACGGAAAATTGCCGGCCCCACTCTGTGGAAGAAGGAGAAGAAAATGCTCGCTTGCCCGCTGATGATTTTTGAACTCTTTGTTTTTCTTGGCGGTCTCTACCTGCTTATCACAGGCAAGCTCAAGCTGCCCAACAACCTGCAATTGGAAGGGCGACCAGCGCGGCTGGCTGGGATTCTTTTGGCTGCGCCATTGCCACTTGCTGTGGTTCGCTTGGTCGCTCGCTCTGCGCTCTCTACCCAGGCCCAAACATCTCTCGGCGTCGTTGAATTGGCATTGTTGTTAATCGGGTTGATCAGTGTGCCAACCATAGCCCTATTAACAAAAACCACGCCGAAAAGCGCCGCCTCTGCGCAAACTGCGCCCATTGCCCCGGCGCTGGAAAAACCAGCCGCTCCAGCGCCAGAATTGCCGGTTGACCGGCCCCAATTGACCCAGTTGCGGCTGATACTGGCCGAGCGATTTGACGAGGAAGAGTTTCGGACCCTGTGCTTTGATCTAGGCATTGATTATGACGAATTGCGGGGTGAAGGCCAGGCAGCCAAAGCCAGAGAACTGGTGGCCTATTTTGAGCGCCGCCAGCAAGTGGATAAAATTATCCAGGCGGGGCGACTCCAACGGCCCGACATCGCTTGGAAAGAGTTAACGCCCCCCATACAATGAAGCCCTTTGAACAACTAACCATCCGGGGCAAAATAAGGCGCTTGCAACAACTTTTAACGCGAGCGCCTGCTCAAGCATCTTGACATAGCCCCGCAGCTTGCTCGTTTTCTGGCAACCGGGTTTCAAGTCCTAACCCTATGAAAACATCTGGCACAAAGCAGCCCCGCCCACCTAGACTGCCCAAGCATCTACGCCTGGGAACAATCGAGGGGCTGCAAGATCACGCAGAATATGCCGAACTTGTCGCAACGGGCAGCGCCCTGGCCAACCAGCGCGCCAGCGATGTCTTGTTCGAGCAGGTACATTTCAAGCGCGCCGCCCTGAACCAAACGCAACTGGTTAAACTGCGCATTATTGATGCCCGGTTCGAGATTTGCGATTTGTCGGCGGCAGATTGGGAACAAGCCCATCTGCGCCGCGTCGAGCTGCTGGGCTGCCGGCTCTTGTGGGTCAAACTGCCCCAAGCACAGCTAGAGGATGTGCTCATCCAAGAGTGCAACGCTGAAGAAGCCGTGTTTGCATCGGCCACCTTTCGCATGGCACGTTTCGACCAATGCAACTTGCGCCGCGCCTCGTTTGAAGGCGCCAATCTGGCCGGTATCGTGTTTAGCCAATGCGACCTAACCGAGGCCGATCTGCGTGGCGCAAAACTGAACGGCGCGGACCTGCGTGGTAGCATCATCAACGGCGCGCAAGTGGGCGCCAGGGAATTGGAAGGCGCTGTCATAGATTCGGCCCAGGCTCTCCAGGTAGCCGGCTTGCTGGGCATCACAGTCAAAGAAGTTGGCGAGCCGCTTGACTCTTGATTTGGCCCTTGTGTCTTGGTGTTTTTGTGGTTAAATATAACGTCGGCGCAACTACTCAGGTCACAGAGGTTCACAGAGGAAAAACAGAGCTACACAGAGTTTTTCCCTTTTCTTCTCTGTGTTTCTCTGTGCGTTCTCTGCGTAACTCTGTGTAAGGCTGAGCAGTTACACGTCGGCTTGATAGTTGTGCGAAATATCGAATCATAAAGGATCATAAAGGAGCAACAATGGACCAAGAAGAAAAGCAACCCAAACCGCCTAAAATCAAGCAGCCTCCTATTTTGTTCAATAAAACCCAGGCCATCCTGGCCGAATTGAACTCGCTGCTGGGCGGGACCCTTGTTTCATATTGGAATAACCCAATGGGTTCGGTTTGCCACAACGATGTGGTGGCGCTTTACGAGCTATTGGAAAAGCTGGGCAAACAAGACACGCTATATCTGTTTGTTAAATCGGGCGGGGGAAACGGCCAGGCCGCGCTGCGCCTGGTGAATTTGGCCCGCCAATACAGCAATCGCCTGGTGGCCCTGGTGCCGTTGGAATGCGCCTCGGCCGCCACCATGGTCGTCTTGGGCGCCAACGAGATCATGATGGGGCCTATGGCTTATCTGACGGCGGTAGACACCTCGCTGGTGCACGCGCTCTCGCCGGTTGACCGAGACAACGAACGGGTTAGCGTGAGTTTAGATGAACTCACCCGCGTCATGCGGCTGTGGAGCGATGAACCCTCTGATGCAAAAGAAAACCCGTACAAAGCTCTGTTTCAACACGTCCACCCGCTCGTGATCGGAGCGGTAGACCGGGCCGAGTCTCTCTCAATCATGCTGTGCAAAGAGCTGCTGGCCTACCATATTGAAGACGAGGCAACCGCAGAACAGATTGCCAGCACACTCAATTCCAAATATCCCTCTCACAACTATCCCATTCTCTTTGAAGAAGCGCGTCGCATTGGGCTGAGTGTGGCCTACATGCCCCCCCAGGTTAATACCCTGCTATTGGAGCTGAATGAGCGCTATAGCGAGATGGGCCAACGCGCCACCACCGATTTCGACGAAATCCACGCGCACAGCAACGAGATTCTAAACATCTGGGAATCTGACAGCGTTCAAATCTATTATCAGCAAGATAAAGACTGGTTCTACAGAACAGAAGAGCGACGCTGGATTACGTTGAATGACAACAGCAGTTGGCGGCGGATTGAGCAAGTAGAAGGCAAAACTATCAAGAGCGTTTTGCACATTGCATAACTAACCAGAACATTATGGGGCCGCTATTTCCGCAACCGCTGGCTAGACCAGTTAGCAATTTTCTCACAGGCCAACTGGTTGACCTGGTTGCAGTCAGAGACGCCGATATCGGCAACCAACAACTGGAGCAAATCGTCGCTATATGCAACCAGCCGCGTGTGTACGATATGTTGTTTGCCAAAAGACTAGCTGGGGCGGCCTACACGCTCAATGATGCGCAGGGGTTTATCACCTGGGCCAAACAAGGTTGGCAAGAACAGACCCATTTTGTCTTTTTGCTCATGCAGCGCACTGGCAGCGTGGTGGGCGCGGCCGATATTAAATCGAACCAGCTTCAAGCCGCCGAGATCGGCTATTGGCTGAGCGCCGAATGTCCCGGCGTGATGACCCATGCGGTGATCGAGCTATGTCAAATAGCCCGGCAGGCCGGCTACCAGTCTTTGTGCGCTCGCGTCAAGGAGCGAAACGCCCAATCCATTGGCGTGCTTGCGCGGGCCGGATTTGCACACTGTAGGAATTTCACGCAAGACGGCGAATTGTACCGGCGCTATGAAAAGCATTTGTGACAAGAGGAATTGCCATGAACCTGATGGATATGATCCGCCGCCAGGCCGTGCCCGCGCCGTGGGCCGAAGGCGAAAAAATCCCCTGGGATGAGCCGGGGTTCAGCCAGCGCATGCTTCAAGAGCATCTCTCGCAAGAGCACGATGCCGCCAGCCGCCGTTTTGAAATCATTGACAAACACACAAGCTGGATTCATCACACAGTGTTGGGCGGCGTGCCCACGCGGATTCTAGACCTGGGCTGCGGGCCGGGCCTGTATTCCAACCGCTTGGCCAAGCTGGGGCACGAATGTGTAGGCATTGATTTTTCGCCGTCGTCAATCGCTTATGCCCGCTCACGCGCTCAAGACGGCCAACTGCACTGTGCCTATATTCACCAAGACCTCCGCACAGCCGATTACGGCGCTGGCTATGGCCTGGCGATGTCTATCTATGGAGAATTGAATGTTTTCAGGCCAGCCGAGGCCGAAACCATTTTGCGGCGAGCCTATCAGTCCCTGACCGCCGATGGCAAATTGCTTTTGGAAGTACACACCTTTGAGGTAGTGCGCCGCATAGGCATGCAGTCACCCTCCTGGTATTCCGCCGATAGCGGCCTGTTTTCCGACCGTCCGCACATCTACCTGAAGGAAAACTTTTGGGATGCGCAACAAGCGGTCGCCACCGAGCGATACCTGGTGATTGACGGGGCAACAGGAAACGTCACACGCCATGCAGCCAGCACACAGGCCTACACCGATGAGCAATACCGGCTCTTGCTAGAAAAATGTGGGTTTAGCGAGCTAATATTCTATCCTTCCTTGGGCGGCGGCGCGAACAATGCTCAAACCGATTTTTTCGCCATCGTCTCAAGAAAAAAGCCGGCGGATGTTGCTGGCAGGTTACTATCTTGAAGTGGGTGTGGGCGTAGCGCCAGCGGCAGAAGGCCATTATTTCGTCGCAGTCTTTGGAGCGCCAGGGCAATAACGCTTACTCTCTCTTGAACCGCCAACCTGTCTGCCGCTTGGTAGATGTGATTATCCTGCCCTCACCCCAGATTATTGAAAAGACACCCGATGATGTCCGCCAACGTATGGGGATACGTTGGCTCTATTCAAGAGCCTAGCCAATCACTTTGGGTGATTGTGACCGACCGAGACAGCTCTTGGCTCGGCAGCGTAAACCCAAACGTGCTGCCCTGCCCCACCTGGCTTGCCACGTCAACTCGCCCGCCCAATCTTTCCACAATCCGCCGGGCAATTGACAGCCCCAGCCCATGTCCCCCAGAGCCGGCCCGGTGCAGGCGTTCAAAGGGCATAAACAGCTGCAATTGCCCTTCAGAGCCAATGCCCTGGCCATTATCGCGCGCCCAAAAGTGTATCATGCCGTCGGCCTGGGGGGTTGCGCCCAGCTCGATTCGCGGCGGCTGGCCGCCGTACTTGATGGCGTTGCTGAGATAATTGGCCCACACTTCTTCAACCCACGGCCCATAACCCAGGGCCACCGGCCAGCTTGACGGCAAGACAATCTCGGCCTGGTATTCCTCGATCATGAAAAGCAAGCGGTCTCGCACTTGCCCCACCAGCTCGGCCATATCCAGCGGGGCCATACCCATCGCATTCGCCCGACCCACACTGGCCAGCAACATCAATTCGTCTACGACGCTGGCCATTTTTTGCCCGCTTTGCACAATCATCTGCAAGCATTTATGGACCTGCTCATCAGACATTTTGTCGTGGCTATCTCGGACCACCGAAGCAAAACCAATGATATTTGTCAGCGCGCCTTTGAGGTCGTGCGCCACGGTATGCGCAAAAGCATCCAACTCTTCATTTCGCGCCTTGAGCTCGTCGGCCAGTTCACGCCGGGCGTCAAACAGCACTGCGTTGTCAATGGCAGTAGCCGCCGAAACCGCCAACGTTTCAACCAGAGCCATGTCGTCGGAATCAAAAACGCCCTCGACCTTGTTAACCACTTCCATAACGCCAATGACGGCAAAGTGGGCCCGCAAGGGCGCGGCCAACACCGAAACAGTCTTGAAACCGGTTTGCTCGTCAATGCCAGGAAAAAAACGGGGATCACTGGGAGCATGGGGAATCATAATACTCTTGTCGTGCTGGCTCACCCAGCCGGCAATGCCCTGGCCTGGCTGTAGCGCCCGGTTGAGCAGCAGAGGTTGCGACAAGCCAGGGTGAAACATCGCCCGACAAATCAGCTTGCCTTCATGCTCGGTATCCCACAGCCAAAGCGAGGCCCCCTCCGCGCCAACGATTTCCGCGATGGCGCGCGGCAATTGCTCCGTAATCTGCTGCATATCGAGCAGCGCTGCCAATTGCTGCCCAAAGCGGCTGAGCTGGAACAACGCATAGTTCCGCTGTTCCAACTGCTCGAGATAAGCCCGTTCAGCGTCTCGCAGGCGCTTCTTTTCCAGGCAAGCGCCAATCCTGGCGCTCAACAACACCGAGTCGAACGGCCTGGTCAAATAGTCTTCCGCGCCCATGCCAATGCAGTGCACAATGCTATCCATGTCTTCCGCAGCCGAAACGACAATGGTTGGGATGTTGCGCAGCGTAGAGTCGCTCTTCATAGATTCCAGCGCCTGGTAGCCATTCACTTGGGGCATGAGGATGTCTAGCAAAACCAGGTCAAACGCTTGCTCCTGAAGCATCGCCCAAGCCTGGCGGCCATTTTCGGCCAGGGCGATCATATAGCCATGCTCTTCCAGGGCACACGCCAGCGAGGCCTGGCCAGTATGACTATCTTCAACCACAAGGATACGAGCAGGAGTAGCCGTCATGAATTGTTCTCGTTGAAACCCTTTAACCGCAGGGGCAGCCGCTTGGCCTCCAGGCTAGAGGCGAGAAGAGCCGGTTTTGGTCAGCTGGGCATAACAACCAGCCCACAAAGAGGCCGGTTTGGTGAATTGCAACACCCGAACATCTGCAAAGCGCGGCGTCAGTTGGGCCAATTCGACCAGCACATCATTCCAACGTTCCTCGCGCAAAGCGGCAAGCAAACGATCTGACGCAGGCGATACCCATTCCCACTCTCGGCGAAACTGGTCAGCCTTGAGGTAATAATCACGCTTTTCCCAGGCCGAGGCTGATTGGTCAATCCCCTCTGCAATCTGCCGCAGCGCCAATGTAATGAAAGCAAGCATGTCTTTGCTTTCAGCATCCAGAGCCGATTTCGCCCCCAGGCGGCGCAGAATCTCGGCAATTGTGCGGCGCAAACTGTTTCGTTTTTGTGCTGGGGTGCCATCGGTATATGTAATGCGACTCATCCAAATTCTCCACAAGATTAGGCCAACGTTCACCAGCGTGATGATACCACACACCCGATAAACTGGCAACACTTTGCAATTACGCCAAAAAAGTGTACAATGTGCTCTTATTGCCGCCAGGAAAGTATAATACCTTATGGATCGTGTTTTGATTTCGTGTGAACGCTTTACCGATCTGCCCAGCGCATTGGCGTTGGCTGAATCGGCCGGCTTGGGATTAGAACTGCAAGAGTTTGGCAACGATCCTAACCTGCTCGATGGCGCTTGGCGCACCCAGATACAGCGCTATCGTAAAGCGCTGTCGGGCTTTGGCGGCGAACTGGCACTGCATGGGGCTTTTTTAGATCTGTTCCCAGGCAGCCCTGACCGGCGCGTGGCAAGCCTGGCGCGAGATCGCTTTTACACCAACTTGCAAATCGCCGCCGAGCTAGGCGCCCACCTGGTGGATTTTCATGCAAACTACCTGCCGCAGATTGATGATCCCCGCTACCTGCCTGCCTGGCTCGAACGCCAGACGGCCTTTTGGCAAGATTTGGCCGCAGAAGCCGGACGACTGGGAGTGATGCTGGTTATTGAAAATATGTGGGAACCCGAGCCTTCAATCCTCAACCGCATCATCGAAGGGACCGCTTCACCTTTCGTCCGAGTTTGTTTGGATATTGGCCATGCCTATGTATATTCCAAGCTTGGCGTGAGCGATTGGATCGAAGCGCTCAAACCTCAGCTCGTTTATGTGCATCTGCACAATACCGATGGGCAGCGAGATGTCCATCTGCCCCTCAGCACCGGTGTGCTCGATATGCGCAGCATCTTGTACCAATTACGCTCATTGAGCGAGCCTCCCATTTTTTGCCTGGAAATGCCCAACTTGACAGATATCAAAGCCAGCCTGCCCTTTTTGGACCTGGCTCCTCCCCAATGAAATTGACCTTGACACTGGCTTGGCTTCGTGGTATCATAGCTTGTGCCAGTTTAGCACTCTCTGCATTAGAGTGCTAATACGCTAGCAGGGGTGCTAATGGGCGAGTTGACGCCTCGACAACAAATATTACTCAAACTAATCGTTCGAGAATATGTGGCAAACGCCTCTCCGGTCGGCTCAAAGACGCTTGCCGAGCGTTATGACCTGGGCGTTAGCACAGCCACCATTCGCAACGAGTTGGCCGATCTTGAAGAGATGGGCTATCTCACTCACCCACACACTTCAGCCGGGCGCACCCCCACCGATCTGGGCTATCGCTACTTTGTGGAAAATCTGATGGACGAGACCGAGCTGCCCATTGACGAGCGCCGCTTGATCGCCCACCAATTCCATCAATCACGCCTCAACATGGAACAGTGGATGCGCCTGGCCGCCGCCGTGCTGGTGCGCGCCTCGCGCAGCGCGGCGCTGGTCACAGCGCCTCAAGCTATACTGGCTCGGCTCAAGTATTTGCAACTCATCTCAACCCAAGGCAGGCTGGTATTGTTGATTCTAGTCTTGCAAGATGGCGCCATCAAGCAAGAAATGCTCACCCTGGCTGAATCACTCACCCAGGATACCTTGACCGAAGCCTCGAACCGGCTGAATGCGCTTTGCCACGACTTGACCATCGAAGGATTAGAGGCGCGCAAAAGCAGCCTGCCGAAATTCGAAGCTGAAATTTTGGGCATTGTAGTAGACATGCTCAAGCAAGCCAGCACGCGCCTGACCAACCAGGTTTACCACGATGGCCTGGCTGAGGTGCTGCGCCAACCCGAATTCATCAAACGCGAAGAGGCCGAAACCGTTTTGCGCGCTTTGGAAGAACGCGGCTTTCTGGAAGAAATTCTAATCACCACCCTCTCACCCGAAGTGGGCAATGTGCAGGTGGTCATTGGAGGAGAAGGGCGATGGAACGAGCTGCGCGATTGCAGCCTGGTGTTGGCGCGCTATGGCGTTAGCGATTATGCCACAGGCGCGTTGGGCGTGCTTGGGCCTACCCGCATGCCCTATGGGCGCACGGTGAGCACGATGCGTTATGTGGCTGATCTGATGAGCAATCTCATCTCTGATATGTATTCTAGCGGCGAGGAGGCGGTCTAAGTGACTGAGCACAACGAACAAGTTGAACCCGTCAATGCTGTGGAGGCCGAAGCAGAACCAACCCCACCAGCAACAGAGCCCGAGGCTGAAAGCGACGCACTATGGCAAGAGCTGGAGCAGCTTCGGACGCAATCTCAGGAATATCTAGATGGCTGGCAGCGCGCGCGCGCCGAGCTGTCCAACGCCAGGCGGCGTTTTGAAAAAGAGCGGGCCGAGGCAAGCCAGTACGCCAACGCCGAACTCGTCCGCAAGCTGTTACCCGTAGGCGACGATTTCGAGCGCGCCCTGGCAGCCATACCCGAAGACGAACGCAAGCAATCTTGGGTTGAAGGCATTTTCATGATTTACCGCAAATTCCAGGTGGCCCTGGATTCGGTCGGAGTGCAGGCAATTCCGGTCCAAGCAGGTGAGCCCTTTGACCCAGAAAAGCACGAAGCCGTCACCCACGAGGCAACCCAAGAATACCCATCGGGCAGCGTCATTGCAGAGGTGCAAAAAGGATACAAAATGGGCCAAGCTGTGCTTCGCCCGTCTCTGGTGCGTGTGGCCCAGTAGACCAAGTCTCATAAATTCAAACCAGACAATTTTAAATTTTAAATTTAGAATTTTAGATTCATTTAGGAGTTTTCTCTATGGCCGGCAAAATCATTGGCATTGATCTAGGCACAACGTTTTCGGTCGCCGCTGTGATGGAAGGCGGCGAACCCGTGGTCATTCCTTCTTCGGAAGGCGGGCGGTTATTTCCATCGGTGGTGGCCGTCAATCCAAAAAACGGCGAACGAACTGTGGGACAGGTAGCGCGGCGGCAAGCCGTGGTCAACCCTGAAAACACTATTTTTTCCGTCAAGCGCCTGATGGGCCGCAAATTCAGCGATCCCGAAGTGCAGCGCGCCACACAGCGGCTGCCCTACAAGGTGGTCGAAGCGCCCAACGGCGACTGTCGGGTAGTGATGGGCGGCAAAGAATACAGCCCGCCCGAAATCAGCGCAATGATCTTGCAAAAGATCAAGCAAGACGCCGAAGCCTACCTGGGCGAGCCGGTGGCGCAGGCCGTCATCACTGTGCCGGCTTATTTCAATGACAGCCAGCGCCAGGCCACCAAAGACGCCGGCAAAATCGCCGGGCTAGAAGTGCTGCGCATCATCAACGAGCCAACCGCCAGCTCGCTGGCCTACGGATTGGACAAGAAGAAAGATGAAACCATCGCCGTGTACGACCTGGGCGGCGGCACCTTTGATGTTTCGATCCTCGATGTAGGCGATGGCGTGTTCGAGGTCAAGTCAACCAACGGCGATACTTTTTTGGGCGGCGACGATTTTGACCAGCGCGTGCAAGATTACGTGGCCGATGAATTCAAAAAAGAAAGCGGCATTGACCTGCGCTCTGACCGCCAGGCCCTGCAGCGCCTGAAGGAAGCCGCCGAAAAAGCCAAGATTGAACTTTCGACCATGATGCAGACCGAAATCAACCTGCCCTTTATCACCGCCGACGCCACCGGCCCCAAGCACCTGCTGATCGCACTGACCCGCGCCAAGCTGGAACAGCTCACCGCCGACTTGATTCAGCGCTCGATTGAGCCATGCAAGCGCGCCATGGAAGACGCCCGGCTCAGTCCGGCCGATATTGACGAGATCGTATTGGTGGGCGGCATGACGCGCATGCCCGCCGTGCAAGAAGCCGTTCGCAAGTTCTTTGGCAAAGACCCACACCGTGGCGTCAACCCAGACGAGGTGGTGGGCGTGGGCGCGGCGATTCAGGCCGGCGTGCTGCGCGGCGATGTAAAGGACGTGCTGCTGCTCGATGTCACGCCGCTGACGCTGTCTATCGAAACGCTGGGCGGGGTAGCCACACCGCTCATCGAGCGCAACACCACCATTCCATGCCGCAAGAGCCAAGTGTTTTCCACCGCCAGCGACATGCAACCCAGTGTCGAGATTCACGTGACGCAGGGCGAGCGCCCCATGGCCACCGACAACAAGAGCCTGGGCAAGTTTATCTTGGATGGCATTCCCCCCGCGCCGCGCGGCATTCCGCAAATCGAGGTCACCTTTGATATTGACGCCAATGGCATTTTGAATGTCACCGCGCAAGACAAAGCCACCAGCCGCAGCCAGCATATCACTATTCAACCCTCATCGGGCCTGAACGATTCTGAAATTGATCGAATGGTGCGCGAGGCCGACAAGTTCCGCGAAGAAGACCACAAGCAGCGCGAGCGCATCGAGGCGCGCAACCAGGCCGATACGCTCATCTACCAGGCCGAAAAGCTGTTGCGCGATGACCAGGCCGGCAAATTGAGCAGTTTCAAGGCCGATGTGGAAAGCAAGATTAGCGCGCTCAAAGAGGCCTTGAACAGCGCCCCCACCGACGAGTTGCGCCGCAAGACGCAAGAATTGGGCGATGTGATGCAAAAAGCCGGCGCGGCCATGTACGAACAGACCGGCGAGCCAGGCATGGGCGGGCAGCCGGGCGGGCAAACGCCTCCACCCAGCCAGCAGACCGGCGGCGACGATCAGGTCATTGACGGCGAGTTTACACAAGGATAAACCTAGCGCAAGGGTAAATCATAGCGGGCGCCGCGTGACAGAGATGCGGCGCCCGCTGCGCAGTAGAGACGCATGGCAGCGACGACAAAACGCGACTATTACGAACTCTTGGGCATCGGGCGCAACGCCTCTCAAGAGGAAATCAAAAAGGCTTATCGCAAGTTGGCGCGGCAGTATCACCCCGATGTGAACAAAGAGCCAGAGGCTGAATCGCGCTTTAAGGAAATCAACGAGGCCTACGAGATTCTTTCAGATGACCAAAAGCGCAGCGCCTACGATCGTTTCGGCCATGCGGGCGTGAACATGGGAAGCCCTGGCGGCGCAGATTTCAGCGGCTTTGGCGGCTTTGCCGATATCTTTGAAGAGTTCTTTGGGGGCGGGCTTGGCTCGCGCGGAAAACAGCGCCACGGCCCTCGGCGTGGGACCGACCTGCGCTACGATCTGGTGATCACGTTTGAAGAGTCGGCCTTTGGCTGCCACAAAGAGATTGAAATCAACCGCATGGAAATGTGCAACAAATGCGGCGGCAACGGCGCCGAGCCTGGCACCACCCCCTTGCGCTGCACCGCCTGCAATGGCAGCGGCGAAGTGCGGCGCGTACAGCAATCAATCCTGGGATCGTTTGTCAACGTCTCCACCTGCCCCGCCTGCAATGGCGAAGGCGAAACCATTGCCATCCCATGCGCGCAATGCCGGGGGAGCGGGCACGTTCGCGCGCCGCGCAAGTTGAGCATAGATATCCCGGCTGGCGTGGACGCCGGCACACAAATCCGCCTGGCTGGCGAAGGCGAGCCGGGGCTGTATGGCGGCCCGCGCGGCAACCTTTATATAGTTCTGGATATCAAGCCACACGAGTTCTTTCGCCGCAAGGGCGATGATATTATCTTGGAAATGGGCATCAATATCGCCCAGGCCGCCTTGGGCGACGAGATTGTCGTTCCCACCCTCGACAGCGAAGAAAAGATTGCCATTGCCGCCGGCACCCAAAGCGGCGAAGTGGTGCGCTTGCGCAACAAGGGCGTGCCGCACCTGCGCCGCAACGGGCGGGGCGACCAGTTTGTTGTCATCAATGTCAAGGTTCCCACCAGCCTCAACGCCGAACAGCGCCGCTTGATGGCCGAGTTTGGCAAGACGATGGGCCGCGAAGTCACCCCCCAACGCGGCAAGAGTTTTGTTGACAAACTCAGAGATGTTTTCACCGTGTAACACAACCCGGAGAAAGCATGGCCGAACACCATAACATCACACTGACCGACTCGCCCGAGCCGGCAGATATGCAAGCCGTCCGCGAAGGACTAGATGCCTACAATGCTTCGCAAGGAGCGCCGGTGGATTGGGCGCCGCTGGCGCTCTTTCTGCGAGACGCCCAGGGCGCTATTGCCGGTGGACTGACCGGCGGCACATATTGGGGCTGGCTGTATAAGGGATATCAATTCATCTTGCTTGGCGCGCTGATTGCTTTCTCGTTCATCCTGGCAAGTTGTTCCAGTTCGGCCAAGACGCCTACAGCCTCACTGCCTGCTACAATAGCTCCCTTGGTCCCAACAATCACACCCACCCTCCAACCCAGCCCATCTGCAACCCCTTTGCCTGCCGCAACAAAAACCCCCTCACCCAAGCCTACAAAGCGCCCCACCCGCACTCCCTTGCCCCCCACTCCTACCCGCTTTCCAACGCTAGAGCCTGCCGCAAAACTAGACTTTATCAGCAGGATGCTAAAAAGCAATGGAGGCTGCGAGCTGCCCTGCTGGTGGGGCATTGCGCCAGGAAAAACCAGGTGGGATGAGATGGTGGATTATTTCATCAAAGAAGGGATTGATGTATCGGATGACGGCCAACTCGACCTGGGAGTCCCTGATGAACGCAACTATCTTGCGCCGACACTGGATATCAACTTTCAACGCAGCGGAGATTTGGTCCAGAGCGTGAATGTTAGAACAGAATATTATTATCTTTTGGCTCAAGACGAGTTTGACAATGTTTGGCAGGCCTATACCTTGGAGCAAGTCCTTTCCAGTTATGGAGTGCCTCGTCAAGTATATCTAGGCCTTTCCACCGGCGCAGGCGATTGGACCCCCGGTATGGAAGCCCATTATGACCTGTGGCTCGAGTATGATGGGTGGGCAATCCGCTACCCCGGCCGGCTAATCCGTGATAATCACAGTTATCAGGTTTGTCCTTTCTTTGGCGACGTAGGCGGGATAGAGCTTCAACTCGAATCTCCACAGGCCAACACGCCGCTTGATATCAACGTTGAAAGCCCATTTGGTTTTAGCGGCACGCTCACAGACCTGACGGGGTTGAGCTTGCAAGAATTTCACAAAACCTTTGCCCAGTTTCCGCCTCAGCGCTGCATGCAGGTCGCCGTTCCTACGCCGTGGTGGTACGACGAGATTGCCCTGCCGCCCGAGGCCAGATCGCTTTCAGTGGAGCAAGAAGAGGCTTTGCTGACTAGCCTTTTGACCGACAATGGTTGCGAGTTGCCTTGCTGGTGGGGCATTCGGCCAAGCGAAACAAGCTGGAAGGATGCAGAGCAAATTTTCTTTTCGCATGGCAAGAGTGTCTCCACCTGGGACGATAGCAGAACCAAGGCACTGGGCGACACTGGGCATGCCGTGGGTTTATTCGCTCGATACTCGCCCTATCCTTTTGATTATGTGGTAGAACACCAGGTATATGAAAAGGATGGCATGGTGCATCTGCTGGCTATTACAGGTTACGCTTCGCAATGGTCACCGCCGCAGCACTTTGCTCAAGATTGGCAAAAATATTCCTTGCACCAGGTTCTAGCCAAGTATGGCCAGCCCTCTCAAGTGCTATTGCACTATTGGGACTTTGGCTGGCAATATAGCATTGGGCTGGTATATGAAGACAAGGGCACTTTGGTACAGTACGTGGGGCCGATACCAGGAGGACGATCTTTTACAGACACAGCGCCTGTCGCCATCTGCCCCACCCAAAACCTTCCCACTGCCATCAGCCTCCGTTTGGCAGAACCTGGAACTGGCTTTAACATTGCAGATGCGTTTGCCGCGTTGGGTTATGGCTATCCTGACGCTCACTCATTTTATACCACATCCTCTTTAGAAGAAGCAACAGAGATGAGCATCCAAGAATTCTATGAGACTTTTCTAGATCGCAATACCCAGGCTTGCCTCAGCGCCCAGCGCAACTTGGGCGATATGGCGCCATAGGCAAAAAAGGTTACATCATGCACTGGCTTGAAATCTCGCTTCAAGTTGACCCCGAATTGGCCGAAGCGGTATCGGATGTGCTCGGCCGCTACGCGCCCGGCGGCGTGGCCTGCCAGCAAAACGCGCTGGATATTGTTGGGGGCCAGGAATGGCGGCCTGATGGCCCGCTAGAGCCGCTGGTGACCGTGCTGGCCTACTTGCCCCTAGATGCCGAGCTTGACAGCAAGCGCCGCCAGGTTGAAGAAGCGTTGTGGCACCTGGGGCAAATTCGCCCACTGCCCGCGCCGCAATTTCGCACAGTAGCCGAAGAAGAATGGGCCAACGCATGGAAAGAGCATTTCCACGTCACGCGCATCGGCCAGCATTTTGTCATCAAGCCTTCGTGGCGCGATTATATTCCCCAACCAGAAGATGTGATTATAGAGCTTGACCCGGGGCAGGCTTTTGGAACCGGGTTGCACCCCACCACGCAAATGTGCCTGGCTGCCATCGAAAAGCACTTGCAGCCTGGCGATAGCGTGCTAGACCTGGGCACCGGCTCTGGCATTCTAGCCATTGCTGCCGCCAAGCTGGGAGCGGCGCGCGTGCTGGCCGTGGATATTGACCCGGTCGCGGTTGAAGCAGCCCAAGCCAATACAAGTGCCAATCAGGCCAGCCAAACCGTCACAGTTGGATGTGGGTCGTTGGCAGAGGTACTGAATTTGAAATTCGACATGTCGAATTTCAAATTCGTCCTGGTCAACATCCTGGCTAAAATCATCGTCGAGCTGTGCGCCCAAGGACTGGAACAAGTGGTTGCGCCGGGAGGATTGGCCGTGTTTGCCGGGTTGATTGATGCCCAAGAAACAGGGGTGCGCCAAGCCCTGGCGCAGGCCGGGCTAGAGGTTATTCAAAGGCTGCAAGAAAAAGACTGGGTGGGGCTGGTCTGCCGCCGTATGTAGATCGAAAAATCATAATTATTGAAAAGATGCAAAAAATCCCCGGCTTTTTAAAAGACCGGGGATTTTGATTCTAGTGCCCACCGCACGACGAGCACGAGCCGCCGCTGCATCCGGCGCATCCCCCGCCACCACCTGCGCCCGAAATGGCCTCGCTCCGCGCGCCGCTGTGCGCGGCAAAACGTGAAAGCTGGCGCGATGTTCGCTTGCTGTGGCAATGTTCACACGCAATAGGGTCATCCGCCTTGCTCATTGGCCTGATGGCTTCAAACTTTTGGCGACACTTTTTGCAATAATACTCGTAAACTGGCATCTGGCCCTCTACTTGATCAACTCTAATTTCTTGCCCACCTGCTCAAAAATAGTCAACACCTGGTCCAACTGCTTATCGGTATGGGTGGCCATGTAGCTGGTGCGCAGCAGGCTCTTGTTGGGCGGCACGGCCGGCGGAAATACGGGATTGGTATACAACCCCGCGTCAAAAAGCGCCCTCCACGCAAACAGTGTATTCATCATATCGCCAATCATAATCGGGATAACCGGCGTCTCGCTGTTGCCGGTGTTAAAGCCCAGTTGCTTAAAGCCGGCCAGCATCTTGTGGGTATTGCGCCACAAGCGCTCCACGTGTTCTGGCTCGGTTTCCATAATATCCAACGCCGTCATGGCCGCCATAACCTGGCTGGCCGGGATCGAAGCGCTGTAGATAAAGCTGCGCGCAAAATGCTGAACGTAATGAATCACATCTTCGTCGCCGGCAATAAACCCACCCAGGCTGGCAAAGCTCTTGCTAAAGGTGCCCATAATCAGGTCCACCTGGTCGGTCAGGCCAAATTGATGCGCCGTGCCGCGCCCGCCGCCCAGCACGCCCAGGCTGTGGGCATCATCTACCATCAGGCGCGCGCCGTACTTTTTGCACAGCTCAACCACTTGCGGCAGCGGCGTAATATCGCCGCCCATCGAAAACACGCCATCTACCACCACCAGCTTGCCCACACTATCGGGGCACTCTTGCAACACTCGCTCCAGGCTGCCCATATCGTTGTGCAAAAAACGCTTCATTTCGCCCAGCGCCATCCGGCAGCCGTCGTAGATGCTGGCATGGTCTTCTTTGTCAACAATGACCACATCGCCCTGCCCCACCAACGCGCTGATGGTGCCCAGGTTAGTTTGGTAACCGGTGGAAAAGACAATGGCCGCCGGCTTGCCCACAAAAGCGGCCAGCCGTCGTTCCAGTTCCTTGTGCAATTCCAAAGTGCCATTCACAAAGCGCGAGCCGGTGCACGATGTGCCATAGCGTTTAATGGCATCTATAGCGGCCTGCCGCACGCGCGGGTGAGTGGTTAACCCCAGATAGTTGTTAGAGCCAATCATGATAACCCGGCGGCCTTCGATAATGACTTCGGTGCCTTCGGTGTCTTGAAGAGGAATAAAGAAAGGATACAACCCAACTGCCATCGCGTCTTTAGCGTCGGTGAACTGCCCGCATTTATCAAATAAATCCATTAAAAGCCTCCTGGTGGGATTTTGGGGGTCGCCGCATCATTCGGCCCATTGTAGTACCGACTGAGGATTTGTCAAGAATGTTATCTCTGGTTTCCAAATTGCGCGCACATGGCGGGCAATTCGCTACTTGGAACCAGAGCATTATGGTTTGGACATTTGGCGCAAGGCATCAAAGGCAGGCCGGGGCATGCCGCCGGTGTCTACCAGGCTGTAGGGCACCACATCATCCAGGTAACCCGTGCCCTTGTTACCATAATCCAGGTTCCACAAAAAGGCCAGCTTGACAAAGCCCCACTGGCGCATCAGGGTAAAAGCTTCGACGATGTAATCGGCCTGCTCTTGCAGCGTATTGTCTTTCGTAAATTCAAACTGGGGGGGCGAATCAGGGTAACCCTGGCTAGAAGCCCAGCCAAACTCGGTGACGCACAGCGGCTTGCGCCCCGCAACAATCGTGGCATAGTTCTGCAAGGTATCGTAAAAGAACCACGAATGATGCGGCGGGCCGCCGGCGTAAGGAGTAAAGGGGCCTTTGAAAATTGCTGTGGCCGCCTCGGGATGCTGCAAAGCGGTGGCGGCGGAAACGCTAGGCCCGATATTGTAGCCATTGTGGTGAGTGCCCACACAATCGGTATAGTTGAGCAAGCCCGCGTCAATCATCTGCTGAAGGTAGCGAAAGTCATCAATAGCCGTCGTGCCATCGTCCACGCCGGTGGGTGAAAGCGCGCCGCTGATGACAATGATGGTAGGGTCTTTGGCCTTGATCACCTGATGGGTCAGCTTGAGCATCTCCACATAACGCGCCGCAGACAATTGTTGCGGCTCGGTCGTCCACTCGCGGGCGAGGTTTTGCTCGTTCCACACCTCAATGGCGTGTATTTTGCCCTTGTAGCGATCAATGACCATGCCCACAAAATCGGCATAGGCGTTAAAGTCGTTAGGCGGCCCATGCGTGCTGGCAGCGCCCGGGCGCGACCATTCGGGAGCAGTGACGATGCTCAGCATCACCTTTAGGCCGCGCGCGTTGGCCGCGTTGATGATGCCATCAAAGCCGCTCCAGTCAACATCGCCTGGGTTTGGCCCGTGCCCAAAATCGCCCCAGCGCACCTGCTGCTTGACCCAGTTAACGCCCACCTGATTAGCCATATCAACAGCGTAAGCAGGGTCGCCCACCAGGCCATTGACCTGCGCACCATAACCAAAACCAGAAGTCGAGCCGGGCAGCGGGGTGGGCGTGCGCGTCGGCTTTTTGGGTTTAGTTGTCGGTGTGGGGGCAGATGCGCCGTTAGGGGCAGGCTCTGTAGTGGCTACTGGTACAGCCGGCGTATTCGCTGCTGGCTGTACCACAATCGGCGTATTGGCCGCCGGCTGGATCACAACTGGCGTGGGGACTGTTTCTTGAGCCGTCTGGGTCGGCGACACAATCGGTTGGGGCGAAGCGCTCGCGAAGATGGCCCAAATCAGGCAAGCTGCCGCGACCACCAAAGCAATCAACCAGCCGCCCACCAGCACCGGCGTGGGGATTCTATCGAAAATCGTCTCATTCTTAAAAGATGGAAACTGCCCCATTGTTCCCTTCCTTAGCCTATCCTAAAATTGGGCCTTTTCGTATCAGAAACGTAACTACTCAGCCGTGTAAGCATCCTGAGCGGAGCGCCGCACCCCTTCGACTACGTTTCACTCCGCTCAGGCTGCACGGCGCGTAGTCGAAGGATGCGGCCTGAGTAGTTACTCAGAAACAATTGATTTTAGGATAGGCACTTAATTTCTAACCGCCAAGACACAGGAAACGCAATGTTGCGCACCTGGTCTTGGCGGTTGAAATGAGCAAAAAATTTAGCGGACTCCCATAACCCGCCCCAGCGAGCCGCACGCCGGGCAATCGCCGCCTGGCCGAATGATGGCATAACCGGCCTGTGGGTCGCTGCCATAGTAGGTAAAGTCAACATTCCAAACAATCATCAAGCGCACCTTGCCGCTATTGGCTGCCAGCGAAACCCCCTCGGCCAGCCAGTCGGCCTGATTCTGGACAGTAGTGTTCTTGCCCCACCAGAAATTGGGAGAGTTTGACTCTAGCGACGGGTAGCCCTCGCCTGACAAGTAACCAAATTCGGTAAAGCACACCTTGCGCCCGCCGCCAAAAGCATTGTAATACAAATTCAGCGTCGGCCAGAAATACCAGCTATAATGCCCGGCGCCGGGGTCGGCCGGATGCCCGCTGGTAGCCGAAGGCGAGGTTGCGCCCGAATTATGATGCACACCCACGCAATCAATGTAATTGGCCGCGCCCGCAGCCGCCATCTGCGCCAGGAAAGCATCATCGTTGCAGCCGTCAACGCCGCAGCCGGCCCCGCCCCAATAGCCGGTGGGCGCCAGCGCTGTGCTGATGACCAGCGTGCCGCTGTTGGCGGCCTTGATGGCCGGGTAGGCCTTGGTCAACAAGGCCGTATAATTTGCGCCGTTGATCTGGCCCATCGGCCATTCGTGCGCCAGGTTAGGCTCGTTCCAAACTTCAATGGCATCTGCCCCGGCCGCCGCCAGGCCGGCCAACCACTGCGAAAATTGCGCCTGGTAATCTGACGACATGACCTGGTCTTTGTCACCCACCGTGCCGAACAAAATCTTGAAACCGTTGCTGTGCGCGGTAGAAATCCACCCGCTGCCATCTTCGCCATGATGAATCTGAACTTTGATCCATTTCATGCCGGCCTGCTTCATCAGGTCTGGGCGGCCAAAGCCAGCCACGTGCCCGCCAATTTCAAACCCACCCAGGTTGGCAACCGGCGGCGGCGCGCTGCCGCCACCTCCGCCACTAACCGGGGCGGCAGGCTTGCCCGCCACGATGAGCACCGACAATGGCTCGCCAAAGAACTTGCCCGCCGAATCCTTCAAGCGCCACACGCCCTTGTAATTGCCTGCCTGCGCCGGCGATTTCATCGGCACGCTGACCTCTACCTGCTGACCTGCTTTCACTTCACCCAGGGCAATGGTATCGGGGCCGTCCATCTTGTCGCCTGATTCAAAAGCGATCGTCACACCGCTGGGCCAATCGCACGTGCCGTTGTTTTTGACGCGCCAGGTCTTTTCAAATCCAACGTTATTCTCATAGTTTGTCCCGTCGGGCACGGTCACATCGGCCACATAAGTCGAATCCATGCAGTCATCGTCAATGGTCGCGCCCGCGGCGACATTGCCCGTCAATAAAGTAGTGGGAGTAGGCGCGGGGGTAGGAGGCAGCGGGGTAGGTGTAGCGGCCAGCACATTAATAGGCACCTCGCCCCGAGACGACGCCCCCGGTATGGCCGCCGCCACAACATACTGGCCCGGCGAGGTGGGCGCCTTCCACACAAACTGCGCATTTGCAATATCTGAACTGCCGCCGGGCAGTTGCGCGCCGGCCTGACTGCGAACCGTCCACACCACCTCCAACGCGCCCGGCACGGCCGGGGCGGCTTTGTCTTTGTATTGCTGCAATGCAGTCACCAGGCGAGCATCGCTGCTGCCGGCTGCATCGAGCAAATTATGAACCATCACGCCGCGCAGGTTATAGCGAGCCGCCAGATTCAATCGCTCTCCCAGCGCAGCAGCCGTGACCAGGTAAACTGTGCTGGGCTGGCCTGAGCTGCTATGCGCCAACCGATATATCTTGGAGCTTTCATCAAAAGCCACTTGTTGCAGCTGGCCGCTCAGCTTGAGCGTGACCGTCTCGCCAGGGGCTACCTGTATTCCAGTGGTCGTCGTGATCATGCCAAACAGCTTGATGGCATCTTGGTAGGAGACTGCGCTTACCTGGTCACCAACGTGCTCTTCACTGAGCGCGCTAAAAGCCAATTGCAGCTTGTAGCGGCTGACCTGGCCCAAAGCCCAACGAACGATTTGGACCGCTTGCCCATTGGGGCCATAGGCGGTCGGGTCGGCAGTTGGCTGCAGCGCCACGGCGTCGGCGGCCTCGCCAATCGCTCGCCAGTCATATCCGCCCGTGTCCCAGCCACCCTCGGCAGTTGGCGCGGGCGGCGGCAAGACAATCGAGAGCAGTTTGTTTTCTTTGTGAAGCGCCTCGGCCAGCTTGGCCACAAAATCTGTAAACGCATCACGCGATTCAGCCGGCACGTCGCGATAGTCAATTTGTAGCCCGGCATAAGGCATATTGCTTACCACGTTCACCAGCTGCTTTACATGCTCGGCGCGGGTGTTGGTATCGCTCAACATATCCATCACCAATCCCACGTTCGGCTTGGGGCTGGCTTGGGCCCAGTTGCGCACGGCGGGGATCATTGCATAGGCGGATCCCTCAGCCGGCAGGGCCAGTGTAATGCGATCACCCTGAACCTGCCCCATGCTCCCCAATAACAAGCCAGGCATCACCAGCTCGTTGACCACAGCCAGTTCATCACCGCTTGGCGCTTGAGAAACAGTAGAGGCAACCGCCGGGGCAAGCGGGCTGGTTTGCATAATGACAACATTGGAAGGCAGCTTGGCAAGCTCGGCCGAAACAACTTCATTGGCCATATCTACATTGCCGCCTACCCAGCGCCATTCCTGGCCGGTCCAGGTATACAAATCAAGCGTTTCCCAAGGCTCGGCATCATTTGGGATGGCAGCCGAAAGGATAGCCTGGCCCTTTTGCGCGCCGTAGATATTGATGAGATAGACCGGGCTTTTGACAGCCAAATTGGTTGGCAGTGCTTCAAGCGCCTTTTCCCAATCTGTCCCGGCTAAAGCCTCCAAGAATTTGTCCTGGGGAATGCTGCTCAACTCGGCGCGAAGGCTGCCACCGGGCAATAGGGTGATGCTGGCTCCATCGGGGTGGCTGAGCGTGGCGGATTTATCAGACAGGTCCACACAGCCGGCGCAGCCAAAAAGCTGTAAAGGCTGAGATGAAGGCGAGAGCGCGAGGTACAACAAACCCACCACCACCACCACTATAGCTACAATAGCAGCATAGGCGCGCTTGCCCCTCAACCTGGTCATAAAACCTATATTTGAAGCAAGCACACTAAAATTGGTTGCTAATCGTCGGGCAGAATCAGAGACCTTGAAATTTGATCCCATTGGGGTCAAACACTCCTTTCAATGAGTAGATAACGCTTGAAGATAGAATAGATTATGAGTATATAGTTCTAGTCGCCCCAGAAATCATTAATGGGTCGCCAAGCTTTCTATTTTGTCTCAATATCCTCCAGCGCACATCCCTAGACCTGACTTTGGCTTTAGTCTATGAGATACAAGATTCTAACACGAGAAAGGCATTTTGGCAACCGGCCTAGAAAAATTTGTAGTATAATTAGCGTCATGTTGCAAATAGTATTGGTAACAGGCAGCACAGGCTTTGTAGGCGCCAAACTGTGCCACCTGCTAAGCAATGCCATCAGCCCACGCTGGCAGGTTCGAGCGCTGCGCCGCCCAACTTCGCGCCTGGATACGCTGGAAGGCGCAGAGGTTGAGCATGTTTTAGGCGATGTCACCGACCCGGAAACGCTGGAGCAAGCTATGCGGGGTTGCCAGATTGTTTTTCACGTGGCGGCAGTGGCCGATTATTGGCGGCAAGACATTGGCAAGCTGTACCAGGTCAATGTGCAGGGCACACGCAATGTGTGCCAGGCGGCGTTAGACGCCGGCGTGGAACGGCTGGTCTTTACATCTTCTGTGGCTGCCATTGGCATGGCTGGCGACAAAGCGGCTGACGAAAACACCCTTTTCAATATCTCCCCAGATCGCTTTCGATATGGACACAGCAAATTTTTGGCCGAGGGTGCGGTGGCCGAGTTTGTGGCGCGCGGATTGGACGCGGTGATTGTCAACCCATCTGTAGTGTTGGGGCCGGGTGATCTCAACCAGATTTCAGGCAGCATGGTCGTAGAGGCGGCGCGCGGGCACTTGCCGCCCTTTACGGCTCCGGGCGGCACCAACTATATCCATGTGAACGATGTATGCGCCGGGCACATTGCCGCCGCCGAAAAAGGCCGAACCGGCGAGCGCTACATTTTGGGCGGGCACAATCTTTCACACGCCGAGGTTCAGCGAACCGTTTGCGAGATAGTGGGATGCCGTCCGCCACGATGGGTCTTGCCCCGCGCCGCAATTGGCCCGCTGGCAGCCCTGTTGAATATAGCCAGTCGACTCTGGCCGCGCCCCCTACCCCTCAGCGGCGAGCAGCTTTGTTTGAGCGCAGAAAATGTCTATGTTGATACCAGCAAAGCAACGCGCGAGTTGGGCTTGCCCCAAACACCGTTTCGGACAATGGTGGAAGAAACCTACACCTGGTACAAACAAAAAGAGGTTATCTAAAAAGGGCAGTAAAAAGACGAGGGGCACAAGCCCGTGCCCCTCGGTCCCCAGCGAACGCCGCCAATGGCGTCTTTGGCGACCATGCAATGGTCGCAGCGCCTCCACCGGCCGCACCCAATGTCCGCGGGTTTCTAGGCAGCCGGCCCAGGGCCGACGGGACATGCGGGCCATTTATGCGCCCGCCTCTGGGGATGAAACAACTTGCCGCGCCAGGGCCGCTTTGGCAGCCTGACCGGCAATTTGTCTTTTGACATTGTAATACAGCCCCACCAGTTTGACAAGCCCCATCTCACGCAGCAGTTCATTGGGCACCAGCCGGTGATTGCGAGGCGACCAACTATGTGTCACACAAGCTCGGATTCGGTCGGCAATCCAAGCGTCTAGTTCGCGAAAAGTGGCGTCATCGGTGCAGCGCGCAAAACGGCGCGCCCAATCTTGCCCCGCTCCATACACCAGCAAGCGATTCACCTGGCGCACAAGCCGCGCCAGTTCCTTGCGCCCTTCTGGGGTCTGAATTGTCTTTAGAGTAAGGCGCGCCCAGCGGCCGCGATGGGTCACCCGACGCACGCGCCGCTTGAGGCGGTTGACGGCATAGGGACGCACATCGAAACGCTGATCCGTAATTTGATAGCCCAAAAACTCAAAAGTCTCCCCAGGAGCAAAGAGGCCGCTCTTGGCCTGGCTGAGGGGCAGACCCAAAATGCTGGACTGCTGCTGAATAACTCCCCACGCAGTTTGCGCTTCCTCTTGGCTAAAAGCCACTATGACAATATCATCGGCGTATCGCAAAACCTTGAACCCCGCTTCAGCCAGCGCATGGTCAAGCGGCAAAAGGTACAAATTCCCCAGCATGGGTGTTAGCGCCCCGCCGCGAGGCAATCCTTGTTCGCGCGGCAGCACACCCTCTTCCTTGCGCCAGCGGCCCGCCCACAGATAGCTTTGCAACACATCGCGCAGCGCAACGCCCAGCTCGCCTTCATTGGGCAGCAGATCATCCAGCAGCGCGCCCAAGCGAACAAGGTCAACCTGATCCAGAAAGCCTGCCACATCAGCGCGGACCACCCACGCGGCCTCTGCCGCCACAATCCACCGGCGCAATTGGCCGATGGCCGTCCAACTGCCCCTGCCGGGCCGGTAACTGTGAATGTGTCCAGGCAAGGCGCGGTTCAGACGAGAGGCAAGCGTGCTTGCCAACGCGCGCGCAACGACAGCATCGGCCAACCCAGGGCGGGCAATCCAGCGCGGGTCATCGCGCGCCTGGCGCGGAAGGGCGTATTCGCTAAAAACGCCAAAACGATATTTGCCATCTAGCAGTTCAGTTTGCAGGCCGAGCAAAAAGGCCCGCTCGTTGGCAATAATATCTTCCAACGCCACGCCATCCAGCCCAGGCCGAAAACGATAGCAGCCGCGGTAGGCATCCCAGGCGCGTGTTTTTACCTTGCCCAATGCTTCGCGCAATCGCTCCAATTGAGCCGCCTGCGCCAACAGCGAGCGCCGCCGAGCTTTCCACGCGCGCCGCCAGCGCCAATACTCGCCCACCAAAGAACGCAGGCCGGCGGCTTGCAATTGTTCATTGGGCAAGTAACGGGCATCGCTTTCTTTCCAGCGGTGAAAAAGCGCGCCGCGAATGCGCTGGCAGGTCCAAACATCCAGCTCACGAAACTGTTCGTCAAACTCGGCGCGCGAAAAATAGCGCGGCCACGCGCCAAAGGTATTGCCCGTAATCAGCCGGTTGACCCGACGGATCAAGCGCGTCAGGACAGCCTGGCCTCGCGGCGTTTGCAGGTGGGCCGGCTTGAGGCGCGGCCAGCGCCCGCGCGCCGTGATGCGGCGCACCTTGGCGCGAAACTTGGCAATGGCGCGGCGGCCAACCCGCAATGTGTCGCCCTCAAATTCATAGCCCAAATAGACAAAGGGCGCGCCGGGCCAAGCCAGACCGCTCTTGTCTGGGTTAAGCTCTAATCCACGCGCGCCGGCCACCTGGGCCATCAGGGCGCGAGCCTGCTCGGCCTCGCCCTCGCTAGAGGCCACCACCAACAAATCATCGCAATAGCGCAGGTAATGAAACCCGGCCTGGGCCATCGCCTCATCCAAAGGCAGCAAATAAACATTGGCCAAAAAGTTGGACAAAATGCTGCCGATGGGTAGGCCAAGCTGCCTGGGCAAAATCTGCCCGCCCACCTGGCGGGGAGCTTGAAGATAGGCCGTATACAAGGCCAGCGCCTGGGGCTGATCAGACAACAGCGGGCCCAAAGTTTCCAAGAGCAAATCATGCCGGACGTGGTCAAAATAAGCGTGGATATCTTCTTGCACAA
>JBGSMF010000320.1:0-9560 GCA_041740315.1 Thermoflexales bacterium
CGTTGGCCCTATCCATTTGTAAAATCGTAACCGACATTCGTCGCCCAGGACTGTCGGCTGTCACACACTTTCATGTCAGGCATGCGCTGTCGGTTCCATCCAACATTCGTTGGTCAGCTATGCGCTGTCGGTCAGCAACCATCTCAGTTGATTTTATCCTTGACATCAAAAATAGCCTTTTTGCACTTGGAACACTGATCAACGAAGAGTCGTTTATTTCTGCAGTTTCACTGGCTCCAGGGGCAGCCATGGTTGCTCGCACTATAAGTGGACTATCACAAAAGATTCTAAGCACTTTTATGGAACCTGAAGAGCGCAAACCGATACTCCAATTCCGGGGAGATTTTAATATCGCGACGGATGAACTTAGAGAAGGGTACTATGTCATTTTAGGTACTAGAGATAAAAATCACCCTATTCCCCGTCCGATTACTAATCTAAGGGTGCAGGATGGCGAGGTTTTCATGGGTGATAGACCTGTGATTCAGTGGTCGTACGTGGTTTTAGAAGTTCGATGTCATAAGGTCCGTACCCGTGATTTACACGATAGCGCCGATTGGGACCTCCGGCTGCGGGACATGGAAGCCGAAGCTCAAGGAATAGCTGGGGACCCTCTTTCAGATGAAGAACAGAAACGCCAAGCGTGGGAAAAATGTAAAGGGTTGCTTAAAGAAGCGCAGGTTCTTTTGAGGGCGGACCCTAACTACCTACGTAACGAAAGCGACAACATTATCAAACAAATCTACCACGATTGCTATATAAAGATTTACGGACATCTTCCGCGAAGCAGGGGACCAATTGTGATAGGTACTATGCGCGGAGATGCTCAGTATAGCGCAGATCTCCTTGCCTTGGACATTTCGGGGGATGAGGATTTAGCAGCCACAGTTGCCAGTTATGCAGCACAAGTGACTGAAGCACGTCGCATCATGAGATCAGAGTAAACGAGCGGGCGAATTCTTTGCAATGATGGACATCTCTAGCAAGTAATCCAACACACCTATCTCTTTGGACGTTCTTGTGCAATGGTAATTGACAGGTTGTTGTCCACAGCTATATGATCTAGCACTGGAAGAGATTGTGGTTGGGAAGAGGAAAAGCCCACTTTTTGAGGCTGGAGGTTGTGGAATGACCGTGCATGCAGAGTATGAACCCTCTACATTTCGTGCAGAAGTTGTGAAACCAATTATGGCTTACCTGGCGGCAGGTGATTCATGCTCATTGGTTGGTATAGGCAGCGTTGGCAAGTCTAATCTCCTGCGTTTTATGCAGCGAGAGGATGTTCGCCGGCAATATCTTGACCAAGATTGGAACAATTTCCTATTTGTTTATGTTGATATCAACAAAACGATCCGACCTTCTCTATGGGGGTTGCTAGAGCTAATGTTGCATCAGATGCTGGTAGAACTTGCCAACAAGGTTCCCGATGAAAAAACGGTACAACTTCTTGACGAGTTACACCAAAGAGTCATTGAACCGCAGACCCGCTTCCTCGCTCTGCGCTATATAGACCGAGCCGTTATGATGGTATGCAATCAAATTGGATTGCGCCTGGTTTTTCTGCTTGACGAATTTGATGACTTGGGCCGAAATCTCAACTCGCGTGCTTTTGCTGCTTTGCGAGCCTTGCGTGACGACCACAAATACCAATTAATGTACCTGGTAGCCACTCGTTACGAGTTGGCTAGATTGCGGCAAAACACAACAGAAATAGAAGATTTTGAGGAATTGGTCTCGCCCAATACTATTTGGCTTGGCCCTTACCTGGAAACAGATGCCCGTTTCATGCTGCAAAAAATGGACAAGCGGCATGGCATCTGCTCGGATGAAAGGGCCATTCAAGATATTTTGTTTGCCACTGGCGGGCACCCCGGCTTGTTACGAACAGCCTATCAAACAAACCTTGAAATGGGCAGGTTATCTCATCTCTCGGAGCAAATGCGAGACGAGTGTAACCGTATCTGGCGCTGTCTTGACCCAGAAGAACAAAGAGTGCTTGGCAGAATTGTAGATAAGGATCAGCTTGATCCACAGGATTTTGCTGTTAGCGATAGCTTGCGTCGTAAAGGAGTCTTTGGAGGGCAATGGGCCCAAGACAACGTTTTTTCAACTCTCTTCTCTCAGTACATCCAGGAGCAACAAGCTGGCACGAATGCCCGTATTCAGATAGATTATGGCCGACGATTGGTTTTGGTGGATGGATGTCCGGTTAGCGGGCTTTCAAAGCGTGATTTTGAATTCATAGCCTACTTGGAATCAAAACGAGGCGAGGTCTGCACGCGAGATGAGTTGATACAGCATTTGTATCCAGAGACCCAGCTGCGCGAAGGCGTTTCAGATGCGTCGTTGGACGCCATTGCCAAGCGAGCGCGGAAAGCACTTGAACCAGGCTCACGTAAATCCAGGTACATTTTGAATGTACGTGATGTTGGATATCGGCTTTGCATTGACGGCACAGAAACTCTCCCTATGTAGGCTGTAAGCCGGTGGTTTCGCAACCGAGTTTTAGTGTGGAGGTCGTTGTCCCCCAAGCCCTTTCAATTATTGTCTTGTCGTTCATATCCGAACCGTGTGCCTAACTTCTCTTGTATTCCATCTCCTAAAAGGTTAAAGCCCAAAACAGTCAACATGATTGCCAACCCAGGAAACAAGGCGATATGTGGGGCGGTAAAGATGGCGTCGCGGCCTTGACCAAGCATAGCACCCCATTCTGCGGTGGGGGGTTGTGCCCCCAAACCGAGAAAGCTTAGCCCGGCGGCCTCCAGAATGGCGGTGCCAATCCCCAGCGTCGCTTGGACTTGGAGAGGGATCAAGCAGGCGGGCAAAATGTGACGCCACACTAGGCGCACAGTCGGTACACCAATTGCTCGCGCGGCCAAGATATAATCTTGTTCCTTGGTTGCCAATACTCCAATGCGCATCAGGCGGGTGTAGGTGGGAATTGCAGCAATAGCAACGGCATAGAGCACATTGGTCAGGCCGCGCCCCAAGATCATAATCACTGCAATAGCTAGCAACATGGTTGGGAATGCTTGCATGATTTCTATGAGGCTCATAATCAGGCTATCTAGCCATCCGCCTCGATAACCCGCGACTGCTCCCAAGAGCGCCCCTACGCTCGCTGCCAGCGAGACCGAGGTTACCCCTACCCACAATGAGAGATGCGCTCCGTAGATGATTCTGCTCAGGTTGTCTCGTCCCAGCTCATCCAGCCCCATAGGATGTTGTAGTGAGGGGGGTTGCCTTCGCTCCACAAGCCGTTGCGCAAGTGGATTGTAAGGAGTCAAGGGAGCGAGCAGAGCTGCCAGGCAAATACTGCCCAAAATCACCAGCCCAACTATCACCTGTCCATTTAGCGGGCGATATTTGTGGTTGAATAGCTCATTCATAGCGTATGCGAGGATTCAAATAGGCACAACAGATATCGGTTGCTGTGTTGATCAACACAAAAAGCAGGGCCGTCATTAACACGATCCCTTGCACTATGGGATAGTCGCGGGCCAGAACTCGATCCATGACGAGCTGTCCCATCCCAGGCCACGAAAAAATTGTTTCTGTCAAGATAGCGCCAGAAAAGAGACTGCCAAGCTGTAACCCAATCACGATGAGGAGAGGGGCCAGGGCATTTTTCAAGGCGTGGGTCAAGAGCACAGTCTGTTCTGCAAGGCCTTTGGCCCGAGCGGTGCGGACATAGTCTTGAGCCAGTACATCTAAAAGGCAAGCGCGTGCCATGCGAGTGATGACTGCCAGGGGCACAGTGCTCAGTGTCAGTGAAGGAAGCGCCAGGTGTTTTAGGGTATCGGCAAGCAGGGTCAGATCAAGCGTGAGAATGCTATTCAGAATGTAAAAATTGGAAATCCAGCCTGTCCCGGGCATTGGGATAGGCCGTGGTTCAATTCCTATAGTGAGCCGACCGGAAGGCGGCAGCCAGCCAAGCCGGTAACCGAATACATAGCTAAGCAACAGTCCCGACCAGAACAAGGGTATAGAAACTCCTAGCAATGTTCCCTTGCTGGCAACCAGGTCGAATAACGAGTTGTTTCGGTGGGCGGCCATAATTCCCAAGGGGATGCCTATTGCACAGGCGATTATCATGGCCCCCAACCCTAATTCGACTGTTGCCGGCAACCTCTGAGCAAGCTCGGTTGTCACCGGCAAACCAGTCTTGATGGATCGCCCCCAATCGCCGCGAGCCATGCTTTTTGTGTAATGCAGGTATTGAATGGGGAGAGGTTGATCCAACCCCTTGTCAGCTCGAAAACGAGCCACCTGCTCGTGGGTAGTATGCTCACCTAGCATAATCTGCGCCGGATCGCCGGGAATTAGGCGCAGCAGAGCAAAGGTAAAGAGCGAGAGACCTAACAGGGTAGGTAAAAGCAAAACCAGTCGCCGTAAGATGTGTCGTGTCAAGCTTGCCTCATGAAAACGGCAGTGCAAGGTTATCACCTGCACTACCGAAAGCTGGCGGAGTTTGGGTTATTCTCCCTTGAATCCCCCAAAATAAAAAGTCCAGTGAACAAAGTTGCCCGTATGCCCTACGTGATAGAGGTTGTCTTTATCCCACCAACGCACAAAGTTAAAAACCACCGCCTCAGCGTTTAGGTCGGTGCCGTCGTGAAATTTGACTCCCCGGCGCAAATAAAATGTCCAGGTGAGCAAGTCGCTTGAAGCTTCCCACCGCTCGGCCAGAGCTGGGATGATGTTGGTGGTGCCTGGTTCAAAGGCTGCCAGCGGCTCAAGGATTTGAGCACATACCATCAGCGATTCGAAATCGCTTTCGTCTACTGGGTCGAGGCCCACCGAATCTCCGCTGCGGCCAAAAATGAGATTGCTTTTGCCTTCGACAGAAGCGGGGTAAAAGAACTCTTGGCTAAACGGACTGGCTTGTACATCGTGTACGGTCTTTCTAAAACCAATGGCCGAACTGTTGTGAACGATGGGCACAGCGGGAACCTGCTCTTGAATAAGCTGGTTGGCTTGATCGTAGATTGCCTGCCGCTGAGTTTGGTCAAGTGTTGATCCGGCCTGCTGGAGCATTTGTACCAGCTCAGGGAATTTGGGTCCCAGGCTCACGTCTGATCCAGCACCAAAAAAAGTGTCCAAGAAATTAGTAGCGTCGGGATAGTCGGCCATCCAGCCGTTCAAAAATAAATCAGCTTCCCCGCCGTAAACTTTATCCAAGTAAGTGCCCCAATCATAAGTGACAATTTCTGCCTGAATGCCCACTGCAGCCAGGTTAGCTTGGAGCACCTGGCCAACCCGGTCAGGGTTAGGGTAATAGCGCCGTGAGATGCCCATGACCCACAACGTGGTCTTGAAGCCATCAGGATAACCCGCCTCGGCCAGCAAGGTTTTGGCTTTTTGAAGATCATGGGGCAAATCCTGCAAGCCATCGGTGTGGCCAAATATGTGTGGTGGCACAAACTGGGTGGCTACTTCTGCCGTGGGTGGATATAGGGCCTTGACAAGCGTGGCTTTGTCGATTGCCAAGGCCACTGCCTGGCGTACCCTGACGTCATCAAACGGCTTGTGGGCGCGGTTGATGCCTAGAAAGCCAATGTTAAAAGGTGGCCGCATATAGACATTTATGTTTGGATCGGCCTGAGCGGCAGAGATATCGTCAGGCGAAAGATTGTCTACACCATCTATAGTGCCAGTCTTGAGTTCCAATAGACGAGCTGGGGCTTCTTTGATGACGCGATAGGTCAGCATCTCTAGCTTGGGCTTTTGTCCCCAATAATCATCATTCCGCTTGAGCGTGATATACGCGTCTGGCACCCACTCGGCAAATCTAAACGGTCCAGTGCCAACAGGGTTGCGGATCAGGTCGCCACCGCCGTTGTACTTGACAATGTTGGCTGGACTTTGAATGCCAAAAGCGGGAAAGGCCAGCTTTTGCAAAAAAGCAGCATCTGGGCGGTTGAGCGTAAAGCGGATGGTGTAGGCATCAATTTCTTCGATGAAGGCGATAAGGCTTTTGGAAGTTGAGGGTGACTCTGGAGAGGCAATTGGTGTAGCAGAAGGAACTACTACTGGGAGACAAGAAGGTAACAGGAGCGCAGCGACAATACAAATAGCAACTACGGGGTGTAGTTTGGGATCAGGTTTGCTGCACATGGCGTACTCCATGATGTGTGATTTCAAAACAGTCAAGATCATTGGGGAGCAAAGTATTTGGGAAAATAGCTTTGGCTTCGGCCAAGATTTTTTCTGGATTATCGGCATACTTTCTTGACACGTGATTGAGCATTAAGCACTTTGCTCCTGCTTCAGTCGCAATCCTGGCTGCCTGCGCGGCTGTCAAATGCCCCACTTTGCCAGCCAGATCTGTTTCATCAGCGGCAAAGTTTGCCTCTGATACCAGGCAATCCGCCTCGTTTGTCGCTTTAGCCAAAAAAAACGTATATCGTGTATCCCCCATAAATACTGCTTTTATGCCGGTTTGTTTAGTTTGGAAAATGTAACCGAAAGAGGGTCGCCTTTTTCGGTGGCTGGTGCTGAAAGCTGTGATGGCAAGCTTATCGCTCTCAAAGACAATTCCGGGCGAGGCTTTGACATATTCCAGTTGTACATGAGCTTGGCCGGTTTTTGCCGAACGAATCATGGCTGCCAAGGATTTGACTCTACTGAGAGTTGTTCTTCCACCATAAATCTTGATACGAGGAGTTGGTTCCATGCGGAGCAAACTGATAGAAAAGAAAAGGCCACCCAGACCGAGAATGTGGTCCAAGTGATCATGTGTCAAAAAGATATGCGGGATTTTAAAACTCTCACCGGCTTGTAGCAAGCGCAACTGGGTTCCTTCACCACAATCAACCAGGAATCGTTGCCCCTCGTGCTTGACTAGAATCGCTGGTAAACTGCGCTGAGCGGTGGGTACCGCTGCCGATGTGCCCAAGAAAATAATCTTGAACATCTTGGAAAATCAGACAGTTTGAGTCAATAGTACTAGTAAGGTAACTAGAAAAGAGTCAGAATGTGATATGATTCTTGGTGATAGTGCTCCCATTACATTCATTCTTGATGAATAAGGATAGGTGATAGCCAAATCGGGTCGTTTCTATCTGAAGCAGCCAAGTCACATCTTGCACTCCAGAGTGCAATCTCGGGGCTTCCCTGTTCTAGTAAACACTGATAGAAAGCCCGTGCTAGTTTGACAGCCCCTGTGTCTGATATAGGCCAACGAAAGCCCAATACTGAAGGTACCCCTGCTTGTATAACTACGTCAGCCAATCCCAAAAAATCATCATCCAATAGATCCATCTGGCTACCACTTGTCGCTCCATAACAATTACTAAGATACATGAAGCGGGCTTCCGAATGTTCAAGCAACCACTTCAATTCAGTGGCTTTCATTTGAGCGATATTACCTTGTTTGTTTTCGCCAGTCCAGAAAAAGATGCCGCTATCTTCAGGTGATGCTGAATTATATTGCCCATGTCCAGCATAGTGTATGATATCGTAATTGGGTTTCTTGACTTCTTCTTTGACCCGCTCGTATGTAGCACTTTCTGTCGGCAAGAGCTTTACTTCAATAGGAATACAATCCTGTTGTATCAAATAATCATGCAGGCTTTGTGCTTCGGCATCTACCCCATCTATTGGAGGCTGCGTGTTTGACGCAATGATCAGAACACGTAGTTTCTCTGTCAAACCCATCATCTGAGGGGAAATCGCCTCTCGCTTGGGAGGGGTGTTATACACGAAACGGGCAAATGGGTGCTGGAGGATCAAGTATTCATCCGGTTCATCTGAACGCAAGAATTCCAATGGCAATCTGAGGAGTTCTCGGGAGGTTTCAAAATGCAGCTTGAGCAATTGGCTCTTAGCGCACGCTTGGTGGTAAGTTGCCAACACTTCTCGGTGCTCAGCGAAAATGCTGCGCCAGAGGTCCCGGCCGATCTTTTTGATCTGAAAACGCATGTCCTCTCGGCTTTTTCTTGCACTTTCTGTTTGCCTGACAAGCTCATCAGCCTCTATTTTTGCTGCGTCCAGGGTACGGGCAGAACAGACATGACGACCACGTGACCTTATGACCAAAGACTGATTGGTTGCAAGGGACAGAGATAGCCGGGTCATTTCCCTTGTCTCATCAGACTTGGGTCGTTTGGTTTCCTGGGCTACTTCGGCGATGGTTTTCAGGATTTGCCGCCCCACATCTGGAGTTTTCTCAATGAAACCAACGGCACCCAGATACCGAATGGCACGCACAATCTGCCTGGTTCTCACGTACTGCGTAAGTAAAATAACTCGGATCTGAGGCTTGATAGCACGAATGGCCATGGCCAAACTCAGGCCACTATCATCATCTTCTCCTTCTTCGTGCAAACGCAAGTCAATGAGAGCAAAGTCAAAACGCTGTTGCGTTACAGCGAGTAAAGCCCCTCCTTCGTTAGCGGCTAAATGTACCGTATGACCATTATCAACCAGTATTCCACGTAACGTGTTCCGAACATCGGGCTGGTTGTCTACAATTAGAATGTTGTACACCGCTTTAGCCTCCTTGGGTGCTCGTTTGCAATCTTTCAGCAATTAGCGCGGCAGAGATCAGAGCATGATCTCTTTGGGAAGAGTTTATGTCCATCACGGTGACTAGCTTGAGGGCATTGAACAACAGTCCAATGAGATAGGCTCGCTCGGTATCTCCCATGTGCTCCTGCAGTGCCAGCTTGCGTACTACCAGAATAGCTTGATGCGCCTTTTCGATTTCGGGTATGTAAGCCAAGTCGGGAGCCAATGGAGCTGTGCATAAATCTGGTGCGTGCAGCAGGAGGCGGTCCCAACTGTACAGCAAGTTTGGGTCACTGCATTTGACTAGCGACACTCTGAGGAATGTTTCAAACGTTGCATAATCATGCAGAAAGGGTCCCTTGCATGTACTGGCAAAATCAATCAGCCAAGTCTCTTGACGCCGATCTATAAGAATATTGTATCCGTTCAGATCGCCATGAATGGTGGAAATCTTGGTGTCAGTACACAAGTCGGCGGAGAGCACAAACGTTACGGGGTTTATCAGGAGGCCAGTATCCCTCAACCATATTCTCGTGCTATTGCTGTCTTTGCGGAAGGGATGTTGCCCTCCTTGCAGCGTGTCCTCCAGACACTTTTCCAACTTTTTCGGGTTAATGCGCAAAAGCGGCATATATATGCTTCGAAGGTCTACCTTACGGAGAGCTTCTCCCGTGCCTCGCTTCCACGGGAAACAAGTCTCCATAAATAGATTTTCGATAACAGGCAAAATCTGTGATACATCTGAGGATATATAGAAAGTGGGAAAATCTTGAGCAGGGCCGAGACCGGCAAATTCATACACAATACCGGAAAGCGAGCGTGTCCGAGCGTTTTCTAGTGATTTAGGAAAACGATGTCCTCCTAACAACCCCTTTACCCGTTTCTTATAATTGTCAATTTCCTTTTCCACCTGGACTTTCGGACGAAGCCATTAATTATTTGCACCCAAAAGTTTGACTTTTTTGGCGCTTGGGGCATGATTGATAGTCATTGTTTAGATCGTATTGGACTTAGGAGGAAATGCCATGCCCAAACGCACTATTGCTCTC
>JBGSMF010000321.1:0-9215 GCA_041740315.1 Thermoflexales bacterium
TTGAAAACGGCCTGCCTAAAGGCAGGGGTTTCTACCCTATTTACAGACAATGAAGGGCTTTGTTCCTTGACAAAATAGCCTGTCCGGGGTACAAAGCGAGATGATGGTTCAGGCAATTACCCCAGATTATTGGGAAGTTACGTAATCCCAAACGTTCACCTTCTTTCAAAAGGGCTGAGCGGGGCGAATGTTTACCTGCTAACCGACAAAACACTGACCTTGATAGACACCGGCATGCCCGGCAGCGCCGAAGCCATCTTGAACACCATCCGCAGCCTGGGGCGCGCGCCCGCCGACCTGGCGCGCATCATCATCACACACCATCACATTGACCATACCGGCAGCCTGGCCGAGCTTGTGCAGCAAACCCACGCGCAGGTGCTGGCCCATCCGGCCGATGTGCCTTTTATCACAGGGCAGCAAGCCCGGCCTGCGCCGCGCGGCTTTTTCATGCGCTTGCTCTTTCGCCTGGTGCCCTCCATGACACGCTACACGCCGGTCAAAGTAGACGCCACGCTTCAAGACGGCGACAAGCTGGACATACTAGGTGGGGCCGTGGTCATCCATGTGCCGGGGCACACGCCGGGGTCAATCGCGCTGCATTTCCCGGCTGAACGAATGCTGATTGCGGGCGATACCATCAACCGGCGCGGCGAGCGGCTGAGCCTTCCAATTGCATACTTTACAGAGGATATGCCACAGGCCATCGCGTCTATCGGCCGCATGGCGGCGCTAGACTATGAGGTGCTCTGCACAGGCCACGGCGCTCCCCTCACAAGCGGAGCAGCCCAGCAAGTGCGAGCATTTCACCAATCCAAAACGACAGCGTCAACTTGACGGTTTGTCACACTTGCCCTACCCCATCATCATCCCTCGCTTCAAAAGACCGGGGTGCAAATCCAGTGGGGGCTGCAAGACGGGCGCGAGCTGGAAGCGTGGAACGCCGGCATCGAGTTGGTGGAAGAATGGTTTTTTGACCAATCTGAAGCCGTAAGCCAGCTATCATTACTGCACCGGCTGATGTTCAGGCTGGTCGGCCTGATACCAGCAGGACGCAAAGCGCACCGCTTGTTGCGCTATCGGCTCTTGCCAGCCGCCACATAGGGTAACTGCCCACCCTCCACACCAGTGACAATCATCAAATCCTCGTTTCTTTAATTGTGCCTTGGTTAATCTTTAATGCAGGGCGACCACGGATCATTTTGATGACGCCCAAGCATTTGCCGCAACTGGGGCACGTGGGCTGCGCATCCAGCGGCTGGCCGGCCACGCTGGCGTAATCTTGGCGGATCTCGTCCAGGTAGCATTTGATCAGGCGGCCTCGGCCGCCTTTGAAATATTTGAACAACAGGTAACCGCACCTGCATTCTACGCGAATGACACGACCGTGAGACATTTGTTTGTGAAGATATTATAGCCTCATTTTGGCCTGTTTGCCACACCAGCGGATTGACTTGCAGGCAAAGCCAGCTATACTACAACCATCTATAAACATTAGTTTCAACTTGTCGGTTTGTCATTGCGAGGCGTGTTCCTTGCGCCGAAGCAATCTCGTTTTGGCTCAGTGGGGATTGCTTCGTCGCTCCGCTCCCCGCGTAGATCCAATTTTGGGAGCGGCGCGGGCTCCCACGCCCGCGTTTCTGCCTTTGCCAAGCACACAATGGGCGGCGTGGGAGCCGCCCCCGCTAGAATTTTGGATCTACTGAGACTGCTCAGGCTGAATAGTCATTAGAGTTTATCGGAAATAACGTAGCCAACGTATCCCCATACGTTGGCGGACTGGCATGGGGATGCCAGTCCTGCTATTTCCGATAATGTCTATTGCAAAAAAACATGGAGGACAGAAAAGCGACAATGCAATTTTACTTTATCCGGCATGGTCAATCGGAAAACAACGCCCTGTGGGATAACATCGGCTCCAGCCAGGGGCGCAGCGTAGATGCCGAGTTGACCGATATTGGCCGGCGACAAGCGGAAATACTGGCCCGCTTTCTGAGCCGGGCCAACCCGGCAGCGGCAGCGAACGGGCGTGACTCGCAAAACATTGGCGGGTTTGGTATTACGAACCTCTATTGCAGCCTGATGGTGAGGGCCGTAGCCACCGGGACATACATCGCAAGCGCGCTGGGGCTGCCGCTTGTGGCTTGGCCAGACGCCCACGAAAGCGGCGGCATTTACGCCAGCGATGAGGAAAGCAGCGAGTGCACTGGGCTAGCGGGGAACAATCGGGCTTTTTTCCAGGCCCACTACCCCAACCTGGTTTTGCCCGAAGCGTTGGGCGAGCAAGGCTGGTGGAATCGTCCTTACGAACAAGCGGAAGAAAGGCCCATCCGCGCACAGCGTTTCGTGCAAGAGTTGATGGAAAAGCACGGTCAGACCCAAGATCGAGTGGCGGTGGTCAGTCATGGCGGATTTTTCAACCACGTGCTAACGGCGCTGCTCAAGCTGCCCAAGCGGGAAGGGTTTTGGTTTGCGATGAATAACGCCGCCATCACCCGCATAGACTTGGAGCCTGAAAAAGTTGACCTGCTTTACACAAATCGCGTTGATTATATGCCTAAAGAATTGATTACCTAAGCCTGGGCTTTGCAGTTCGCGCATCCCTATGCGCGAACTTACCCAATCTGCCACAACGAAAAAGGAGTAACACCCATGAGAAAAAATCATTTCAAGTGGATATTTGTCTTGGGATGCATTCTGATATTTGCCACCGCTTGCGGCAGCGCCCAAGCACCTGCCACAATTGCTTCCCCCTCTGCCACCCCGCTGCCACAACCCAACCCAACCGTGCCCCCTACTCTGCCCCCACCTCCAACGCAGCCGCCTGTGGTCATTCCAACCGCGGCGACTGGCGGCTCTACGGTGAAAATATTTCTCGTTGCCCTGGGCGATAAAGGGAGTTCGGGTCAGTTGATTGGCTGTGATGATAGTATCATTCCAGTCACAATCAAGATTTCTCCCACCCAGGGAGTGCTCAGAGCCGCGCTAAACGAGCTGCTGTCTGTCCGGCAGCAATATTATGGCCAATCGGGCCTCTACAACGCCCTTTACCAGTCTGATCTGAAACTGGACCAGGTCGTAATAGAAAACAAGCGGGCCATCATTCACCTGTCTGGAACAATGGCCTTGGGTGGGGTGTGCGACAATCCAAGGGTCGAGGCCCAGCTCAAACAGACGGCCCTCCAATTCTCGACCATCAATCAAGTGTCTATTTTTGTGAACAACAAGCCGCTGGAAGATGTTCTTTCTGGAAAATAAATCTACCATGCTATTTGTTGATTTACCCCTGGCCCAACGGCTGGAAACAGCGCAAACCTGGCGCGCCATCAAATATGCCCGCGCTCAGTCTATCTTGCATCCTCAGATTCAAAGCGTCATCGAACAGGTAGCCGGAGGATACGCCATCTATGCCGGCGACAAGTCGCCCTTAAACAAAGCGGTCGGGCTGGGGATGCAAGGCCCGGTCACCAGCCAGGATATTGAGCGCGTCGAGCAATTCTATCGCAGCCATAACACCCTGCCCAGAATTGCCCTGTGCCCCTTGGCCGCCCCCTCTTTGCTAGAAATGCTCAAGCTGGGCGGCTATCGCGTGGAGCAGTTTTACAACATCCTGGTCTGTTCACTTGATAATGAGCTAGCGCCCTTGCCGCTGCCTCCAGAACTGGGCATCAGCCAGGCCGCTCCAGAAGAGGCAGATCTGTGGCTCAAGACCACCGGGGAAGGCTTTACCGGAGAGGAGAACCCGCCCCAAGAAGTGCTAGATATTCTTGCGCCCAATTTTTACAGCCAGGATGCCGCTTGTTTTTTTGCCTGGGTTGAGGGGCAGCCAGCCGGTGGGGGCGCGATGTTTATGCACAACGGCGTGGTGGAATTTGGCGGAGCCAGCACCCGGCCAGCCTTTCGCAAGCGAGGGGTGCAAACAGCGCTGCTGCACGCTCGCATGATTGCGGCGCGGCAAGCCGGCTGCGATCTGGCAATTGTCGTCACTTCACCCGGCACCGACTCGCAGCGCAATGTCCAAAGAGCCAATTTTGCTCTGGCCTATACCAAACCTGTTATGGTCAAACCGGATATATAACACCTCACCATTCGCGTAATCGGCATGTAGTTTCTCCAATTTCGCTGAAACTGGGGAAGAAATCCAACTTTTCGGCATGGTTCAGAATCCCAAAAAGTTAGATTGACACTTCTTTCTTGCGTAAAAACTTTTCAAAACATTTTTTGTGGTATCTATGCCCAAAATGCTTGATTTAGCGCCTAAACTGGCCCAAAAGGGTGCCGCCGGGCCTCCAAAACAAGGCCCGACAACAGCCTTTGATGTGAAGTGTAAATCTAACCTGAGCCATGCCCTAGCGGGGGTGGCTCCCACGCCGCCCATAGTGTGCTTGGCAAAGGCAAAAACGCGGGCGTGGGAGCCCGCGCCGCTCCCAAAATTGGATCTACTGAGTCTTGAAAATATAAGAACTCTGTGCTTTGACCTTGGCATAGACTTTGACAACTTTCCAGGCGAGGGCAAAGAAGCCAAGTGCGCGAGCTAGTTGCTCATCTTGACCATTATGGTAAGATTCCCGAACTTGTAGCCAAGTGTAGAGAATTGCGCCCCCACCTTGATTGGTAAACCTAACTTGGTTGAGTTTGTCCACTACTGGATTGCCGAACTTGTTCGGCGTGAATATGCCTCAACAAGTTGAGGATTCCGACCAACTGATTTTGGTCACACCCATTTCATTAGACCTTATCGGAAATAGCAGGACGGGCATCCCCATGCCAGTCCGCCAACGTATGGGGATACGTTGGCTGCGTTATTTCCGAAAGTCTATTTCTTCATCTGCTCCAATTGAAGCGCCAGGCTCTCGATATACTGGCCCTTTTCCAGCCTGGCACGCCACGCTTCAGGAATTGCCTCAATGCCCAAATAGGCGCCCGCTATGGCGCATGCCATTGCGCCGAGCGTGTCGCGGTCGCCGCCATTGAGCACGGCGCAAAACAGACAATCGTTAAACGAGTTGGGATAGCGCAGAAATGAGTAAATGGCAAACGGCACCGACTCGTGCGCCATCACACTCCGCCCCAATTGCCTGGCGGCCTCATCGGCTGGGGCATTTTCGGCCAGCAGCGTTTTGACGCAAGCCATTTTGGCGCGAAACTCGGCCGTTTTTGCAAACGAGACCAACTCTAGCGAGAATAACTCGGACGGGAAAACCTCGTTTGGCTCCAGGCTCACCGCCCGGGCGATTGCATAGGCCAGCACCGCCGCGCCGTCAATGCCCACCGGGTGGGCGTGGGTCACAATGGATGATTGGCGCACCTGCGCGTACAGATCTGGCGCATCGTAATAGAACAAGCCCACGGGCGCAATCCGCATCGCCGCGCCGTTGCCCAGCGAACCCTGCCCATCGAATAATCTGCCTGCCGCTTCAGTATAAGACAATCCTTGCTCGTCTACCATTGCAAACAACTCGGGCGGACCGCTGGCATAGCCGCGCCAGGGCTCGCGCGTAAAATTAGACTTGAACACATCGCCCAAATGTTTTTCGTCAAGATGGCCGGTTTGGACGATGGTCTCGGCCAGGCCAATGGCCATGGCCGTATCATCCGTGTAGGTCAGCACGTTGCTATGCTCAACCACAGCGCCCAGCGACATTTCATCGTGATAGCGAAACGCCAATTCGCCAATGGCGTCGCCAAGCGCGCTGCCCACCAGCCCACCCAGGAATTTGGATTTCAGGTCCAATTTCAAATCCATCGTCGCCTCCCACAGTTTTTCTCATCATCCATCTACCAGCCTGCCCGGCTGGCACGCGCGGCAAAAGTGGGTAGCAATCCGTTCGCGTTTGACCTGGCTGATTACGCCGCCGCAGCGCGGGCAAGGCCGGCCCGCTTTGCCATGCACGGCTAAAAAGTCACGCACCTCAACGTCAATCGCTTCGCCCACTCGCCGGCGCAGTGTCTCGATCGCTTCCGCCAACACGCTTTGCATGGCGGCGTGCAATCGTACTCTTTCATCTTCGCTCAAACTGCTCACACGCCGAAACGGATACACCCCGGCCCGCCAACAGATTTCGTCTGCATACGCATTGCCAATGCCCGCCACAAAGCTCTGGGTGGTCAGCGCGCGCTTGAGCTCGCCACGCTGCTGGCGCAAACGTTGGCAAAAGATGGGCAGGGTCAGCGCCGGGTCGGCGGCTTCTGGCCCCAAATCGGCCAGAGTCGGCACTTGGGCCAGGTCGGCCACCAGGTACACCTTGCCCATGTCCTTGGCATCATGGTAGCGCAACTCGCGGCCATCGGCCAAGCCAAGCACCAGCGCATCGCGGGCGCGGTGCCGAGGCAGCGGCTCGCCATAGTAAATGCGCCCAGCCAACATGGGCTGAGCAACCAGGTGCACTCTATGATCAAGAGACAGTAGCAAGAATTTGCCGCGCCGGGTTACGCCGGTAAAATGCTGCCCAATCAAGTGTTCGCCAATTTCCCCGCCGAGCAAGTTGCGCACTATCAATGGGCGGCGCACCTCGGCAGAGGCAATTGCCACATCCACGATACGCGGCGCAAGATATTCACGAATGATTTCCAGGTCGGGCAATTCAGGCATCGCGCAAACTTTTTCCCCCACGCTTGAAAACCAGGCTGCAACAAGTCACCGCTCCTTCTGCCTTGGCAAACTCGGAAACATCTACCGCCATCACCTGAATTCCCTGCTCCTCCAGCCGCTTTTGCGTGTGGGGAAAAGCGGTAGGATAAATAACGCCGCCATGTATCAATAGCGCATTGGCTCCGTGCGGCTCGGCTGCATCCACCTGCACAATCCGCAGCTTGCCAAATTCGCCGGTGTTCACCCAGCAAGAGTTGATCAGCAGCGTGTCCTCGGCCACTTGGGTCACCGCCGATTTCAGGTGGAGGCAGCCATTCACATTGACGCCCTTGACGCTGTAGCCAAACGGTTGCAAGGCGCTGCGCAGTTGATCAATCGCTGCCTGGTCGCTGCGGCTGGATAACCCCACAAACACCTGCTTGCCAACGCACAAAACATCGCCGCCATCCAGCGTGCCTGGCGGTTGGATGTGGCACAACCTGCGATACGGCTCTAGCGCGCAGGCGACCGACGCCGTTTCGGGCCGGCGCAAAGCTGCCCCAGGGCGGGTGATGACGGCCAGCTCATCCAGGACAATCGCCGTATCTTCCACAAACACCGAATCTGGCAAAGCGGGTTCGGCGGGCAAGCGAAGGATTTGGCAGCCCAGCGCGGCCAGACACTGCTCGTAGCGATGGTGCTGCCGGCGGGCCAGTTCCACATCAATCGGCTGGCGATCCAGGTGCGTCAATTCACAATTAGCCAGGCTGGGGCTAGGTTCGCGAACAAGGGCAATCAACATATTGAGCCTAGCCTAAAGCCTGAACCAATTGCCGGACACGGGTTTCTATTTCTCCCAAGGCATGTTCGGCCGAGATTTTGTCCAGATCGTGAATCGGCCAGTATTCAATCCGATCAATCCACCTGGGAAAGCGTTCTGCCATAATGGGGCGATGTTCCAACTCGTCTAGCGCAATGATCTTGTCGGCAGCGGCAAAATCGGCCTCAACCGCCCGGCAAGGTAGACGCTCTGCGCCGCAAGCCGCCACACCCATGTCATTCAAACGCTGCACCACATAGCGAGAGACCGGCCCCACGTTGCGCACGCCGCGCTCCAAAGCTAAACCACGCGAAATAGCTCGCCAACCGAGATGATGTTGCTCTGCCAGCGAGTTAAAGAGCATCTCGGCAAAACGGCTGCGGTAATAATTGCCGGTGCAGAGGAAAAGCAACTGGTGGTTGGTGTTGAACAAAGTTATCTTTGCTCAAAGGGCAGGCGCAGCACTATTTCGCCCTTGAATATTTCGCCGGTCGGCTCAAAGCCCAGCTTGAGGTAAAAGCCCTCCGGGCTGCCCTCGCCCTGGCGGCAGCTCACCAGCAATTCTTTAGCGCCGGGCCGGGTCTTGACATAGTCCACCAGCCGCTCGATGGCCTGCCGGCCATAGCCTCGGCCGTGGTATGGCTGGGCAATCATGAATCGCCACAAAAAATATTCCGGCTCGTCGGCGGCATCCACCAGCATCATAAAACCCACCGGGGCCTTGCCGGCGTAAATGGCGCGGAACCAGGCGTCCTTGTTAAAATGGGCTTGCGCCAGCGAGATGGCATTGGGCGCAACAAAATTCTTTTTGGGCTCGGTCAAGGTATCGCTGAGCGCGCAAATGTCTACCACCGTGTCTTCGGTGATCTCGCGCAAGCTCACCTCGTTATAAGGGCCAAGCCTTTGCCGCAGCAAAGGCGCAATCTGCCCAATGGCGGCCTGCACCGGCTGCCTGACTGTGTCATGCTCTTGGGCTGCCTTGCCGATCAGGTCGAGCGCCACTTCCCACCAATGGGTGTCAACCGTTTCGTCGGTGGCCTCGTTCACAAGCTCGTCAAACATAAAGGCAATGTTCCGCCTGGGGCGGTATAAAAGCAAGGGCAGCAAAACATCCAGGCTTTGCGCCAAACCATACAGCGCCGCCCGCAGCTCGGCCGGAATATCGGCCGCGTCTATTTTAGTAGCAATGTTGGCATCCATTGTGTCCTCCACAGGTTATTGTTTGCAATATGTAACTCAGCCGTTACACAGAGATTCACAGAGAACGCACGGAGAAACGCAGAGAATTAGAAACAAAAATCTCTGTGAGCCTCTGCGTTTACTCAGTGCAGCTCTGTGACCAGAGTAGTTACTGCAATATTATACACCTTTAAGAGTTGACTGGGCAGAAAATGAGGATAAACTAGCAAGAAAGCGCCTTCGGCGCAGCTTTCGCAGTGGTGGAGTAAGTTTTATACTTTCCTATACCATTGGTGTCAACTTAAGATGTTTTGACTCTCACGAATAAACATTTTTCAGGACGGTTGACATCAATTTGCGCAAAAACAAATGCGCAACAAGCTGTTTTCAAATACAAATTTCAGGTTTTTGACGCTGGCAGGTGGTCTCAAAGCGCGAGGTGCCACTGCGATTTCGCTATCCTTGAGCCACACCGGTCGCTTAAGTTGACACTAATGTTCCTATACCTGGACTTTCGGACGAAGCCATTAATTATTTGCACCCAAAAGTTTGACTTTTTTGGCGCTTGGGGCATGATTGATAGTCATTGTTTAGATCGTATTGGACTTAGGAGGAAATGCCATGCCCAAACGCACTATTGCTCTC
>JBGSMF010000322.1:0-12946 GCA_041740315.1 Thermoflexales bacterium
CGCGCCCGGCAAGTCTGGTGGGAAATTGCTTCATGGGAGGGCGAGCGGCTGTTGATCTACAATCGCCCGGTGGTGGTGGATGGGACGGCGCTCTTTATCGTCCAGGTGGCCCGACCCCTGGCCGAGCGCGACGATTCGCTGGCGGCTCTTGGTCGCGCTCTCGGCATTGCCGGTCTGCTCACCACTGTGATTGCCTTTGGCATTGGCTGGTGGCTGGCGGGAACCGCGCTGCGCCCCATCCACCGCATTACGCAGACGGCCCAGGCCATCGGCTACGAGAGCGACTTGGCGCGGCGTGTTGATTATGTTGGCCCAGATGACGAAATTGGGCAACTGGCCACCACATTTAACGCCATGCTCGAGCGCCTGCAAAAGGCTTATCTGCGCGTGAGCCAGGCCCTCAGCTTGCAGCGCAATTTTGTGGCAGATGTCTCGCACGAGTTGCGCACGCCATTGACGACAGTCCGGGGCAACCTGGCGCTGCTGCGCCGCACCCCGGCGCTGCCCGCCGCCGAACAGGCCGATATTCTCACCGACGTGGAGGCCGAAAGCGAGCGCCTGATCCGCCTGGTGAACAACTTGCTGCTCCTGGCGCGCGCCGACGCCGGGCCGAATCTAAAGCAAGAAGCGGTGCCTATCCTCCCTGTGATTGCAGAAGCGTGCCGCCAGGCCCGGCAGTTGGATCGGCAGCGAGAGATCGTCGAGGCGGCGCAAGAGGTGACGGCGCTGGCTGATCGGGACGCGCTCAAGCAGATTGTCTTGATTTTGCTGGATAACGCGCTCAAGCACTCGCAAGGGACTATCACCGTCACTGCTGCGGCGGTGGGAGAGCGGGTGCTGCTGCAAGTGCGTGACACCGGCCCCGGCATCGCTCCCGAGTTGTTGCCCCACGTCTTTGACCGCTTTTATCGCGGCGAAACTGAGCCAGATGCGCCGGGCTTGGGCCTGGGCTTGCCCATTGCCAAAAACTTGGTCGAAAGTATGGGGGGCGTTATTGCTATCGAAAGCCACCCAGGCAGCGGCAGCACCGTGAGCGTCTATTTGCCGGCAGGCCGAGCGCCGTGAGAGGCATTTATCTCTTGCTGGGCGCCGCCGGCAAGGTAAAGAAAAATGTGCTGCCTTGCCCCGGCGTGCTCTCTACGCCAACTTGGCCGCCCAGTTTTTCTACAATGCGCCGCGCGACCGACAGGCCCAGCCCATGCCCTTTGGCGCGGACCTGCTCAAGCCGTGTGAATGGGGTGAACAAGGCTCTCTGCGCTTCCTCGCTCAGGCCAGGACCGTTATCTTGCACCCAAAAGCGCACTATCCCCCTCTCTTTCCCCCCCGCTTGCGGGGGGGATGAAAGGAGGGGGAGGTCTGCGCCGATTTTTATTTGCGGCGGCTGTCCGCCATACTTGATGGCGTTGCCGATATAGTTGGCCCAGACTTCTTCAATCCACGGCGCATAGCCCAGCGCCACCGGCCAGGCGGCCTCATCCAACACGGTGATTTGGGCCTGCCGGTCTTGAACGAGCACCTGCAGCCGTTCGATGGCTTCCCGGACGACGTGGCCCATATCGAGCGATTGAGGTGTGACCTCTTGCTTGCGGACGCCGGCCAGCAGCATCAATTCTTCAATGATGGTATCGAGTTTTTTCCCGACCTGAAAAATGCGGCGCAAGGCGTTGGCTAGATCTTGGGGTGACATGGTTTCATAATCATCCAGCAACAATCCGGCATAACCGACAATGATGCCAATTGGGTTTTTGAGGTCGTGCGCCACGGTGTGCGCAAAGGCGTCCAATTCGGCGTTTTGCGCCGCCAGTTGCTCGGCGTATTGGCGCAGCGCTTCCTGCGCCTGTTTGACCTCGGTAATGTCTTCCTTGATGGCAATATAGTGGGTGATTTGGCCGGTGGCGTTGTGGACGGGCGCAATCGTGGCCGATTCCCAATACAGTGTGCCGTCTTTGCGCCGGTTGTGAAACTCGCCGCGCCAGATTTGCCCGCGGGTGATGGTTTCCCACAAGACCCGATAGTAATCTGCGTTCTGCTCGCCTGATTTCAAAATGCGCGGGTTTTGCCCCCGCGCCTCGCGCAGGGTGTATCCGGTAGTTTCCTCAAAGCGCGGATTGGCATACTGGATGGCCCCATCCGTATCTGTAATGACAATGGTGCTGCCGCTTTGCTCAATCGCCAGTGAGAGTTTGCGCAGTTCCAGGTTTTGGGCTTCCAACTGGCGCTGATAATCTTGCAATTGCGCCTCGGCCTGCTTGCGCTCGATAATATTCCAGACAACATCGGCCACGTAAGCGACCAGTTCGACATCCTTCTCGTCATAATCCGAGGGTTTGTTTCCCACACCCAGAATGGACACGATGCGCCCCGCGCGCATGGTGGGCACCACCAGTTCACGCTTGACCTCGGCGTGGCCATCTGGCATGCCTTTGCGGCGCGAAGCGGGCAGCGCCGCATAGTCGTTGTGGATGACGGGTTTGCGCTGGTGGACACAATCTACCCACACGCCGGCCTGGTCTATATCATAGTGCCGTCCTTTGCCTTCTGCTTTGCAAAATTCTTGCTGGGTGCGCGTGGACCAGGCTTGGAGCGAGAGCGTTTTTTGGTCGGCCTCGACAAAGTGGTAAAAGCTGATGGGGCTGTGGGTGAGTTGCCCGATTTCGTCAAGCGCGTATTGCATCAACTCTTCAAGCGAATGGTCGGCGGCGAACTCGAATAATCTCAGGCGCAGCCGGATAATGTCTTCCACCTGCTTACGCTCGGTGATGTCTTGCGCCAGGATATACAAGCCTTCACCAGATCCGAGTGCAGCCACTTCGGGCACATAGTTTACACTCAGCCAGCGAGTACCCTGGTGTGGCAAATCTATAGCGCTCTCAAACGAAATTTTTTGTCCGGCCAGGGCCGCTTCGATAAAAGGCGCTGCCCGGTCATAATAAGCCTCGCCGAGCACATCTCTGACGTGTTTGCCGATTATGGCCTCGGCGTCCAGGTCGAAAGCTTCGACATACCTTTTGTTGACAAAGCGGTAGCGCAGTTCGGCGTCAACGTGGCCAATGAAAATCGGTATGTAATCGGTAATCATGCGCAGTTCGTGCTCACGGGCGCGCAATTCTTGCTCAGCAGATAGACGCTCGGCGATCTCTGCTTCCAGCCGGCGATTGGTTTGGCCGAGCGCGGCAGTTCGTTCTTGCACCTGGATTTCCAGATTGGCGTTGAGCTGGCTCAAGGCGCGGCGGGCAGCGCCTAGTCGGTTGGTCAAAATGCCCAAATAGACTACCAGCATTGTTAAAGCGGCAATGACCACGCCTGCGCTTAGCAACTGCGGGCGGTACTCTTCCCAAAAGGTATATTGCCGATTTTTGATAATGCTTCCGGCAGGCAGGGCCGAGAGAGGGATGTTGTAGCGCTGCAAAGCCAGGTGGTCAAAAATAAAGCGACAGCTCTGATAATTGGCAACCGGAATATCTCTGGCTGCCTCGCCGCGCAAGATGCGCGCCCCCAGCCGGGCCGCCTCTCCGGCTACCTGCTCAAGACTGTACATATATCCGCCAACCGTGCCTAGGCCAATAAAATGGTCATATTTGCTAATGACGGGCACAGCCGAGACGTTCACTAATTCGCGCAGCACGTCAATGGGGCGATATTTGACGCCGGCCGCATCTTTAAACAAGAGCTGGTAAAAGATAATGGAACTAGGCGGCAGGGCCGCCGCTCGCTGCTTAATCTCGGCCAGCGGCAAGTTGCTCCAATCGGTCAATTGCACTTGCCCGCCCAGGTCATCTTTCAGGGCGTCCAACGGGGTATTAAATTCCTGATCAGCCTTGCCTATTCCCTGCACGACCGCAATCTCGGTGACCTCCGGGAGGGCTTGCACGACCCACGTTAAAAGCTGGATGTGGTCTATCTCCGAGGTGAGGCCGGTCACGTCGGCCGGAAGTTGAATCGCAGCGATACGCTCGGGCAGGATATCACAAAAGACCACCGGTGTATTGGGCAAAATCTGGCCTCGGTGTTGCAGCCAGAAATCCAGTGATTGTTCGCTGATAACGAAAACCAGATCAATCGGTGCGTGGCGATATTTGGCCGCATACAACTCTACCAGTTGCTGTTGATAATCCTCGCCCGGAAAGCGGTTGAGGTCGAGATATTCGTAATACCAATCAATCGTCATGTCAGAATCGCTGTCCAATTCTGCTCGCATAGCTTGCAGAGCCAGCACACTCTGAGGCAGGTCGGCTTGGTACGGAAACACCAACAAGACAGCTTTTCTGGCCGGCGCGGCGGCGGTGGGGGTTAGCGGCAGCGCCAGCCACAAGCACATCAACAGGCAAAATAACCTGGGCAAAACTCGCAAGCGGCCTGGCAGAGCCGCGATCAGAACTGAGGCACGCGCTTGACTCATAGAGGGTATCACCTCACTCTCTCTCAAAGCATCAAATTGCCTGTATGGTAGCCTAGCCGGTCAAAGCTGTCAAGGAGGTGATTTCTCTAATGCTCTCTCAGCCTTTTCACAGTTTTTTCTTAGCCTTCTCACAGGGTCGGGTGCTAGTATTTAGTTGAAGAGGATAAAGCTTATGAACAATCTCAGCCACACCATTCGCAAGTTCAACCGCTTTGAATTAAAATATCTAATCACCCAGAAGCAGGCCGTGCAATTCAAATCTGCGCTAGGCGCCTACTTGCTGCCTGATGAACACGGCCACAACGACGGATGCTACGCACTGGCCAGCCTGTACTATGACTCGTCCGATTTGCGCTGCTACTGGGAAAAGATGGACGGGATCAAATTCCGCCGCAAATTGCGCATTCGCCGTTACGAAACCGGCGAGGTGCTCACAGATGAAACACCTGTCTTTGTGGAAATTAAACAACGTGTTGCCCGCGTCACCCAAAAGCGTCGCGCCAGCCTGCGATATGGCGAGGCCTTGCGCCTGTGCAACGACCGCCAGATTCATGACCATGCCCCAGGCGATAGGGCGGCCATTGAGGAAATTTGCGCTTTTGTATGGCAGTACGACCTGCGCCCGGCGAGCATCGTGAGGTACATCCGCCAGGCTTTTATGGGCACAGACTATGACATTGGGCTGCGCGTGACCTTTGATACAGCTCTGACCGCGCAAACACACCCATTGCATCTGCACGAGTTGCCATCGGGCGTTCCTATACTGGGAGCAAATTGGGTCGTGATGGAGATTAAGGTTAATGAGCGCATTCCTTATTGGTTATCTGAGATGGTTGCGGCGCACAATTTGCAAATAATCCATCTCAGCAAATATTGCCGCAGCATCGAGGCGACCCAGGACATGCCGTCAACGCGCTGCCCCAATCCTACGGCTGAATGGTCTCGGGATGTGCTTGCTTCATCCTATTCTGTTTTCCACCCACAAGAATGGAAAGTGGAGATCAGAAAGTAAGGAAAAAATGCTATATTGCAATTACTCGGCCAGGCTGTTTCTACACCGAGTTACACGGAGAAAACAGAGATACACAGAGAAATTGGAGAGAAAACTCGATTAGCTCTGTGAAGCTCTGTGTCTCCTCTGTGAATCTTTGTGTAACTGAGTAGTAACGTTATATTTAGATAGGAGAGTGAATGGATATGAAAAAAATATTTTCTTTATTCCTGTTGGTAATGCTTGTCTTTACGCTCACCGCTTGTTCAGGTGGCGCAGTTGAACCCACTGCTGTTGGGCGCGCTTTTCAGCCGGCGACCAGACCGGCGGAGCAGGCCGGCGCGGCCGTGAATCCGCAACAAAATCCGGCGACTACGCCTGTCCCAATTACGGTGGAATATGATCGTGATGATCTGGATTCTAGCGCGAGCGGTTCCGATATCAAGTTGGCTGGCGATTCGATCATCTTTGAGGGCAGCGGGGCCACTGTTAACGGCGCTATCGTAACTATCACATCTGCCGGCGCCTATAACCTAAGCGGCAGCCTGAACAACGGGCAGGTTGTCATTGATACTGAGGACGAGGAAACAGTAGTGCTCGTGCTGAACGGAGCGAATATCACTTGTCTCACGAGCGCTCCTATTTATGTCAAGAATGCGGAAAAGGTCGTAATCACCTTGGCCGACGGCGCTGAAAATTATGTGACCGACGGAACGTCTTTTATCCTTGAAGATGCGGCATCCGATGAACCCAATGCGGCGATTTTCAGCAAGGATGACCTTACGATTAATGGCAATGGCTCGCTAACCGTCAATGCAAACTATAACAATGGCATTGCCAGCAAAGATGACCTCAAGATTACGGGCGGCCGCATCACTGTAAACGCCGTGAACGATGGGATCAAAGGCAGAGATTCTGTTGCAGTCAAAGATGGGACAATCACCATCAACGCAGGCGCTGACGGGCTGCAAGCCAATAATGAGGAGGATGCGGAAAAGGGCTATATTTCCATTGAAGGCGGCACGCTCAACATCACTGCCGGCCTGGACGGGATTCAGGCCGAAACCAGGCTGATGGTCAGCGGCGGCGATATTACGATATCCACAGGCGGGGGCAGCGTCAACACCAGCGCCAGTGGCGGAGGTATCTGGGGGAGGGGCGGCATGGAGGGCAACCCCAACAAACCCGCTGAAAGCGCCAAGGGGCTGAAGGCCGGTGTAGACATTACCATCACGGGCGGCGCGCTCAACATCAATTCTGCCGATGACTCTATCCATTCCAATAACAGCATGACGATTAGCGGCGGCGATATTCTTGTCGCTTCCGGCGATGATGGCGCGCACGCAGACGCCACCCTGACCATCAACGGTGGCAACTTGCGCATTACCCAGTCCTACGAAGGCATTGAGAGCGCCGTCATTACGATCAACGAAGGAGCTATCCACGTTGTTGCCAGCGATGACGGGATAAACGCCGCCGGCGGCGCCGATAGCTCTTCAATCAATGGACGGCCGGGGCAAAACCCCTTTGAGATGTCTGGCAATTACAATCTGCATGTTAACGGCGGGTACATCGTGGTTGATGCTATGGGCGATGGCCTTGACATCAACGGCACGATTGATATGACCGGTGGTGTTGTAATCGTCAACGGCCCTACCAATAGCGGAAACGGCGCATTGGATTATCTGGGCGCGTTTAATATTACAGGCGGTTTTCTTGTTGCGGCAGGCAGTTCCGGTATGGCGCAAGCCCCCAGCGCCTCATCAACCCAGTATTCAGTGATGCATACGTTCCCGTCACCGCAAGCGGCGGGCACACTGGTTCATATTGAAACGCAAGACGGCCAAGAAATTCTCACTTTTACACCGACCAAGGTATATCAGTCGGTCGTATTCTCTTTGCCCGAATTAGGAAATGGGGTAGCCTATCTTGTTTACTCTGGGGGAAGTTCAAGCGGCACAGTTGCCGACGGCCTATATTCCGATGGAAGTTATACGGCCGGCGCCCAAGTTGCCAACTTTACAATCTCTAGTATTGTGACGGGCGCAGGCGCAGGGGGAGGCGGTTTCCGTGGTGGCCCGGGCGGCAATCATCCTCCGCGGCCATAAGCATTACCTGAGGAGGAATTGCTCACCCACTTTGGTAGCGGCGCATGAAAACATCTTGCGCCGCTTTTTCTTGTGGCCACGACTAACGAGTGGAATACAAGTGTGATTGTATGCATGCAGGGGGGGCATCACGGTCTTGATAACTAGGACGTTCGTCGTATAATAGTGCTCTTGATGACTCTTCTCAAGGTCAAGCTTCTTGGCGAATTTAGTTTAATCTGGTGTGAGACAGAGGGAGAAAAGCCGCTCACTACCATTACTTCTCCTCGCCTGCAATCGCTCCTGGCTTATCTCGTTCTGCACCGCGACGCGCCGCAAGTTCGGCAGCACCTCGCTTTTTGCCTGTGGCCTGATTTGCGCGAAGAGCGCGCTCGCCCCAATCTGCGCAAGTTATATTACCAGTTGCATCAAGCTCTGCCCCAGGCCGATCTCTTTTTGCGCGCCGACGCCCAGACAATCCAGTGGCGCGCGGACGGTCCCTTTTCCCTCGATCTAGCCACATTCGAACGAGCCGCGAGCAACCCTGATTCTGTTGCAGCCTGGCAGCAAGCCATAGACGTGTATAGCGGCGATCTATTGCCAAGCTGCTACGACGATTGGGTTATGCCAGAGCGCGAACGGCTCAGGCAGATGCTGCTCGAAACGATGGAGCGATTGCTCCAATGGGCCGAGGCCAAGCGGGACTATCAGGCCGCGATTGGGTATGCCCAACGCCTGCTGCAGCGCGACCCGCTGCGTGAAGATATCCATCGCCGGCTGATCAGCCTGCACGCTTTGAACGACGACCGCGCTATGGCTCTCCGCGCTTATCACACGTGCGCTTCAATCTTGCAACGCGAGTTGGGCGTCGAGCCGGGCCTGGCTACCCGCCAGGTCTATGAGCGTTTGTTGGATGTCGAGTTGGCTGCCCCCGCGCTAACGGCGAGCTTTCCGCTGGTTGGGCGCAATCAAGAATGGGCGCAATTGCTGGCGATTTGGCGCAAGGCCTCGGCCGGCCATCCACAGCTTGCTCTCTTGACCGGCGAAGGCGGCATCGGCAAGACGCGGCTGGCCGAAGAATTGTTGGCGTGGGCCAGTCGTCAGAACATTAACACAGCCATCGCTCGCTGCTATCCAGCCGAGGGGGCGTTGGCTTATGCGCCGGTCACTGCCTGGCTCCGCGCGCGGCCGCTCCCCAAGCTGGAACGCGTTTGGCTGACCGAGGTGGCGCGGCTGTTGCCGGAACTGTTTTCACAGTGGCCTGATCTGCCAGCGCCCGGCCCCCTGACGGAAGCATGGCAGCGCCAACGCTTGCACGAATCACTGGCGCGCGCCGTGCTTGGCGGCAGGCTACTGCTGCTGGTGCTTGAGGATTTGCAATGGTGCGACCAGGACACATTGGAATGGCTGCATTATTTGCTGCGTTTCGACAGCAGCGCGCGGGTGCTGATATTGGGCACGCTGCGCCAGGAAGAGATCGCGCAAGACCATCCTGTGGCAACCCTGCTGGCCGCGCTGCGCCGCAACTGGCAATTAACCGAAATTGTGGTGGGGCCGCTCGATGCCGAGGCCACCGCTCAACTGGCAACTAAAGTGTGCAAGCGCGAACTGACGGCGGAGAGAGCCACGTGGCTGTACAACGAGACGGAAGGCAATCCGCTGTTCATTGTAGAAGCCATGCGGGCCGGTTCTGCCGATGCGGATACAACCAGTATGCTGCTGACGATGCAAACTGTTCTGGGGGCGCGGCTGGCGCAGCTTTCGCCGCCCGCCCACGAATTGATCGAACTGGCGGCTGCGGTGGGGCGCGAGTTCACCTTTGACGTGCTCCGGCAAGCCAGCGGGGCCGATGAGGAATCGCTGGTGCGAGGATTAGACGAGTTATGGCAGCGGCGCATCGTGCGCGAGATCGGTGTGAACGCCTACGACTTTACGCATGGCAAACTGCGCGAGGTGGCTTTTGCCGGCCTGAGCGCGGCGCGCAAGCGATTATTGCACCGCCGTGTGGCCGAGGCGCTAGAGGCTACTTATGCCGATGATCTCGAAAGCGTCAGCGCGTCGGTGGCCGCGCACTATGAGCAGGCCCATATGCCAGGGCAAGCTGTTTTGCATTATCGGCGCGCAGCCGAGGCGGCCCGGCGCGTCTATGCCAACGACAGCGCCATTGCGCTCTTTAGCCGCGCGCTCGACCTGACTGAGGCGAATGACCTGGCGCAGCGCTATGAACTTTTGCGCGCGCGCGAGCAGGTCTATGATGTGCGAGGGATGCGCGAGCTTCAACTTGGCGATATTGCCGATTTGCAGGCGCTGGCGCAGGCTCTGAAGGATGAACAAAGGCAGGCTGAGGTGTGGCTGCTCCAGGCTCAGTATGCCGAGGAGACCAGTGATTATGTCGCCGCCATTGCAGCGGCGCAGACCGCCGTCCGTTTGGCGCAGGACGCTCGCACTCTAGCCATTTCGTATCTGCAGTGGGCGCGCGCTCTCTGGCAGCATGGAGATTACGATAGCGCCCGCGAGCAGCTTGAACGAGCGCTCGAGTTGGCGCAAGCGGCTAACGCGCCAGATGTGCAAGCCGACAGCTTGCACGATCTGTCCGCCGTCGCTGAATATCAGGGCAACCACATCGGCGCGCGCGACTATGCCGGGCGGGCTTTGAGTCTCTATCGCAAGCTGGGCGATCGGCGTGGCGAGTTTCGCGCGCTCAATAACATCTGCATTGCTAGCATCTGTCTGGGCGACCGCGCCGATGCACAATCGTCTTTCGAGCAGGTTTTGCGCTTTTGCCGGGATATTGGACACCGGCGGGGTGAGAGCGTCGCTCTGCGCAATCTGGGTGGCCTGGCTGCTTATCGAGGCGACTATGCCACGGCGCAAGCCTGCTATGAGCAATCGCTGCAGCTTTGTCGCGCTACCGGCGATCAGCGCGGCGAGAGCGAGACGCTGGCGTATCTTGGGCTTCTCTTTCGCCATCTGGGGAATCACCCCGCTGCCTGCGATCACAGCCAGCGCGCGGCGCACATCGCGCAACAGGTGGGAGCAAAATATGAATTAGGCCTCGCGCTGACGCACCTGGGTCATGCTCTTTTGGAGCTGGGACAAGCGGGCCAGGCAGCCGATGCTTACAGGCAGGCCCTCACGCTTCGTCGGGCATTGGGCGATTTGGATCTGGTGATGGAACCGCTGGCCGGGCTGGCCCTGGTGTTTCTGACTCTGGGTGATTTGGCCCAGGCTCAGGCGCACACCGAGGAGATTTTGAGCTATTTGGCCCATGCCACGTTGGATGGGGCTGATGAGCCGTTCCGAGTCTACTTGGCCTGCTATCGTGTCTTGCAGGCGGCCGGCGACCCTCGCGCGATAGATGTATTGAAAACGGCCTACAATCTGCTGCAAGCTCAGGCCGCCCAAATCCCCGATCCAAAAGCGCGCCGCGTCTTTCTGGAAGATGTGGCCGTTCACCGCGAGATTAACCGAGCGTGGCACGCAGTCGAACAGATCCCGGGCCGCAACTAGACGGGCTTGCGGGACTCCATTTCCCAGTCTTTTTCCTCATTGCAACGCTTTAGCAACGCCCCTTGTGATATTCTGTCCTTGTAAGGCAGGCCCACCGATTCTTTTGGAGAGGATATGCCTCAACTTGCGCCTATTCAAGAAGACAATAAACTGGCACATTCCCAGCTATTCACTGTGCGCGTCTGGCAAGAGGATCTTGGCCAGGGCCGCTGCGAGTGGCGCGGCAAAGTTCGGCACGTGACCAGCGGAGAGGTGCGCTACTTTCGCGATTGGCCGATGCTGATTGCCCACATGCAAGAGATGCTTGGCGGCAATCCCAAGGCGGCTCAGGGCCAATAGAAAATTGCTACTCTGTGCGCAGAGGCGCAAGAAATAATTCTTATCCTCACAAAAGGTAACTGCTCAGCCCTATCCTTCGACTACACAGCGCGCACCCTGAGCGGAGCGTAGCATAGTCGAAGGAGCGCGCTGCTCCGCTCAGGATGCTGAGCAGTTACCACAAAAGTTGAAAAAATAGGAGGGAACATGGATCGCAAGCATTTTGTTGTGTTTGCTGTTGCGCTGGCGCTGCTCGTTAGCGCCGGTGGGGTCCTGGCTCAGAGCTGGGAACCGCAGGGCGCGCAGGTTACCACGGCTGCTGACATCACTTTTGCCCACTTTTCTTTTCAAGATCCCATGATGAATGCTGTCTGGCAGCCCAGCCACACCGTCGTAGACGGGTTGGGCGGCGTTCACCTGGTCTTTAACGACCGTGACAATATCTACTATGCTCACTGCGCCGCGAACTGTAGCGACCCGGCTAACTGGCTCGAGTTGCCGCTGTTTGAGGCAGGCACGTGGGACTCGATGAATGAGCCGACGCTGGGCGTTGACGCCGGCGGCCGCCCACGCCTGATGTGGTTTACCGAGTACAGCGGAGACACGGACTCTCATTATTATTATGCCGAGTGCAACGCCAATTGCGCGGACAGCACAGCCAATTGGACCTCGGTGGCCGTGGTCGCCACCTCTATGTACCCGGAAAATATACGCTACTTTGCGCTCGACACCCAGGGGAGGCCGCGCCTGGTTTACGAGATGACGGAAGGTCTCTACTACCTCACCTGTGACGCCGGCTGCGCCACCGCCTCCAATTGGCACACCACCACCGTCTCCACGCCCGACTTGCTGTGGCCGAATGCGTTGCAGCTGGTCTTTGACCCGTACGACCGGCCGCGGGTGTTGGGCTACGACGATAAAACGAGCGCCCTGATCTATGCCGAATGCAACAGCGATTGTTCGACGGCCGCCAACTGGGGCAGTGTGGGGCTGTTTGCGCCAATTGACTGGCCGTATTATAGCTTTGCTTTGCGGCTGGATGCGCAGGGCCATCCGCGCATCGCCTACCATGACGCAAATGACGACAACAATGTGCTGTACTATGCCTGGAGCAACGCCTCGCCCCTCACGGCCGGGGGTTGGTCCAGCTACACGCTAAACTATCCCACCTACGACTATTACTTGCTGGACCTGGCGCTGGACAGCCAGGGGAGGCCGTCGGTGGCGTTTGCCACCGATGAGATTGACCTGAGCTATGCGACGTGCACCGCCAACTGTGAGACGTCCAGCCCCACCTGGCAGCAGCAGCTCATCGAAACGGGCGACGATCTGGAGGCTATCTACCCGATCGCCCAGATCCCGGGCTGCGCAGCGCCAACCTGGACGATCGATGGTTATCCTTCGCTGGCCCTGGACACGGCAGATAATCCACACGTCTCGTACTATGTCAAACACGGGCAACTCTGCGAAGATCCGCCAGGACACTATCAAATTTATGTAAATGCCAAGACCATCCGCTTTGCGCGGCCGGGCGGCACGGGTCCCATCCCTCCCACCGCGCCAAGCGGCGTGGCGCTCAGCGGCCCGCCAACGGGCACCATTGACATCCCTTACACCTTCACTGCCATGGTCAGCCCAATC
>JBGSMF010000323.1:0-5731 GCA_041740315.1 Thermoflexales bacterium
CCCGTCAGCGGCAGCGCCTCAGGCGGCGCGCAAGGCGCGGTGCGCCGCGCTGTTCGCCGCATCGGCAAAAGATAACAGTACGCTTTGAAACACCCGCCATGCACATTGGCATACTTACCGGCGGGGGAGATGCCCCCGGCCTAAACGCAGTGATTCGCGCCGTGGTCAAAACAGCCAGCGGTGAATATGGCTGGCAGGTGACCGGCGTGGAGGATGGCTTTGATGGCCTGATCGAGCGTGGGTTGGCCGCCACTCGGCCTCTATCGCTAAAAGATGTGCGCGGCATCTTGACGCGCGGCGGCACAATTTTGGGCGCGGCCAACCGCGGCAACCCCTTTGCCCGCAAAGTTGTGCGCGACGGCGTTGAGGTGATTGAAGACGCTTCTGGAGTGGTGGTGGAACGGCTGGCGGCGGCGGGCATACAGGCCATGATCATTGTCGGTGGAGACGGCACACTGCGCATTGCCCACGAGCTAAGCAAAAAAGGTTGCCAGGTGGTGGGCGTGCCCAAGACTATAGACAATGACCTGGGCGGCACCGACGTGACCTTTGGCTTTGATACGGCGCTCAACACCGCCACCGACGCCATTGACAAGCTCCAAACCACCGCCGAGGCGCATCACCGCGTGATGGTGGTTGAAGTGATGGGGCGCAACGCCGGTTGGATTGCGCTGCATTCGGGTCTGGCCGGCGGGGCCGATGTCATCTTGATTCCAGAAATCCCCTTTCACTGGCAGACCATCGCCCGCCAGGTCCAAGAGCGCAATCAAAGCGGGGCAAAATTCAGCATTGTCGTCGTAGCTGAGGGCGCCAAGCCGGCTGGCGGTGAGCAGGTTTTCAGGCAAGCCGGTGACAGCATCACTGCGCCGCGCCTGGGAGGCATTGGCAACCGGGTGGCGCGCCGTATCGAAGAATTGACCGGCCTGGAGACTCGCTGCACTGTCTTGGGGCACGTGCAGCGTGGTGGCACACCTACGCCGTTTGACCGGCTGTTGGCTACCCGTTACGGCGCGGCGGCGGTGCGTTTGATTGCCCAGGGCAAGTTTGGGCACATGGTGGCCCTGCGCGGACAAGAGATTGTGGCCGTGCCCATCGCCGAGGCGATCGGCGTCTGCAAGCGAATAGACCCCGACAGCGAGCGCGTGCGCACAGCGCGTGGGTTGGGGGTATGTTTAGGATAGTTAAATGACCGAGCGCGCCAGGGGCGATTGCTCAAACTTTAGTCGCAGCGCCTTATCATGCAACGAATCGGCAATCTGCTGCACCAGCTCGGCAGCAATGCGGCGGTGCACATCGGCAATAGCCGGGTGCGAAACTATTTGGCTGAGCGCGGCGTGCAGGCGCAAGATCCAAATCTTGCTATAGCTGGCTTGGGCGTCAATGACGCCCGCTTCCAAGAGCGCCATGGCCCGCATGCTATCATTGCGCGCCAGCAGACACTGCCCCAGCAACAGGCGTGTCGCCGCCAAGCGCATTGGCACACCAGCCGATTCTTCCACCAACTTTTGAGCCAGGGCTTCCGCTTTGTCGCATTTGCCCTGCGCCAGGTAAAGCTCACCCAGCGAGATCATTGACTGCAACACCAGGTCCTTTTGGTTGTAGGTGCGCGCCATGTCCAAAGCCTGGTTAATAGCATCCATAGCCTGATCCAACTCGCCCAGGCGCAGCAAATCAACCCCCAAATTGCGCGTTGCATCAATTTGCGCATAGGGGCCAGTGTCGTGTTCGCGCGCCACCGACAGAGCGCGCTCGTGCAACTGGCGGGCCGTTTCCAAATCACCCAGGTCCTGGTAACATTCGCCCATGTTGTCCAAATCAATCCCCACCAGGAACCAATCATTCAAGCTTTCGGCCACTTCCAAAGCCGACTTGTAAGCCGAGATGGCCTCTTGATATTCGCCGCGCCCCAGCAGCACCAGGCCCAAATTGCCCAACGCCCGTTGGCGCATGGATTGATCGCCGTGCTGCTTGAGTTCGTTGGCGGCCTGCGAGAGGAATTGCTTGGCCGAATCAAGCTGCCCCTGCAATGAACGAACGGTGCCTACTTGCAGCTTGACGCGCGCCAAAATCAGGGGCGTCTTGGCCGCCAGTCGCAGCGCATCGTTCAACGCTATTTCGGCAGAGCCAAAATCGCCCATGGCCCCATGACAGCGTCCCATCATGCACAGCGCCTCGGCCTTTTCACCATCATTCGAGGCCAGCGAGGCTGCGCGCTCAAATATCTGCAAAGCGTTTGCAACATTGCCTTCATCTCTGACCTGCTTGCCCCGCTCCATTGTAGACTGATAGCTTTCTTGGGGTTTCTTTGCCTTTGGCGACATGGTTGCTTCTCCTTGAAATCACTGGAGATATTATAACCCAACCTGGCTAAATGCCAAATCAGACAGGTTGTGGCCATTGCAGCCCTGCCACGTTCATCCCGCCATCAATCACCATCACTGTGCCGGTTGTGAAATTAGAGGCCGGCGATGCCAGGTAAAGTGCTGCGCCGGTCAAGTCGCTCACCTCACCAAAGCGCCCCAGAGGTGTGGCTGACTCGATGGATTGGGCAATTGCTTCAGTCTGCCACAAAACGGCGCTAAAGCGAGTCTTGATCATCCCCGGCGCAATGGCATTCACCTGGATATTGTGCGGAGCTAATTCTTGAGCCAACACCTGTGTCAACATGATCACGGCTGCTTTGCTCACGCTGTAAACTCCCATGGCCGGAATGGGCCTTAGGCCAGCAATCGAAGCGAGGTTGATGATCTTGCCCCCGCCCCGTTTTTGCATCTCTGGCACGGCGGCCTTGACCACGCGAAAATAGCCCACCAGGTTCACATCCAAAATCTTGAGCCAGTGCCCTTCATCGGCTGTGAGGAATGGGCCAAAATGAGGATTGGTGGCAGCGTTATTCACCACAATATCCACGCCGCCAAATTGCCCCACCGTCTGTGCCACCAAAGCATGGATAGCTTCTGTGTCACCTGCATGAGCCACCCCCCCCAATGCCTCGCCCCCTTGCGCCTGGATTTCTTTGACTGCCTCGTCCAGCAAGCCTTGCTTACGGCCACTGATGACCACCCTGGCCCCAGCCGCAGCGTATGCTAGCGCAATGGCTTTGCCAATGCCCCTGGATGCGCCAGTTATAATTGCCACTTTGCCAGTCAAGTCTGTGCTCATAATTGCACTTGCCTCCTTATTGTTTTTGCCATCGCTCTAGCCCGCTCTGGCGCGTCGCCCACATAAGCCCGCGCATCCATCAGCAAGCGCGCCGCCTGCGCATCAACATGGCGCGTGATACGCGCATCGGCGCACAACAAATCAACCAGCGGGTTAGGGCGCGCCGCGGTCACCTCGGCCCAGGCGTGCAGCGAATGTTCGCGGATGACCTCGTGCAATTCCTGGCGATTGCCGCCCGCCCCAACTGCTGCCATCAGCAAACGCTCGCTGGCGGCAAAGGGCGCAAAAGCCGCAAAATTGCGAGCGATTGCACCTTGCTGAATCACCAGCCCATCCACCAGCCGCCGCGCCGCAATCAGCAACTCGTCGGCGCACAAAAACGCCTCTGGCAACACAACGCGCCGATTGGCCGAATCATCTAGCGTGCGCTCTAGCAAAGAGTTGGCGGCGTCATCCCACACCACGCGCGGCAACTGGGCCAGGTAGCGCGCCAGCGAGTTGATCTTTTCGGCGTTAACGGGATTGCGCTTGAAGGGCATGGCCGACGAGCCCACCTGCTTTGCGCCAAACGGCTCGGCCCATTCGCCAAAGGGCGGCGATTGCAGCACGCGCAGGTCAAACGCAAACTTGTGCAAAGACATGGCCAGCCCGGCCAGCGCATTGAGCGCCAGCCAGTCTTGCTTGCGCGGATAGACCTGGGTGGTCACATCGAACGCCTCAAGGCCAAGGGCCTGCATCACAGGCGCTTCCAAAGACCCCGCTACCTTGGCGCGGTTCATCAATTCCATAAAAGAGGCCGATGTGCCCACTGCCCCCTTGAGGCCCTTGCCCTTGATTCCGGCGCGGACGCGGGCCAGTTCGGCGTGGTCAACCATTAAATCCTGGGCATATTGGGCCAGGCGATAACCCACCGTGGTCGGCTCGGCCGGCTGGATGTGGGTAAAGCCCATCGTAGGCGCATCGGCCCAGTTTTCAATTTGGCCTGCCAACGAGTGCAACAACGCCCTCAGCGATGCCAAGATCAAATCCAACGACTCGCGCAGACGCAGCGCATCGGTATTGTCCTCAATGTCCGTCGAGGTCGCGCCCAGGTGAATGATGCCGCCGCCCACCGGGCATTGTTCGGCAAAGGTTTTCACCCCGGCCATCAGGTCGTGCTTGATTTCGGCTTCAATCTGATGCGCTCGCTCAATATCAAGCTCGTCAACATGCGCGGCCAAATCGGCTGCTTGTTCAGGCGTGACCAACCCAAACTGCGCTTGAGCCTGGGCCAGCGCCACCCAGATGCGCCGCCACAACCGGTGCTTGTGCGCCTCGCTCCACACTGCGCGCATGGCCTGCGAGCCATAACGCCAGGTGAAGGTGGATTGATAGGTGTCAAACGACAATCCGTTCATAAAAACCTGCTTTAGAGTCAATAGACCTTATCGGAAATAGCAGGACGGGCATCTCCATGCCAGTCCGCCAACGTACACTTGCACCTGCGCTGCGCTTGGCGCAAGTGCAGATGTGGGGATACGTTGGCTACTATTTCCGATAAACTCTACTTTTCAAATAAGGTACTGCCAGCGTGTGGACAGATTTGCCTGCCCTGGCCTGCGCTGGCGCAGGCCAGAGAAGCCTGCCCATACGTTAGGGTCGCTGCTATGCGCTAAACCTCAAAAATCTGTGATCGCTCTGGCCCCACTGACACGTGCGAGACAGGCGCGCCCGTAAAAGACCCAACTTGTTCAACATAAGCCTGCGCAGCGGGGGGCAAATCCGCCAGGCAATGCGCCGCGCCAATATCTTGCTGCCAGCCGTCTAGTTCGGTGTAGACGGGCACGCACTCGTTCAAAGTGGCCGCATCGGTGGGAAAGTCGGAGAGTTGCTGGCCTCGGTAGGCATAGGCCGTGCACACGCGCAAGGGGGCAATGCCGGTGAGGATATCGAGCTTGGTCAAAACAATTTCCGTCATCCCATTGATGCGCGCGGTGTATCGCAGCGCGACCAAATCTAGCCAACCAGTGCGGCGCGGGCGGCCTGTGGTAGAGCCGAACTCGTCCCAGGGGTTCGCGCCAGTGCCGCGCAGTTGCTTGCCCATTTCGTCATGCAACTCGGTGGGGAATGGTCCCGCCCCCACCCGCGAGCAAAAGGCCTTGGCCACGCCGATCACACGGGTGACATGCTTGGGGCCTACGCCCAGCCCCATCATCACGCCACCAATCGTGGTGCATGAACTGGTCACAAAAGGATAGGTGCCGCGGTCAAGATCAAGTAGCGCCCCTTGCGCCCCTTCGGCCACCACATTCTCGCCGCGCTCCAAAGCAGCGTGAACAAGTGCGGCGGTGTCGGCCAGGTGCGGTCCAAAGCGAGCCGCCAGGTTGACGTACTCGGCTTCAACCGCATCCACGTCAATTGGCGCTTGACCAAAATCGCGCGTGAGCGAAACGTTTTTTTGCTTCACGTGAGCGCGAAAAGCCTCGGCAAAAGCTTCCACATCGGCCATTGCGCCGGCGCGCAGCCCCACTCGCGCCGCCTTGTCGGCATAGGCCGGGCCAATGCCGCGCCGAGTAGTGCCTATGGCCTC
>JBGSMF010000324.1:0-18974 GCA_041740315.1 Thermoflexales bacterium
GGAAGTGGGCATGACGGTGCGAGCGCAACGGCGCTGGGCAGAGCTGCACCACACCCAATTTGACCCCAGCGGGTTAGCCGAGGCGCTGCTGCCATCGGAAGGGGTGCAGGTATTTCAGCGCAGTCTAGAGGCGGCCTTGCCTAGAGTGGTGGTGTCCACCCAAGATTTGGCAGCCCGCCTCGAACAGCACGATGCCCTCACGCTAGAGGCTTTGGAAACGGCTTCTGCAAATGCACCCACACATGCACGACCCGAATTAGAAAGCCCTTATATGGCTGCTCGCAATGAAATGGAACAAACTTTGGTTGTGATTTGGCAGGGAGTGCTGGGAGTCGAACCGGTGGGTGTCCAGGACAATTTCTTTGAACTGGGTGGAGATTCTTTGTTAGTTATGCGAGTTGTAACTTTGGCTGAACAGGCAGGATTACGATTTATTCCCCAACAACTCTTGGAACACCAGACTATCGCCGAGTTAGCTGCAGTGGAAGGCGCAGCCGAGACTCAGCCTGAACTGGAAGATGAAGCGAACCCAGCTTTGGTTATAGGCGACGGGCTTTACACTGGTTCGCCTGAATAATGGTTTGCTTGCGCCAAGGGCATTTGTACGTTATACTACGGCCCATATTGGGCCTGACTCAATGCGGCAAAGGAGTCTTTTTATGACTGACACAACATCCAAGTCGTCCTGGAAAACCTTTTTGCGCCTTTATCCTTTTCTGAGGCCCCATCTCTTCTGGTTGGTTCTAAGTGTTTTCTGTTCCTTTGTGGGTGTGCTGCTAAACTTGTCTATTGCGTATTTTGTCCATCATCTCACCGACACGGCGCTTGGCGCACAGCGCGGCAATTTTTTGCAACTTTTCTACCTTAGCCTGGCGGCCATTGGCGGCGGCATGATACTGACTTATTTAGGAAGCATGGCCACCGCTTACTATAACGTGCGCACCTTTCGCGACTTGCGTAACCATGTGACTAGCCATTTCCAGCACCTTCCCGTGTCATACGTGGACTCGCACCATACTGGCGATATCGTTTCTCGGTTGAACAACGATATGCCGAAAATCACCGATTTTTTTCAGAACCTCACCGATAATTTGTTCCAGCCATTGATGCTTGTCTGCGCTTTTACCTATATGCTGTTGATTAGCTGGCAGCTCTTGTTGGCCATAGGTTTGCTGATGCCAATTTCGGCTTTGCTCTATAGCTTGGTCAGCAAACCTATCGAAGACTATTCGCGGCAGCAAATGGAGCGCCTTGGCCAAGCGAATAGCGTCATGCAGGATACCCTCAGCGGGATACCGCTGGTGAAAGCATTTAACTTGCAAAAGGTGTTAGCTGGCAAATACGGCGCGATTGCGCAGGAGATAGCTAAGCAGGGCTTGCGCAGCGATAGACATGTTTCGATCCTGATTGCGCTGATTTTGGCACTGCGCTATGCGCCACAGCTAATCGTTCCCTTTTTCGGCGGCTATCTTATCATGCATGGTCAAATTACGGTTGGCGGCCTGCTGGCCTGCGCGCAGTTGGCAATTTTTATCTCCACACCCATTGAAACCATTCTCGGCTGGCTTAGGCAGGTACGCGAAACTTTGCCGGCTGTTGAGCGCATTGTCCAAATTATGGACCAGCCTGTTGAGCGCCTGGGCAAGGAACCTTTTGCCATCAAGCCCCAGGTTGCGCCAGTAGAGTTTGAATCGATTTCTTTCAGTTACAATGGCGGCCCCAAAGTTTTGGATAACTTGAACTTGCGGTTGCAGACGGGCCAGACGGTTGCACTGGTTGGGCCAAGTGGTTGCGGCAAGAGCACGGTCCTCAAGCTTTTGTGTGGCTTTTATGAACCACAGTCAGGCTGCATTCAAGTGTATGGCAATGACCTCGCGCGCGTTGACTTGGCTATCGCCCGCACGCAAATGTCGCTTGTTTCTCAGGATACTTTTCTCTTTCCGGCAACCATCGCAGAAAATATTGCCTATGGCCGGCCAGGGGCAACATCCGAAGCCATCGTTGCAGCGGCTCAGGTTGCGAATGCGCATGATTTCATCATGGCGCAGCCAGAGGCCTATGATACACTCATTGGTGAAAGAGGCATTAATCTTTCTGGCGGAGAACGCCAACGGGTGGCGCTGGCTCGCGCCGTCTTGAAAGATGCGCCGCTTTTGCTCTTGGATGAGCCGACTTCGGCGCTAGATGCGCAATCGGAAGAGTTGGTGCAAGAGGCTTTGGAACGCTTTATGCAAGGCCGCACAACTTTACTGATCGCGCATCGGTTGTCTACCATCAAGAACGTAGACCAAATTCTGGTGCTTGACCAGGGAAGCATTCAAGAGTGCGGCACGTACGATGAACTCATGCGCACTGATGGCCTATACAAAAGCTTGTATCTTAAGCAAACATCGTCTGATCACTAATTAAGGGAAAACGCCTCATGTTAAACCAAATCCGTAACACTACCCTGGTGCGCATATTCGCGCCCATGGGGAAGCGAATATGGGCTTACTCTTTTGCTTTGTTTATTTATTCGGTGACCATCGCTATTTGCTTGAACATCATCGTTGCTTTTGTCACGCGTGATGTGCTTAATGCCGCCATCACGGGCCAATCGGTGCTGTTGGGGCGTGCCATCACGCTCGGTGTAAGCGCTTATCTGATAGGGGCAGTTGTCCTCTGCATCAGTTATTATATATGTTGGTGGTGCATCCGAAAGACAGTGGCCGCTTTTAGGATTCAGGTGTTCAGCCATGTGGTTGACTTGCCAATGGGCCATTTCGAACGGGAACATAGCGGCGATTTGATTTCGCGCTGCACAAATGACATCGGGATCATTGGGGGCGTCTATTGGTATCAGCTAGAACCGCTGCTGGCGGGCATCTTTATCGGCATAATTGCACTCATATCCATGTTCTGGCTGGAATGGCGTCTGGGGTTACTGGCCCTTGCGGCTGGCTTTTTAACTGTTGGCTCCAACGCTGCGCTGGCTGGGCCGTTGCGACACCGGAGCGACTTGCTTCAGCAGCGATTGGGCAAGTTGACAGAGCGGCTGACGGATCTGCTCCAAAGCGTGCCGGTGACAAAGATGTTTCATCTAGAGGCTCTAGTGCATCGTCTCTATACTCATGAAAACGACCTGGTTACATCAGCCACATTGAGCCACGCTCGTCTGGATGCATTCACTCACGCGATTGGGTTCTTTACGCAATTCTTTGGCATCGTGGGGCTGTTTGGTGTCGGCTCTCTGATGGTGATAGAGGGCAGATTAGACATGGGCACGGCTATGGCCATCGTCTTGCTGCAAGGCCAGGCAAATTACCTGTATGGCAATATCGGCGGTTTTATCACTGGCATCCAAAGTTCGTTGGCCGGCGCCCAGCGTGTGTTTGAGTTGTTGGATGCTGCCACTGAGCCAAAAGACTATCCTTTGCAATTGCCTGAGGGCCGCCACCCGACCAAGTCCGAGGCGGCAATTGAAATCCAAAAGTTGAGTTTTCACTACAAGAATGGCGGCAATGGCCGAGAGGGCTATATAGAGGGCGAGGCTCTGTATGATATTAATCTCGCGGTAGCACGCGGGCAGGTAGCTGCATTGGTGGGACCAAGCGGCGGCGGCAAGAGCACGCTGGTCAAACTATTGCTCGGTTTTTACCCCTTGCAGGAAGGCTCGCTTGCCATTAACGGACAACCATCTGGCGCGTATTCCAAGGCCCATCTGCGTCAGTATATGGCCTATGTGCCGCAAGACGCTTTTTTGTTTGATGGCTCAATTGAAGAGAATATTCGTTACGGCAGGCCTGATGCTTCGCCAGATGAGGTTGTGGCGGCTGCTCAAGCTGCCAACGCTCATGGTTTCATTTTGGAACAATCCAATGGCTATGCTACCGTGGTGGGCGAGCGAGGCGCGAAACTTTCAGGCGGGCAGCGGCAACGGATTGCCATTGCCCGTGCGCTGCTAAAGGACGCGCCTATTTTGTTGCTAGACGAAGCAACCTCGGCCTTAGATTCAGAATCAGAGCAATTGGTGCAGCAGGCGCTGGAAGTGTTGATGCAAGGCCGCACAACTCTTGTTGTTGCGCACCGCCTGTCTACAATCGAGCGGGCCGATATAATCTATGTCCTGGCTGACGGCCGTATTGTAGAACAAGGCCGGCACGCCGACTTGATTGCGCAACGAGGTTTATACAGCACTCTCTACGGGTTGCAATACAAACGCTAAACAGGTCTGTGATAATATTATGAACCGTTGGTTTGCTTACGTTCGAACAAATTCCAATTCTCGCCTTCGGCTTTTCTGTTTCCCCTATTCGGGCGGAGGAGCGTTGCTTTTTCGTGACTGGGCGGCGAGCCTGCCAGCAGCAATTGATGTCTATCCGGTTGAGCTTCCAGGGCGGGGAATTCGGATTGCAGAGCCTTTGGCGGATCGTCTTTTTCCATTAATCAAAGATATTGCTCAAGCAATTTATCCCTATCTCGATAGGCCGTTTGCTTTTTTTGGCCATAGTTTGGGCGGATTATTGAGCTTTGAGCTGGCGCACTATCTTGACCGCGAGCACAACTTGTTGCCGGCTCATTTGTTTGTGTCGGCTCATCGCGCCCCACAGCTTCCTGACCCAGATCCAACTGTCCACACTCTCTCGAATCACGATTTGATTGGAAAACTGCGGCGCCTTGAGGGCACACCAGAAGAGATCCTACAAGAGCCTGAGCTGATGCAAGTGTTGCTGCCCATTATACGCAAGGATTTTGAGGTCTGCAATACTTATACTTACACTCAACATGAGCCGCTCAACTGCCCTGTTTCTGCTTTTGGCGGCGCACAAGATTCTCTGGTGAGCCGCAATGATCTCAAGCCTTGGGCCGAGCAGACAAAGGCCTCTTTCTCTTTATACGTCCTTCCTGGCGGGCATCTCTTTATGAATACGTCTCGACATCTTTTGCTCAGTATTGTGTCACAAGAATTGCTGCAAGCAATTGAGCTTGTCTGAATGTGACCAATCAAACTATCAACGAAAGTTTCAGAATACCGTTCCTACACATCAGTATTCAGGGGGCTTGAAAAATGGCAATGGCGGAAATTTATCGCAGGCTGGCTCGACGGCTGAATTCAATTCCCCAGGGCTTTGGCGACATCGAAGAAGGCGGCATGGCGTTGCTCACCAAACTCTTTGCGCCAGAGGAGGCGGTCCTGGCTTGCGTCATGCGCTTGAACCATGAGACCGCGGCTGTTATTGCTGCTCGTGCAGGTATGTCTCCCAAGATAGCTTATCGCGTGCTTAACAACATGTATCGTAAAGGTCTGATAGGCGGCATTGTAGATAACGACCAAATCATGTTCGGCTTGATCCCTTGGGCTGTTGGCATCTACGAGTACCAATTGTCGCATATGGATGTAGAGATGGCCCAGTTGCACGATCAGGCATGGCGCGCAGGGCATGGGGGTGGAACTGTTACGCATGCCATGCCGTTCCCCATGCGAGTCGTACCTGTCAATCAGGCTATTCCTATTGACCTCCATGTGGCAACCTACAACCAAATCATGAAAATCTTGGAAGGATCTGTGGCGTGGAGTGTGCGCGATTGCATCTGTCGTTATGGGCAGAAGCTGCTTGGCAAAGCGTGCAATCGCCCACTAGATGTCTGCCTGATAATCGCGCCGCCAGGGGGAAGTATCGACATGCGAATGGAACCCACATTGATTACTCTCGAAGATGCCCGGCAGATTTTGTACCGCAGCGAGCAGGCCGGCTTGGTGCACATGATTGGCAATCACAGTGTAGATCACACTTATATTTGCAATTGTTGCGGTTGCTGTTGCAATATCCTGGCTAGCGTGACTCAATTTGATGTCCCGGCGGCCGCTGTCAGTTCGGATTTTTATGCCGTGGTAGATACCGAACCTTGCATTGGCTGTGAAGAGTGCGTTCAGCGTTGCCCTCTAAAAGCGCTCTCTGTGCCAGATCACGTCTGCATGGTCAATTATGATCGCTGTGTAGGGTGCGGGCTGTGCACCCAAACTTGTCCAACCGGCGCATTGCGCCTAGCCCGCCGGTCCGAGGGTGAAATTCCCCCTCCTCCTCATAATTTGCGGGAATGGATGATGCAGCGTGTCCAACAACGGGAACTTGAGATAGAGGATATCTGGGGAGAGGGAAAGATTTTCCCGTACACTATGACTATGGAGTAGAGAACGTCAGGCAGTTTTGATGATGAGGACTTGAGATGAATATTGCACAAAACATAGCGCGCGGGCGCCGCTTATTTCCAAACAGAGAAGCGTTGGTTTTTGAAGGCAAGACGTTTACGTACAGGGATTTAGATGAACTATCTAACCGCTTTGGAAATAGTCTGAGTGGGTTGGGCGTAGTGCGTGGTGACCGGGTGGCTTTATTCTTGCCCAATATTCCAGAATTCGTCATAGCCTATTTGGGAGTTCATAAAATTGGCGGGATAGTTGTCTCTCTCAACGCGATGTTGAAAAAGGATGAGGTCAAGTTTATCCTGCAAGATTGTGGCGCAAAGCTAGTTATTACGACAGCGGAAATGCGGCAGGAACTAGTGGGTTCAGGGTTGCCTTGTTTAGAGCATGTGGTGATTACAGAGGGAGAAGCAGGCAATGACATTGCGTTTGAAAGCGTATTGGAACGCGCTTCTGCCAAGTTAGCTCTGGCTGATATGGGCCGCGATGACCCTGCTGTGATCGTTTATACGTCAGGGACGACGGGTTTCCCCAAGGGCGCTACGCTTTCGCATGGTAATGTTATTTCGAATGTGTATTCAAAGAACCATTACCTCAATATGTGCCCCACTGACCGTTTGCTGCTCTATGTTCCACTTTTTCATTGTTTTGGCCAAAATGCCATTCTTAATAGCGGACTGAACGCTTGCTCTACAATTGTGCTACAACGCCGTTTTGACCCAGAGCGGACGCTGGAAATCGTTGGCAAGGAGCGTGTGACGCTATTTTGCGGCGTGCCAACGGCTTATATTAGATTGCTTAACATGGACCTGTCGCGTTATGATCTCAGTTCGATACGCTATTATTTCACGGCAGCCGCGCCAATGCCGGTCGAGATTGCGCAGAGATGGTATGAGAGGCTAGGCATTGTAATCAATGAAGGCTATGGTTTGACTGAAACATCCCCATTTGCCAGCTACAACCACGAACTAAGATACAAATTTGGTTCAATCGGCACGCCGATTGAAAACGTTGAGATGAGGATTGTTGATGCTGATGGGCAAGAAGTTGCACCAGGCGAGTGGGGAGAAATTGTTATTCGCGGCCCCAATGTGATGTTGGGGTACTGGAATCGCCCCGCCGAAACGGCTCAGGTTATCAAGAATAGTTGGTTCCACTCAGGTGATATCGGTGTAATGGATGACGAGGATTATTTTTACATCGTTGACCGTTTAAAAGACATGATCAACGTTTCGGGCTTTAAAGTTTACCCGGCCGAGGTGGAGAATGTGATTTATCAGCACCCGGCGGTCGCTGAAGTGGCTGTGTATGGTATGCCTGACCCTGTAAAAGGCGAAATCGTCCAAGCCAGTGTTGTGCTCAAGGATGCATACTCGGCCACCGAGCAAGAAATTGTCACCCTTTGCCGCGAACAGGTTGCAAAATTCAAGTGCCCACAGTCGGTCAAGTTCGTCAATTTAATTCCCAAAAATGCAACCGGCAAAGTTCTAAAACGAGTTCTGCGCGAAGACTCTCAAAATCTTTCTGCGCCGGAAATTAACTGGCAATTGTCTCAAACAGAGAGCAGTTTAGAAAAAACGGATGACTGACTAAAGCAAATCTGGCGTACTAGTCAGAGTTGCTGACCTGGTTGCCTAGATGGAAAGTGTATGATAAAGTTAGAGAACATTGCGTACCCTAGCCAATATCTTGATTGCTATGAAGCGGTGCTTATCACTATACTCAAGCACATGGGCTTGACCGAAGAGACTCCTTTGATGGGCACACAAGCCTACTTTGTTCTTGGAGAGGCCAGTGTTTGCCCCAGATTCAACCGGATAGACGAAGAGTGGGAGCGTATCCACAGTTTAAAGGTCCATATTTTGCCTGTAGCCGACAAACATGATTTGAGGGCCAAGATCATTGCAAAGTTAGATGATTCCATGCCGCTTTGCTTGCCAGTTGATATCTATTCTTTGCCCCATACCCCACATTACAAGCATTTGCATCAAGTTCACTATGTTGATGTCTTTGGTTACGATGATAGCCGTTATTATTTGGTTTGCCCATATTACCACTATATGGGCTGGGTAGACTCGAGCTTGATACACGATGCCCTGTTTTCGCCCGTAATTTCAGATAATTGCCTCAGGTTTATCCCTGAACTGAAACTGGAGACATTAAGCCATGAACGGGGATATCGCTTGGTAGAGGAAAGTTGTCAATACATGTTGGGGCTGACGGTCCCAGAGGCGTTGACTTGGGTAGATTCCAAGTATCTTGGCCTGGCTGGCATACGTACTCTCTCTGAATTTTTGCATGAACTTGTGCTCACACAGAACCAGGAACTGCCACGCGATATTTTTCTTAGCCTGTCTAATCAGCTGAAAAGCATAAGAGATTCTCGCCACTGGTTCGGCAAGTTTGCCATGACCTATCTAGCGACTTTGGTGTCCAGTGAGCTAGCGGGTAATTTGCAGCGCCAATTTGAGTTAGCTGTACAAACCTGGGAAAAGGTTAGCAAGAGGTTGGGAGCAGGCACCCATGCGCGTAATCCGGCGATGATTGGGCAAGCTGTGCTTGGACTAGATCAAGTGTACGAGTGCGAAAGGCAGCTTTTCAACGGTTTGTTAGGAATGTTGCCGGGTTATGAGACAGGGAAAATATAACTTTTTAGCAAGTGTTCCGTGGCGAAAATGAAAGCAGGCAAATTGCAAGAGATAGACCGATTCAATATCGGAGCGTAATGTTTGTTAAGAACAAAAACTAGGGAGGCAAAATGAACTGGGAAGAACAAGAAGACAAGACCATCTACAAGGCGGTCGTGAACCATGAAGAGCAGTATTCCATCTGGCCGGCAGACCGGGAGAACCCGTTGGGTTGGCGGGATGCCGGCAAGACAGGACTCAAGGAGGAATGTTTGGCTTATATCAAAGAAGTGTGGACCGACATGCGTCCGCTCAGCCTGCGCAAGAAAATGGAAGAAGCGGCGCGGCTCCAGGCCGGGGAGGGCTAGCCATGGCCACAATGGGCAGATATTGCAAGGCATATTCAATTAAAAAGCTGCGCGAATTCAGCGGTTGGATTGAAAAAACGGAAAATGCCAGGAAGGAAAAGCAACAGAGCGCAGATGGAAAAGAAGTGCAAATAACACGAGTATTGACCGCTGACGATTATTTATATTTACAAGAAGACTATGTTGTGACTGATGGCATTTTTAAGGATGAAAATATTATTTTTGACCAAGTGACGCCAGAGTGGATCGCATATTGCCATGACGTACTCAAGTTCGAGATTCCCTCATTCGCGTCTGCTGCGAAAGAGCCAACCTCTTCAAATGCATAAGGCTTGGCAATATTATTCTCTAGCAAAACAAAGGAGCCATTGATATGGACGAACTCGTGCAACGTTTGTCGGAAGGCGATCACCCCATTGTCGCCAGCCGCTACAAATCTACCGAAGAATTGAAACAAGCTGTTGACCGGGGATACGTTTTGGTCAAATTCACTGATACCCGCGGGGGAACTGAGCTTGGGGTCCGGCTTGATAATGGGTTGACTAACCTGGACGGGTCCGATTTTAGCCAATCCACAGGCGTGGTTCACTTGGTTGGCAACTTGACCCTGAACTATGTCAAAGTGCGCTGTGTAGCCGATGTGGACATTGCCACTTTAGACGGCAAGGGCCATCTGGAAATCTTGGACCAGCAGACCCCAAACTTGAATACTGTCTAGTTTGCTTTGCCTGACCGGCTTTCCGCCGCTCTAAAGGCAAGGACTGACATCTTGAATCAGGCCACCATGAGGGGGATGGCTTGGTACTGAGCGCGGAATTATTCATGCAACAACGCCGTTATGGATGAAGAATGTTGGCGCAGATTGAATGCTGGGACAGTTTTTCAGTTGGTTGCATGGTGTGGAGCTTGACGTTCAAGTATCATGAAGCTCTATGCAATCAGTGATTTGCACCTTTTCAGCGAGGTCAACCGAGTAGCATTAGCAGCTTTGCCTGTGCACCCTGAGGATTGGCTTATCCTGGCCGGAGATGTTGGGGAAACTGAAGAACACCTCCAGTTCGCCTTGTCTATCCTGACGCATCGCTTTCAGCAAGTATTGTGGGCGCCCGGCAATCACGATTTGTGGACGCTGCTTTCTAATGGGAATAACCTGCGCGGGGAAGCAAAATACAGGCGGCTGGTGTCTATCTGCTGGGACTATGGTGCGCTGACTCCTGAGGACCCGTATGTTCTTTGGAGGGGAGAGGGGCCAGCATGTTGGCTTGCGCCTCTGTTTATTCTTTACGACTATAGCTTCCGCCCCGCTCACGTTTTGCCGGAAAAGGCCATCGAATGGGCTGCAGAGTCTGGTGTGATTTGCACGGATGAGGTTTTGTTATTTCCCGATCCTTATCCTTCCCGATCTGCTTGGTGTGCTGCGCGCTGTCTTTACACAGAAAAGCGTCTTGAAGAAGTATCGTCGCAGGCCCCATTGGTTCTCATTAATCATTTTCCGCTTCGACAGGATTTGGTTCGGTTAAAGTGGATTCCTCGTTTTTCGCTTTGGTGCGGCACTCGCTGCACCGAAGATTGGCATGTCCGTTTTGCAGTCTCGGTCGTAGTATATGGGCATTTGCATATTCGCAGCACCGACTTTCGAGATGGTGTGCGTTTTGAAGAGGTTTCTTTGGGCTATCCAGTTAATTGGAATTCCCGCAAAGGCATAGAGCCATATTTGCGAGAGATTCTTCCTGGCCATGATGGGGCAGGGCAACATCCGATTTTTGACCCTTTGAAGCAGAGTCATGATGGCTTTTGAGTGCGCGTGGCGGTTGCCTCCGCCGGATTTGATTTTGTCCGGCAACGCTACTCATATTTGGCGCGTAACGCTTGAGCAAACACCTGCGCGTATTTGCCAGTTGTTTCAATTGCTCTCTCAAGACGAGCGCGAGCGCGCAGAACGTTTCTTTTTTGAGCGTGATCGCAGGCGATTCATTGTTGGTCGTGGCGCGTTACGCATCATTCTTGGGCGTTATGTAGGGGTCGGGCCAGATCAACTGAGGTTTGGCTATGCATTGCATGGTAAGCCATATCTTGCAAACAGTTTCGGCCATTTCACATTGCAGTTCAACATGGCCCATTCGAACGAACTGGCCGTATACGCCTTGGCGCGCGGGTGCCAAGTTGGCATTGATGTGGAATATATCCGTCCATTGCTAGAGCTTGACCAGATTGCCTCTCGCTTCTTTTCGGCAAGCGAGAGCATGGCATTGCGTGCTATCCCCGAAAATCAAAAGGTTGAAGCTTTTTTCAATTGCTGGACGCGCAAAGAAGCCTACATCAAGGCTATTGGAGATGGCTTGGCTCAGCCTTTGGATCAATTTCAAGTCTCTCTAGCCCCAGGAGAGCCAGCGAGACTGTTGAATGTCGAGGGCTTGCCAGAGCAGATCAATCGCTATTCCATGATGGCATTTACGCCTGATTTTGGCTATGTGGGTGCGCTGGTAGTTGAAGACCCTGGCTGTTACCCAGAGTGTTGGCAGGGTCCATAATGGCTGATGGCTTGGTCCGGTTTCGAGTTAGCCGCGTGCGGCAGCGCCGATTGCGCTTTTGCTATTCGTACGCCAAAGCCTCGCGCACGGTAAGTCTGGCGGCATTTTGCGCCGGCAGGTAACTGGCCGCTGCCGCCAGCAAGATCACGCCCACCAGGCAAATCAGCGTGCCTTGCAGCGAAAAGGTGTAAAGCAGCGACCCACCCAAAAAGCCCATTCCAATGGCATCGCTGAGTAGCTTGCCTAGCGGCAAAGCAAGCACCAATCCAGCCAACCAACTCAGCACGCCAATGAGAATGCCCTCGGTCATTATCACTTGCTGTATCGCATCGTCGGTAGCACCAATGGCGCGCATCACGCCGATTTCGCGCGTGCGTTCTAACACATTGATGCTCATCGTGCCCATCAGCCCCAATCCGCCTATTGCTCCTACCAAGATGGCCATGCTCGACAGCAAGATCGTGATAACATCGAACAAGCTCTTGATCTGGTCTTTCATGGCCGAGCTGGTTTGGGTATATGTAATGCCAATGCCAACATTTTCAAAGTGCTTGTCTAGTGCGCGGGTGAGTTCATCTTGTGTGGCGGCATCATGCTGCACAGTCTGGATGGCGATCGCGCCAGCTTGGTCGGGAATGCCGATCAGCCGCGTGAGATAAGCATCGTTCACGTGAGCAATATTGCCCATCAGTGAAATGCTTTGAAAGATACCGACCACCTTCCACCGACTTTCGCGCGTTTGGATGCGCAGCGTGATTTCGTCGCCTACCTTGATATCCGGCTCGGCCTTAATCACCTCGGCATTGAGGACAATTGCGTTTTCGTCATCGGGCAGCAGCCAACGTCCCTCTAGGAGGGTAGGTTTGAACATGGCGGTGTTCGATTCTACGGCGATGATTTGGATGCGCCAACTTTCTGTATCATCTGGGCGGATGCGGTTGCTGTTGACGACGTTCAAGTTTTCCAAGCGGGTAATGCCAGGCACGCGTGCCGCTTCGTCGCGCAATTGAACTGAGCGGTATAGTTTATCGAAGGTGAGTTGCGAGTCGTAGGCAAAATAGGCCAAGAAATTCTCGATGGTCAAAAAGAGCGAAGCGCGCACGCTGAGCACAGCCATAAACAATGCACAGGCCAGAATCAGTGTGGTCAATGTGAGCGCCAGCCGTCCCTTGCGCCGGAAGGTGTTGCGCAACGAAATGGCCAATGGGCGCGGCAGACCGCGAATCCGCTCTAATAATTGGTCAACGCGCCCCGTGCCAAAGCGGCCCTGCCCCAGGCCATACGAGGTGATCGCTTCACGCACGGTGATGCGCGTTCCGCTGACGACAGGCCAAATGGCAGCCAATAAAGGCGCTACAAGTCCCGCCGCCACTTCGAGCACAATAACTTGGGACGGAATCTGAAACTTGGGCAGGCTAAAGTTGAGAAAGTAAGCCATAAAGCCGACAAACTCGTTTGCAACCACAGCGCCAACTGGCATGGCAATGACCACCGACAGCACGCCAAACACCACCACCATCGCCAGATACAGGCTCATAATTTGCGGCGTGCGCCCGCCGATGGCTTTCATCACGCCAATCTGCCGCGTCTGCTGCGTCAACATTGCCGAAATAGTGTTAATGATCAAAAAGACGCTGAGAAACAGCGAAAAAACGCCAATGACGCCCATCACCAACGTGATGGTTTCAAACGTATCGCTCAGCGGCAATTTGCCCGGTTCGTAGACGCCGATGGAGGAAATGCCAAACCCGCTTTTTTCCAACTTGGTGCGCACGCGCTTGGCCACTTCGCGCACATACAGCAGGTCGCTAGTGTCACCCTCAACTGTTACGTTCAATTCGCTATAGCCGCGCGATCCACCTAGCCACTCTAACGTGTCAAACGTGACATAGCCATAGGCTAATCCGCTAAAGGTGGCCGGTGTACGGGCAAAGTCGTAGCACAGGCCCGCCAGCCGCACCACGCGCTCGCGTTGGTCGGGCGTTTGGATGATGATGCTATCACCCAATTTGGCGCGCACCAACCCCATCGGCGTTAGCAGCAGCGAGGTGCGCTCGATGATGATTTCGTTTTCCGGCGGCGGCCATGCGCCGGTGGGCCAGTCGGCTGGGTCAGGCCCAAACTCGATTTCTGGCTCAATTTTGTTGATGCGAATGTTTTCATAATCAGGAATGGCGATGATGAGGATAGAGTGCCAGTCGTCATTTTCGCCGTACTTGAAGCGCATCACCGTTGCCTGGCGACCTTCAATCTCGCGTATCCCCTCCACTTTGCGCAGCGACTCGACCAGGTCTTCGTCTACCCTGCGCTCACCAGAAACCAACGCGCTCCCCACCGAAATGGTGGCGTTGGCCGGATTGGTCGAGGCATAGCCATCGGCCAGGTTGCGCCCTGCAATCAGGTTCATGTGTGCCATCGCCCCCACCGCAAATACGCCAATGGCAATCGAAAGCACTACCAAAATAGTGCGGGTTTTGTTGCCCCAAATATCACCCAGAACTTTGCGCCAGCGCGGACTTAGCATGTTGGCTCTCTCCACCTATGCTGCCGGGGCCTTTTTGTGCCCCAAAACTCCCCCCAGATACGCGCCAGCCATAATTACAATTACCAACGTCAAAATAGAAACGATATTATTCTGGCCCATGGCAACCACAACGGCAACCGTCAATACTGCTCCTAACCCGCCTGCTAGCAATGAATGCAAAATGGGGCGATCCTCGGCCTTTGCGGCCAGTACCATGCCGCGCCAGAGCGCCGCCAATCCGAAAACGGCGATGCCAAACACTGCCATCAGGGGCGACTGTGATACAATGTTTATGGCATCCGTGATTGCCTCTGTATCTCCTCGTTCCTGAAAGCCGATATAAGTGGGGTAGATGGCAGTGGCGACGAACTGGGCTATCACTGGAAGGATAAGGATGAGGATAGCAGACCAGATGATAGACTTCCATTGAATTGTGGTTTCTTCTTCCATCGCGAATCTCCTGTGTTTGAAAGGATGTAACTAGTTCTATGATATTCGTTTTGCAGTCGGAGAATCTGCCTCGGCCTAGATATCGTAAGGCGCGGATAGGGCCGATGCATTCAAATTAGCCTACATATTCTACGCTAGAATCTAGAATTGGTCAAAGTGGGGTAAAGTGGCGTCACCTCTATGATTGCCGTGCAGGTGGGTGCAGCCGCTCTGGCCGTTCAATGACACACACCTGCACGTAATCTGGGAAGGGTTGTATATGAGACAAGTCGTTTTCAAGGACAATCAAATCACCTATCTGCTCAACTTGTTTAAAGCCGCCAAATTTGTAGGTGACATACATCATGCGATTACGTTCAGTAGGGATGAACTGAGCTCTCGAGCGCACCTTTGCTTTTTGGGCCAGAGACATGATGTGGCTCATCATAATTGTACCCACCCCGCGCGACATAACCCGGCACGACATGAGCAACAACTTGACCATCCAAAATGCCTGGCCCAACTCGACTAGAGCCAGGCCAATTGTGCCATAGGGGCCGTACTTGTCATCCAAGCTTGCGACAAGTAAAAGGTGGTCGTCCGATTGGCGAAACGCATCCAATTCATCGTAGGAATAGGTATACCCGGTTGTGTTGAGTTGATGCGTGCGCAGGGTCAGCTCTTCGGCCCGCTTGAGATCGCTTTCTCCGGCTGGTTTGATTGTAAAGACCATCTCTAGTGTGGCTAGGAATTTTTCGTTGGCGCCGGTAAACTCGGCCTCGGCCCGGTTGCGCTGGATGTCGCTCAGGTACATTTGGCGCCGCAGCTTGGATTCTGCGGTGATAAAGCGGGGCATCATGCGAGGCAAGTCCAGCAGGCTAGAGAGCTTGGCCGCGTCAATGCACGTTACTTGGGGATGGGCAAAGGCAACCTCTTCGCGCTCAAAGGGCTGGTCGTCAACGAACGCCAAGCTATCCAGACCGATGTTGAGCGACTTGGCAATTGCTTCAAGCGAAGCCGATTTGGGATTCCAGTTGATTTCCGGGTACAGGAAATAGTCTTTGAGACCCAGTTCTTGCAGTTTGCTCATAGCCGCGTCATAGTCATTCCGGCTGGCAATCGAGTTCAAGATGCCGCGACGATCCAGCTCTCTAAGCGTCTCCACGACGCCTTCTCGCAAGGTTATGCGGTCGCCTTCCAATAGGATGCCTTGCCATATCGTGTTATCCAGGTCCCAGACCACGCACTTGATGGATTGTTTTTCCGCTTTCGCTTTTGCGATATGTTGTTCTTTGAGCATTTGTTCTTCCTGCCCATGTTTTTAAATGTTGGGATGGGTACATACTATGGGCTTTTATATTGCTTGATAGGCATTTCGGCAGATCATAATCTGCTGCATTTGATTGCTGCCTTCAATGATTTCCATCACCTTGGCGTCTCGTAGATAGCGCTGCACGGGGTACTCGCTGCCGCAACCGTTCCCGCCGTGTATTTGCACTGCGTCGCTGGCCACCCGGGACGCCATAGTCGAAGCGAAATACTTTGCCACCAAGGTCTCTGCTGTGGAAGTTGGATCACCGCTGTCCTTCAGGTAACCCGCGTGGCAGCACAAAAGCCGAGCAGCCTTTACAGAGGTCACCATATTCGTGATCATTTCCTGGATCAATTGGTGGCGCATGAGCGGCTCTCCAAACTGCTTCCGCTCCTGGGCATACGCCAAACTGGCCTCCAGGCAAGCCTGACCAATCCCAACGCACCCCCAGGCCACGCTGTACCTCCCCAAATCCAAAGCTGACATGGCCACAGTCGAAAAGCCAAAGCCTAACCCACCGATCAAATTCTCTTTGGGCACTTGGCAAGCATCCAAGCGCACCTCGGCAATCATTGAAGCCCGGGTGCCCAGCAAGCCTCTCATTGGATTTATTGCCAGTCCAGGGCTATCCTTTTCAACCAGGAAAGCTGACGGTTTGGCATTACATTGAGCAAAAACCATGAACAAGCCCGCGATTTGCCCAAAGGTGATCCATTTCTTGCGTCCGTTCAAAATATAGATATCGCATTGCTTCTCTGCCGTCGTCTCAATGTGTTTTGCGTCGCTGCCCACGTTCGGCTCGGTCAGGGCAAAGGCTGCCAGGGTTTTTCCGCTTGCAAGCCTGGGCAACCAATATTCTTTTTGTGGTTGGCTGCCCCAGCGCAGAATGGCAAAAGATACCATGCCATGCACGGTCAGCAGGCTGCGCGCCGATGAACAGGCTCGGCCAATCTCTTCGTTGAGCAAGCCATATGTGAGCATATCTAGGCCAAGCCCACCCACCTCCACAGGGAGCGCCGCGCCCAAATAGCCAGCTTGCGCCATCTTGTGAATCAGCTCATCTGGAAAATGCTCTTCATGGTCAAACTGGTCTGCATAAGGAAAAATTTCTCTGTCGGCAAAAGCTCTGAACCTGATCCGAGTTTCCTTTTGCTGAGGAGTAAGCATGGTTTTCATCTCATCTCTACCTTCCTGCGGGTGGTCGCGTGTCGTCGTTTGGAGGCTCTGAGGTTTCTGCCCGCATTGGTTTATGCACTAGGCACGGCAGCGGCTTGTTTGCGCTCGATAAAGTTGGTCAAAGCATTGATCGTGCGAAAGTTGTTGATGTCCAGGTCTTCATCCTCGACTATGACTTGAAATTGCTGCTCGACAAAGAGAACGAGCTGCATGGCGAACAGCGAATTGACAAAGCCGAGCGAAAAAATGTCTTCGTCGTCTTGCAAGTCATAGTTCTGAAAGAACTTGGCCAGGAATTGCCTGATGCTTGTCTTGATGTCCATTGTTACTTTTTCCTCGCTCGATGAGCGCGTTGCAGTTCATGCCCTATACGAATAAAAACCCTGGCCACTCTTGCGGCCGTGCAGGCCTGCGTCAACCATCTTTTTCAACAGGGGGCACGGGCGATATTTGCTGTCGTTAAAGCTCTCGTACAGCACCTCGATGGAGTAGAGGATGGTGTCCAATCCAATCAGGTCGGCGGTCTCTAGCGGCCCCATCTTGTGCCCAAAACACTTTTTGAAAATCTGGTCTATGTCTTGAGGAGGAGCCACCTGGTCGTGCACCAGGCAAATCGCCTCGTTGATGGTCAGCATCAAGACGCGGTTAGAGACAAACCCTGGCGCATCGTTGACGATGATACACTCTTTGCCCATGCCTGCCAGGAAGGCCTTGGCAATCTCGATCGTTTCCTCTGAAGTGTGATAGCCTCGGATGACTTCTACCGTTGATTTCAGCGGCACAGGATTCATAAAGTGCATGCCGATGACGCGGTCCGGCCGTTGGGTAGCTGAGCCAATGCGGGTGATTGGAATGCAGGAGGTGTCGGCTGCGAACACGCAATGCTCTGGGCATATGGTGTCCAGTTGTGCATAGACACTTTTTTTCACATCCCATTTTTCGACGACGTTCTCGACGACAAAATCCACTTTCTTTAACAAGTTGTAATCGGTGGTCAAGGTGATCCGCGCCAGCACATCCTCTGGGCTAGTTTGCTCGGCTGACTTGGCAAGCATCCGCGCAAAGCGCAGATTGTTGCGGATTTCTGCCTTGGCCTTGTTCAGAATTGGATTGGATACATCAACGAGAATGACCTGATGGCATGTCTGGGCCAGGTTCTGGGCCATACCCACTCCCATAATCCCCGCGCCAATGACCCCAACCAGTTCTATCGTCTTCAAGGTTTCACCTCCGTAGAATAAAAACTATAGCGGCAGCTAATTTAAGAGACACAATATGGCTTGTCATGATTGCGCCTACTCCACGCGACATCGCCTGGCATAAAACGTTATCCCTTTGCTCGCTGCTTATCAGTTTGCAGATCGAACTCTTTGCATGACTTGCTTTTGCCGGCGCATCACCTGTCTTTGTTTTTCGGCGCGCTCTGACACTGTGCTAATGGAAGGGGAAATGTCCTCCTGTCTGCTCAAATGTTGAGCCAGGGAGTGTACAGTAGGATATTCGAACAATTCGACCATAGATAGTTCTAGCTTTAGCGCTTCTTGCAATTTACTACGGACCCTGACTAATAGCAACGAATGCCCACCTAACTCGAAAAAGGTTTGGTAAATACCAACTTTTTCCACATCAAGCACTTTTTGCCAAATGGATGCAATGATCTGCTCCATTTCGGTCTGGGGCAGCACCAAGCTTTTTTCCAGCTCGACCTGGGTTTGCCCAGGCGCAAGCAACGCCTGCCGATCTACCTTGCCATTCGGCGTCAGTGGCAACGCCTCCAGCATTACATACGCGGTGGGCACCATATACTCGGGCAGCTTGCTCTG
>JBGSMF010000325.1:0-3612 GCA_041740315.1 Thermoflexales bacterium
GGGTCCAGCGGCACATAGGCTCCACCGGCTTTGAGAATGCCCCACAAGCCCACGACCATTTCTAGCGAGCGCTCCAGGCAAACGCCGACCAGCACCTCAGGCCCGACGCCCCGCATTCGCAAGTAATGAGCCAGTTGGTTAGCACGAGAGTTCAGTTCGTGGTAGGTGAGGCACTGTTCTTCAAACACCACGGCCACTGCATCGGGCGTTCGCTCGACTTGTTCTTCAAACAACTCATGCAGGCACTTGTCCTGTGGATAATCGACCTGGGTGGCGTTCCATTCGACTAGGAGCTGGTGGCGCTCGCCCTCGGTTAAGAGTGGCAAGCGCGAGATGGGTTGATTGGGGTTGGCCACGATGCCAGCCAGTACGGTCTGGAAATGCCCGGCCATACGGGCGATGGTGGCGGCATCGAAGAGATCGGTGCTGTACTCGATGCTACCCTGTAACTCTTGGCCCCCATCTTCCAGGAACAGGCTCACATCGAACTTCGCAGTCAGTTGAGGAATGTCTAATGCACTAACAACCAGGCCGGGCAACGCCAGCGCCTGAGCAGGCGTGTTCTGAAAGGCAAACAGCACCTGGAACAAAGGGTTGCGGCTCAAGTCGCGGTCGGGCTGCAACGCCTCAACCAGTTTCTCGAAGGGCAAATCCTGATGGGCATACGCCTCCAGGCAGACATCCCGCACCCGGCCCAGCAACTCGCGAAACGTGAGCGTGCCGGAGACCTCCGTGCGCAAGACGAGCGTGTTGACAAAGAAGCCAATGAGCCCTTCCCATTCAACCCGGCTGCGATTGGCGACGGGGGTGCCCACGACTAGATCACGCAGCCCGGTGTAGCGATAGAGCAGCACTTTGAACGCAGCCAACAGCACCATGAAGAGCGTGGTCCCTTCTTGCTGGCTCAGAACCTTGAGCGACTCATTAACGGTCTTCGGTAGAGTGAACGCATATGTTGCACCCTGATAGGTTTGAACGGGGGGCCGGGGACGGTCGGTAGGCAACTCCAGTACCGGAGGACTGCCTGCCAGCTGTTGCTGCCAATAGGCGAGTTGCGACGCCCATGCTTCGCCTTGCAGCCACTGGCGTTGCCAGACCGCAAAGTCTGCATATTGTAGGGGCAGGTCGGATAAGGGCGAAGGCTGCTCGGTCGAGAAAGCCGCATACAGCGTTGATAGTTCCCGGTTGAACACTTCCAGCGACCAGCCATCCGAAACAATATGAGGCAGCGTGAGCAAGAGAATATGGTCTTCGGCACCCAACTGGAACAGGCTTGCTCGTAGCAACGGGTCATGGGTCAGGTCAAAAGGCTTCTGGGCTTCTTCCTTGATGAGACGTTGCGCCTCAGCCTCTTGCTCCGCTGAGGGCAGATGATGCAGATCGACGACGGGCAATATCACTTGCAACGCTGGGGTAATGACTTGAAACGGCTGCCCCTCGACGACGACAAACGTCGTGTGTAGCGCCTCATGCCGGCGCACGATCTCTTTGAGGCTGTGTTCCAATGCGGAAATATTGAGCGGCCCGCTTAGACGAAAAGCAGCTGGAATATTGTAAGCAGCGATGTTGGGTTTCAGCTGATCTAGGAACCATAGTCGTTCCTGGGCAAAGGAGAGAGGGGCCTTGTCAGGATTTCCCCGTCGAGGGGTTATGCCTGATGAGGAGATCTCTATTCCTGCTTCTTCTAGCAGGTAGTTGAAAAGCTTACGCTTTTCAACCGAAGGACCGGTCATCACTGATCTTAGCCCAATGCTCATTACGATTTCCCTTCCCCAATGTGTCCTTTTTACCCCTACGCCATTTCTAAGGTTCCGAAGCGCTTGGCTGCCCTCTCAAAATACAAGAAAGTAAAATAGCCCAAGGCGCCTTCTACCAAAAACAGCCCCAGCATAATTAACAAAGAATCGCCCACGGTTATCACAGAAGCGCCCGCCACAGCCTGACGTGCCGCCTCGACGCCATAAGTAAGTGGAATCAAGCGCGAAAAAGGCTGCAACCAAACAGGCAATTGCTCTACTGGGAAATTGATGCCGGCCACCAAAAAAATGAACAGGTAGGCGGTGTTCATAATCGGTTCGATGGTGCGAGTGAAAAGGCTCAAGCTAGCAATGATCAGGCCAATGCCGGTCAAAGTGAGAGAAGAAATAAAAAGCACAACGGTTAAAGCCAAGAAGTTTGTTTGCGCAAAGCTCACTCCAAACAACAAGCCAGCATAAACTAGAGCAATTATTGCCCCGGCGATGCCGTCCCAAACGTGCACCAAGGCTCGACTAGCAAAGATCAATAAGCGGTTGGCCGGTGTCGTCAACAGCGTTGACAAGGTCCCGTTTCCTTTTTCTCCAGACAAGGTTATGGCCACTCCCATCAAAGTGTTGAGGGCCACGAACTGGACTGCGTTACCGATAGCCACATAGGTCAGTTTATCGGGTCCCAAGGTAAACTTGGCCAAGTAGATAAAAAAGCTCATCTGAAAAAAAGGAACGATAAACTTAATAATGAGGTAAGACATAGGACTCTGCCAGGCATAGATCGCCGTAAAGACCGTCCAAGACATGCGTGTTAGAAGATTGATTTGCCGTATCACAGCTTAGACCCTTTCCAATTCAGCGCTGACCCGCAACTTGTGCCCTACCACTCTCTGTAAATACCAGGCAATCAACCCATAAACCACGGTGAGCGCCAGCGTTAGCCCAATATTCGCCAAGTAACCAGGGTGGTTGAGCGCGCCTGGTTCCACCGAAAGCCGAATGGCGTTCAAGCTCCAAGTCGGGGCCAAGATATACGAGATCGGGCGCAACCAATCGGGCAACATGGAAATAGGATACATGGCGCCACAAAAGAGGTAAAGAAATCGGCTGAGGGCGTTCTGCCAATCGCTAGCCGAACGAGTAAGCATAAAGAAACTATTGAGAAAGAGACCGATCACGGCAAAAGTCAGGATAGTCAATAAAACAGCCAGAACAAACGCGCCTGGACTGGCTATAGTCAATTCGATACCCAGAAACACAGCGGCAATAAGCGCGATTTCTCCTAGCGTCATCAGCCCGACTACGGCGTGAACCAGGCTCTTGCCAGCGGCGATCCAGAGTTGAGAGGCAGGGGTCGTGAAGGTATATATAATCGTGCCCCACCGGCGTTCCTGCATCATTGAAAAGCTGCATCCCCCCAAGGTGCTGGCCCACATTCCCATAGCGCCAGAGCCTAGAACGACGTAGAGAGCAAACGCTTTAGGTGGTGCGTCGCGATACAAGAAAGTAGCCACCAGGGCAAAAGCGAAAGGCGTAATCGTCAGCCAAAAAACCCACATCGGTTGCGCCAGGTAATCCCAAATGGTTACGCGCACGGCAGCGCGAAAGACTTGGAGGTGATGCTTCATGCTTTGCTCTCTTGTACCAAGCGCAAATAGACATCCTCCAGTGATTGCTCGCGAACGCGAGTATTCAATACCTTAACGCCTTCCAGCAATTGCTTCACCTGTGTGGTCACGCCATGAGGGTCTTGAGTCTGGATAGCAATTGTCTGTTTAGGACCGTAGGTGGCCACAGAGACAAAACTGTTTTTTAGCGCTGCTTCTAGGTTAGATCGCTTTTCATCAGACATGCCAAAAGTTTC
>JBGSMF010000326.1:0-14685 GCA_041740315.1 Thermoflexales bacterium
ACTATTTGACCAAGTTCGGCCGTTCCGTCGCCGCGCTGGCACTCAAGTTGCGCGAACTGGTTGTGATTCCAGCGTTGGCTAACGTGGCGACAGCCTAATTTCTTTGCTGTGCCTGCACAGATTTTATTGGTAAGGTCCTAAGTGAAAAGGAGATGCCGCCATCCTTTGCATGCTGATCCAAGGCTATGGCGTCGTGTCTGACCAAGAAGAGATGAACCGGCAAAAATAACGCCAAAGGCAATACTTTTTGGATCGCGGCTTGATGCTGATGCCTCAACAAGAGTCTAGAAAGCAACAAGGCGCAGCTCACCAAACTGGTCAGTGACCGCGCCTTGTTTTTTGTATAGTAACCGCTCAGGTGCGACGCACTTGGGCTGAGCAGTTATTTTATGGGTGTGACCAAATCCAGTTGACTGGATTTGTCGCCCTTCTCTACTGTCATTGCGAGGCGCGTTTTTTGCGCCTCGCAATGACAGACTTGGCAGAGTGCCTCAACCAATTTTGGTCACACCCTTATTTTATAAAAGGGTTTCGCCTAGCCCTTTAAAAATTCTTCCAACGCCGCTTTGCTGATGCGGAATTGTGTTCCAATTTGCTTGGCCTTGAGCTGCCCCGCTTGGATCATTTGAGAGATGTCGGCTTCGGTTACTTGCAGGTAAGCGGCGGCCTGCGCTGGGTTCATCACATCAGGGAAGGAAGCCGCCGCGGGGGGAGCGGCCTGCTGCTGCGCGCCGGGTTGTGTTGCGCCGGCCATCATTCCCGTCATCATTTGCCCCAAGCCCATGCCAGCGCCCAGGCCAACACCCGCGCCGGCCAACCCGCCGCCCTCTTGCTTGGCAGCATCGCGCATGGCGTCTGCCGCTTGCAAGTGAGCATAGGTCTGCATATCAATCAGGCCCATCTTGCGCAGATCTTCGGCGGTAGATTCCGACGGCGTGATAGATTCAACGATAAAGGCCTTGAGCGTGATGCCGAGCGCGTTGAACTTGTCTTGCACGTCGGCCCCCACCTTGATGGCCAGGTCCTTGGTTAGCCCCTGGATTTCAAAGGCAGACTTTTTCCACTCGCCCAACAGATCGCGCAGCGATTGCAAAATGGTGCCCACCAAGCGGTCGCGGATTTCCGCAAATTGATAAGCGCCCTGCGCGCCCACAATCTGCGCCACGAATTGCTGCGGATTGTTAATCTGCATACCAAAGGTGCCATAAGCGCGCAGCAGGCTGGCGCCCAGCCCGATCCCGGGGTGCATCACCGGCACCGGCTGCGGCGTGCCCCACTTTTGCTGCGGGAACTCGCGCGTGCTGACAAAATAGACTTCGGCTGTAAAGGGGGTGCGGTCATTGAATGCCTTGCCCAGCAGCCCGGTCAGTAAGGGGACATTGGCGGTGGTGATGGTGTGGCGGCCTGGCCCAAAGGTATCTAGCGACTTGCCGTCGCGCATAAACACCGCTGCCTGCCCTTCGCGCACAATGACCTGAGAGCCAATGCGAAAGTCACCCGAGCCAGATTCGGGAAAGCGTTGCACCAACGTGTCGCGCATCTCATTGGTGTTTTCAATTACATCAAAAATTCGTGCCATTTTACCTTCTCCTTTTACGCTTTATTTTTTCGCGTTTTGCTTTATTCGCCCGTGATGACGCTTTTGCGTTGCTCAAACAACACGTTGAGCTGGCGACAGCGACTGTTCAAGGCGCGAATGGCTTCGGCAATTCCCTCTCGAGAATCAAGGGCGGCCTGCACTGCGTCAATATCGGCCGAGACATTGCCTACATCGTCGGCTAGTTCGCTATCAAATTGATATAGCTTGTCGAGCGCTTCTTCTTTCACCTTGACCGCATCAAAAAAGCCGCTATAGCCCATAGCAGCTGTTTTGAGCTTGTCAATGAATCCACGCAGGCGGGTAGCGCCCTTGTCCATGGCTTCAAGATGTTGAGTGTCATCGGGACCCAGATCTGCGATGATCTCATTCAGGCGCTGCCACTGCACCTCGAACTGGCGCGCCAACGTTTCGCGCAAGATGCGGTCGGCCTCGCGGCGCATTTCCTTTTCTTTATAGCCTTTGTAACCTGGGATCGAGCCGACCAGCTTTTCCAGCCCGCCCCGTTCGTCCATGATTTTGCCTAGTATATCGCTCATAGTTAATCCTCTCCTTAAAAGTTTCTAGTGCTGTAAAGTGAATTATAACCTATTCTTGGCAGTGGTCAATACTCTGATTATAGATTAAAGTTGTCAAAAAGCAACTATATCAGATCCAGTTTCCAAATAACTCTATCTAGTTTCTGTCTCAAAACCCATAGGCAGGTATCCCTACACCTGCCGCTACCGTATGGGGATACGGTAGCTATGCAGGTTTTGAGACAGGCACTATCTATGGGTTTTGGGTCTGGCAGGGTTGGTGGCCATGCGCTTGCATGAACTTGTTGCAGAAGGTTCGCTTGCCTTGGTTGACTGGCGCCATTCCCCTTGGAGGCACAGAGAGCGCAGAGAAAACCTTGAAAAATTCCTTGCTTCCGGGCGCTTGCCGTGCGGATAGATGCAGGGTAAAATAGAATCATAGCGTGCCCCTGCTTGTGTATGCCTTGTAAGGAGCGAGCGATGCCCAAGAGCAAATCAACTGTTCGGCCAGCAGCCAAAAAAATTGATCTGGAAGACCCCAAGCTGTATATCAATCGCGAATTGAGCTGGTTACAGTTCAACTGGCGTGTTTTGGAAGAAGCAATGGACGGGAGCAATCCATTGCTGGAACGGGTCAAGTTTCTATCCATCTTTGCCGTCAACCTGGACGAATTTTTCATGATTCGCGTTTCCGGCTTGCGCCGCCAGCACGAAGAAAGCGGCGCAAAAGAGATCTCGCCCGATGGCATGAAGCCGGCCGAGCAATTAGCCGAGATTCGCCAACAGTTGTTGCCACAGTTGGGGCTTCAAACCGAGTGTTGGCGCAGCGACTTGTTGCCCAAGCTGCGCAAGGCGGGCATTCGCGTTCTAGGCTACAAGGACCTCAAACCCAAGCAACGCAAATTGCTGCGCCGGCATGTTGAGCGAGAAATTTTTCCTGCTCTCACACCCCTGGCCTTTGACCCCAGCCATCCTTTTCCGCATATCTCGAACCTGAGCATGAATTTGGCGGTTGCCATCAAAGACCCGCCGCATGGTCAGCGTTTCGCTCGCCTAAAGGTCTATGATCCCCGCGTGCCCGGCTCGACTCGCTTGCTGCGCATTCCCAGCGAAGAAAAAGCCGATACTTATGAGAGCCTGGGGTTGTCTCAGGTTGTCTCGGATAACTTTGTATGGGTAGAAGAAGTAGTGGCTGCCAATGTAGACTTGTTTTTCCCAGGGATGAACGTGGTAGCGGTGTATCCTTTCCGGGTCACCCGCGATGCCGATTTTGAGATTGAGGAGGATGAGGCGAGCGATTTGATTTCTCACATTGAAGAGAGCTTGCTGTCTGCAATTAAAGAGCGGGTGGATGATCGTTATTGGGGGTCATCAGTGCGTCTGGAAGTGGATAACGCCATGCCAGACAAAATCCGCGATATCCTGATTCGAAATGTTGATGTAGCGCCCTACCAGGTATATACGGCCGATAAACCCATTGGCCTGGCTGACTTGATGGAATTGACCCGCATAGATCGGCCGGAGCTCAAAGACTTGCCTTTCCAGCCCTCCACGCCGCCGCTGCTCAACACGGGCAAAAATATTTTTTCCGTGATTCGTCGCAACAACATGATGCTGTACCATCCGTATGACAGCTTTACCCCAGTGGTGGATTTTGTTTGGGAAGCGGCTAGCGACCCCGATGTGCTGGCGATCAAGCAGACGCTTTACCGCACTGGCTCTAATTCGCCGATAGTTGATGCGCTGATGGAAGCGCGTGACAATGGCAAGCAGGTAGCTGTGCTGGTAGAGCTAAAAGCGCGCTTTGACGAGGAAAACAATATCAAATGGGCCAAAAAGCTAGAAGACGCGGGGGTGCACGTGGTGTATGGCTTGCCGGGCCTCAAAACACACGCCAAGATTTGCCTGGTCGTGCGGCGCGAGCGAGACGGCATCGTTCGCTATGTGCACATGAGCACGGGCAATTACAACGCCACCACCACGCGCACTTATACCGATATTGGCTATTTCACTTGCGATCCAGACATTGGCGCGGATGTTTCAGATTTGTTCAATGCCCTCACGGGTTATTCTAAAAAGACCGATTATCGCAAGTTGTTGGTGGCGCCGGAACTGATGCGAGAGGGTATCCTCGACCGTATCAGCCGCGAAATTAAACGGCACAAAAAGACAAAAGATGGCTATATTGCTATCAAAATCAACCACCTGGTAGACAAGCCCTGCATCCAGGCTTTGTATCGAGCATCGCAGGCCGGGATCAAGATTGACCTGCAAGTTCGCAGCACGTGCGGGCTGCGGGCGGGTATTCCGGGCGTGAGCGATAATATCACCGTCACATCAATTGTGGGGCGCTTTCTAGAGCATCCACGCATTTTCTATTTCCGCAATGGCGGCGACGAAGAATTGCTGCTGGGCAGCGCCGATCTGATGCCGCGCAATCTCGATCGCCGGGTGGAGCTGTTGTTCCCGGTTGACGATGCCCGTTTGCGGCGCTCTATCCTTGAAAATATCCTCAACATTCATTTGCAAGACAATGTGCAGGCCCGGCGCTTGCAGCCAGACAACAGCTATGCCCGCCTCAAGCCGGCCAAGGGCGAGCCGGAGGTTGATTCGCAATTGTGGATGGTGGAGCAGCGTGGCATCTGGCACAAGTAGGCTGGCATCCCTATGCCGTTGGTTCAGCTAGCTTGTATAAAGGCCAGCGCCTGTTCGAATTTAGAAGCAGGCTCTGGATCCAATTTCCACTCGTGTTGCAAGCAGTGGACAATGGCTTGCAAATCCTCTTCGGCGCCCTGGCGCAGCAGTTCTGCTTCCAACACAAAATAAATCCGTGCTTTGTGCCCGGCGCTCAGGTGCACTTCATCCAGGCTCAATTCCGCCACCGGGCGTTGCCCCTGGCTGGCAATGCGAACCGCTCGTATCTGCGATAGGCTGAATAGCTCATTGAGCGGCGCGTCGCCCACCCACTGGATGATCTGGTTGCGCACAGGACTATCGGGCCATTGTTCCGGGGGGGTGTCGGTTGGCAGCAAGACCTCCAGTTCGTCTCGCCGGTGGATGGCCCCCTGCGCCTGCCCAACACTCTTGAGCGTGATCAGGCTGCCATCGCTCTGCGCCCGCTTGCGGCAGATATAGCCTGCCGCCAAGACGCGCCGGTCGGCGGTATCCAGATAAGTATCGCGCACGCGCTTGACCCGCGGCGTCGCCAGCGTATAACCTGCCAGTTGGCTGGTGGCTTGCATGTGCAGCCAGATTTGCCGATTTGGCAACCTGAATTTAGCCTCGATCTCCATCGCCGATTTCCATTGCGCACCCCATTTGCTTTGCTCACCATTGTACCATCCTTTTGCAATTTGCTTCTTGACAAAAGCGCCCCAAATGTCTATAATAGTAGTTAGTTACATAACGCCGTGCGTTTGCTTGTAACGACAGTAAGGAGACAGATGAGAGATTTGATTGATCACCTGGTGGCGGCAGGCTTTACAGAGTACGAAGCCAAGGCGTATATAGCTTTGCAAGGAAGCAGCCCGGCTACCGGCTATCAGATTGCCAAAGACTCGGGCATTCCGCGCTCGATGATTTACGAGGTGCTGGGCAAGCTGGTGGCGCGCGGGGCGGTCTTTACTCAATCCTTTGGCGAGATGGTGCGCTATGCCGCCGTGCCGGCGGATTTGCTGGTTGACCAGATGCGCCACGAATTTGAGGCCACGCTTGATCGTTTGGCGGATGGCTTTAAGCATTTGGTTGTCGATTCGGCCGAACCGGGCCAGACCTGGAATGTGGCCGGGCGCAACAATGTGCTGGCCCAGGCTCGCCAGATGATCGAGCGAGCTGAGCAGGAATTGGCCGTGCTTGTTGGCGATGACGACGAGTTGGATGAGCTATTGCCATGGCTAAGGCAGACCAAAACGCGCAAGGTTAGGATCTTGCTCGTCTCTCCGGTGCCTTATGACGCGGGCGATATAGCGGTTGTGGTTCATCCGCACGGGCCGCGCTTGCGCCAGGCGCTTGGGCATGGCCTAACGTTGGTTGCCGACGGGCGCGATCTGTTGATGGGCGAATTGGATCGCAGCGAAAGCGCCGTTTGGACGACCAACTCTTACGCTGTGGCCTGGGCCTTGTGGTGCCTGAGGCAAGAGATGGCGCAAGACTATGCGCCGGCGCGCTCTGCGCGCAAGAGGCGCAAGGCCAAAGTGGAGTAAGCCAATGGTGTCAATGATCCTTAAAAACCTCGCGCGCAGAAAAACCCGCACCTTGCTAACGGTAGCGGGAATTGCGGTGGGCGTGGCGATGATTGTGACCCTGGGCGCAATGGGCGAGGGGATACGCACGGGCTATGTGTCAATGTTTTCAGGCAGTGGCGCCGATCTGACGATTACGCAAAAAGGCTCTTATGATATCACTTTGAGCGGCGTAGATGAAGAGGTGGTCGCCCAGGTGGCAGCCTTGCCCGATGTGTATGCGGCTACCGGCATGATTGTGGGCAATGTGACCGCGCCCGGCATGCCATACTTTTTCATTTTTGGCTATGAGCCGGGCGGCTATGCCATCGAGCGATTCAAAATCACCGCGGGCCAGACGCTCGGAATGTCTCGCCAGACGGCGCGGGGCAGCCGCGAAATTTTGCTGGGCGGGCAGGCTGCTGAGGCGATGAAACTGCAAGTGGGCGATTCGGTGAGGTTGACGGGGGGAACCTTTCGCGTGGTAGGGATTTATGAGACGGGCAGCGGGTTTGAAGACGCGGCGGGCGTCATATCGCTGGCCGATGCGCAACAGTTGCTCCAAAAGCATCGTCAGGTGGGAGCGGTGCAGGTCAAGCTCAAAGACGCGCGCAAGGCTGATCAGGTGCGCGCGCGCCTGGAGCGGCAATATCCACGCCTGACCATCTCGCAATCTTCGCAAATGGCCGATCAACAACAGATGGTTGGCATGATGCAAGGTTTTGCGTGGGGAATTGCGTTTCTGGCCGTCATCATCGGTGGCGTGGGCATGACCAATACGGTGATGATGAGCACCTTTGAGCGCACCCGTGAGATAGGCGCGCTGCGCGCCATGGGCTGGGGTCGCTGGCGCATTATGCTCATGGTGTTTGGCGAGAGCTTGGCATTGGGCTTGGTGGGCGGGCTGATTGGCTGCGCCGCAGGCGCAGCGCTGCTAGGCCCATTGACGCAAAACCCGGCCTTGTCCTTTTTGCAAGGCAAGCTGACCCTGCCCTTGTTGGGCCAGGCCATGCTCACGGCCATTGTGCTCGGCGGAGCAGGCGGCTTTTACCCGTCTTGGTGGGCCTCTAAATTGACGCCGATTGAGGCAATGCGCTACGAGGGCGGAACACAGATTTCAAATTCAAAATTCAAGATTCCAAATTTGCCTGCCCAGGACGGCAGGTCTGGGAAATCTGAAATGTGGAATTTTAAATTTGAAATTCTTAAATCTTTGTGGCGGCGGCGCGGGCGCACTCTGCTGACCGTACTGGGAATCAGCCTGGGACTGGCTTCCATTATCTTGATGAATGGCCTGACCGACGGCGTGATCCGTGATTTTAATGCGCTGCTCATGTCAAACGATATAGACCTGGTGGCGCGGCAGGCTGGCTCATCCGATATTGGTTATAGCGCAATTGACGAGCGCACTGGCAGAGAAATTGCGGCCTTGCCCGGTGTGCAAAGTGTATCGGGCATTATTATGGGTTTTGTGACGCTAGAGGCGCAAAACAGCCCCTTTTTCATTGTGATGGGCTATGCCCCGCACGAAGCGGCGATTGCTCATTTCAAAATTGTTGAGGGGCGTGGGCTGCTGGGCAATCGGGAATTGATCTTGGGGCGGCCAGCGGCTGATTTGCTCAAGGTAGGCGTGGGCGACATGGTGCGACTGGGTGAGATGGGGCTGCGCGTGGTGGGCATTTACGAAACGGGCATGTCGTGGGAAGAAGGCGGCGGCGTCATATCGCTGCGCGATGCCCAGGTGCTGTTGGGCAAGCCGCGCCAGGTATCACTGTACGCAATCAAGGTGAAAAACCCGCAGCAGGCAAACGCCATTAGCGCGCAGATAGAGTCGCAAATACTAGAGGTGCAGGTTTCTCGCTCTTCCGAGTTTGCCGAAAACATGCCGGAAATGCAGAATATGTATGTGATGATGTGGGCGATCAGCGGGTTGGCGATTATCGTGGGCGGCATTGGCATGATGAATACGATGATTATGAGCGTGTTTGAGCGCACGCGCGAAATTGGCACGCGGCGTGCCTTGGGCTGGCGGCGGCGGCGTGTGTTGAGCATGGTGCTCCAAGAATCGGTGGTGCTCAGTTTGCTGGGCGTCTTGGCGGGCACGGCATTGTCTGCGTTGTTAGGTTGGCTGATGGGGCAGATCCCCATGTGGGGTGATTGGTTGACGGTGCTCTATTCGCCGGGGCTGTTTGCTCAGGTGTTGATAGTAGCCATCTGCCTGGGCGCGTTCGGCGGCCTCTACCCGGCCTGGCGCGCGGCTAACCTTAGCCCGGTGGAAGCGCTGCGATACGAATAAGAGCCTATCCTGAAATTCGTAGAGCGGCATTCCCATGCCGCGCGCTTTGGAATTTTAGGCAGACAAGTTACACAAAGTGGAGGTTAACGATGAAGCGAATAACTATTCTCAGCCTGGTTGTGCTAACTGTACTCCTGGCAGCTTGTGGGCAGGCCCCTACAGCCGCACCCCAGGCGACGGTCGAAGCGCCGCCGGCGGTGGTATCGGCTTCAGGCAAGGTGTTGCCCGAACGATGGGCTGCCCTGAGCTTTCCAGTGGGCGGGCAGGTTGTGGCCGTGAATGTGCAAATTGGCGACAGCGTGAAAGCGGGAGATGTGCTGATCCAACTGGATGACGCGGATGCCAGTTTGGCGGTGGCGCAGGCTCAGGCCGCAGTGGCGGCGGCGCAAGCTCAGCGTGACCTGTTGGTGGCTGCCCCCAGGCCAGAGCAACTAGAGGTGGCGCGGACCGCCATCAGCATAACCCAGGCGGCATTAGCTGGGGCCCAGGCCGACCTCAACCGCTTGTCGGCCGGAGCGAATGTTGCCGACATTGCCACCGCCGAAGCCGCCCTGGCCCGCGCCCAAGCCGAGCAACAAGCCGCCTACGAAGCGCACGAGCAAACGATGAAATGTTACGAGGTGACGCAGCCGGGCGGGGGCACAGAACAAGTTTGCCCCACTTTGGGCACCCTGGAAGAGCAAGCCCGCGCCAATCTGCAAGCCGCCGACCAGGCCGTGGCGGCTGCCCAGGCTCAACTGAACCGGGTGTATCGCGGCGCATCGCGCGATGAAATCAATGGGTCCCAGTCGCGCGTGGCTGCCGCCCAGGCCCAAGTAGAGCAGGCCCAGGCGCAGTATGCCCTGCTTGATGCGGGCGTTTCTGGCGAACAAGTTGCTGCCGCCGATGCCGGCGTTGCGCAGGCCCAGGTGGCGCTAGAGGCCGCCCAGGCGCAGTTGCTCAAGCTGCAACTGCTTGCGCCTTTTGATGGCGTCGTGGGTGTGCTGCAGGCCAGGTCGGGTGAGTGGCTAGCGCCTGGACAGCCGGTTGTGACCATAGGTGATTTGAGCACGCTGCGGGTAGAGACCACCGACCTGAGCGAGGTGGATGTGGCGCGTGTGCGTGATGGACAACCTGTCAAGGTGACCTTTGACGCGCTGCCTGGTGTTACGGTGGAAGGTAAGGTGATGCGCATTGCGCCAATGGCCACGCCAGGGCAAAGCGGGGTGAACTATATGGTGATTGTTCAATTGAGCCAGATGCCCCAGGGTTTGCGCTGGGGCATGACGGCTTTTGTGGATGTGCAGATACAATAGAGGCAGGCGATATGTCTGAACAAAAGCGAGTGGTAGTAGAGGCGATTGACCTGACCAAAACTTATGGCAATAGTCACACGGCCCAGGTGCACGCCCTGGACGGCGTGAGCTTTCAGGTTCACGCCGGCGAGTTTGTGGCCGTGATGGGCCCCAGCGGTTCGGGCAAGTCTACTCTGCTCAATATGCTCGGCGCGCTGGACCGGCCCACCTCGGGTCAGGTATTTGTTGATGGCCAAGACGTGGCCAAACAGCGCAACCTGGATCGTTTTCGCGCCCGCACGGTAGGCTTTGTTTTCCAATTGCACAACCTGATCCCCACCCTGACAGCGGTTGAAAATGTCGAGGTGCCCATGCAGGGACAAGGGGTAGGGGGCCGCGCGCAGCGCAAGCGAGCCGTGGAACTGCTGGCGATGGTGGGCATGGAAGGCCGCGCCCATCACCTGCCGGGGCAGCTTTCGGGCGGGCAGCGGCAAAAAGTTGCCATTGCGCGGGCCTTGGCCAACAATCCCTCGCTGGTGCTGGCCGATGAACCTACCGGCAACCTCGATAGCGCCAGCGGCGACGAGGTGATGGGCGTGCTCGGGCAACTGCACTCTGGGCACGGCACGACCATTATGATTGTCACCCACGACCCCACCGTGGCGCGGCGCACGCATCGCATCTTGATGATGCAAGACGGTAAAATCATTCACCAAGACATTGTGGGCGATGCCTACACCGAAGACCTCAAGGTATTGGCGCGCTCGGAACTGGGCCAGGCTCTGTTGAGCGGAGCGCCGCTGGACTTGCTTTCAGCCGGCGAGCGAGAGGCGCTGCGCCAGGTGCTGGCACGCATAGGCGAGGTGTGAACTTTTGCAAAGCGCATGAAATGGAATAGAATGTGATCATCAGTGTCAACCAATAACACTGCCGATGTATGGGCAGGTTTGCCTGGCCTGCGCTGGCGCAAGCCAGGGCAGGCAAACCTGCCCCCACGGACAATAAATCTGTTTTGGAGGAGAAGAAAATGTCTCGCAAATTCGCTTGGTCTATTCTGTTTATGTCGCTTATTGTCTCGCTGATGCTTTCGGCCTGTGCCCCAGCGGCGGCAACACCCGCGGCGGTTGTCAAACAACCTGGCGCGGTAACAGAAAAGATGGTGGTGGTAACAGCGGCTGCTCAGCCCACGCTAGTCCCGGTGTCTGTCAGTGGGCGTGATTCTGGCAGCGCGGGCGTATCGCCCTATAACCGGATGATCATCAAGAATGGCGAAATGACGCTCTTGGTGGCCGATACCGATGTGGCGGTTGGGCGGGCGACGGATATTGCGGTTGAAACCGGCGGTTATGTTGTCAGCAGCCGGGTATGGGTGCAAGATGGTTTCAAGTTTGCAACGCTGACAATGGGTGTGCCGGTTGACCAGTTCGAGACGGCCCAAAGCCGGCTTAGGACGCTGGCCGTTCAGGTGTTGAACGAGACGGCCAGCGGCCAGGATGTGAGCGACGAGTACGTTGATTTGCAATCGCGCCTGGTCAACTTACAGGCCACCGAGGCGCGCATCCGCGAGTTTTTGCAGCAGGCCAAGGATGTGGATGAGGCGCTTCAGGTCAATGCCAAGTTGACCGAAGTTGAGGCCGAAATTGAACAGGTCAAGGGACGGATGACATACCTCAAAGACCGGGCGGCCTTTTCCACAATCGCTGTCACATTTGAGCCGCAGCGTCCCACACCAACACCAACACCTATTCCTACGCCCGCTGTTTGGCGGCCCGACAAAACGGTTCAAGCAGCCACTGGGTCGCTGGTTGTGATTTTGCAGGGGCTGACTGATTTGTTGATTTGGGTCGTTGTGTTGTTAGGCCCGTTTGCAATACCGGCGGCAATCATCGGCTGGCTTGTTTGGTTGAGGCTGCGCAAAAAAGAAACAAAGCCTCAGAGTGACAAAACAAGCTGATCTTATTCGTAAAACAGACCCGCCCCCAAATTTGGGGGCGGGTTTGTTTTACGGCTTGGGCAGGCACAGGCTGCCCAGTATCTCTTCTGGCGTAGCACGATCGGTGGCCTGCTGCGGGCTGACGAGGACGACGAGCACATAGCCGGTTCTGGCCGTTGTGGCGGCAATGGCCGAGCCACCCCACCGGCTGGCAGCAGGTGGCACCAGCTCCATCCGGGTGATTTGCCCGCCGCACTCTTCCAGGGCCGTGGCTTGCGAGAGCCTGCCAATGATCCCCAGCTTGTCAATGATAACCTGGACATCGGTAGCCGTCGGCGTCTTTGCGCCGGCCAGCTTGGGCGCGTTGACCACAATAACGCGCACCAGCACCGCCTCTGTGTCGGGCGAGGTGGCCACCAGCATTGTGTCTTTTAACGTGCCCGCCGCGACCTGGGCGGCTAGATTGCTCAAGTATGGGTCTTGCGCCAGCGTGGCCGAATAGACGGTTTGCCAATCCTTGATGGTGAAATCAACCTTGGTGTAGGTCTGGGGCAAATCCAGGTAGAGTTTATTTTGCCAGTTCCATTCGATCCACCCGTCGAGCAGAGGAGAGATGGGTGTAGTGGATGGAGTCGGCGATGGCGTAGAGGTGGTGGCCCGGGTGGGAACAGGCTTGGATGTGGAAACGGATGTCGGTGTAAAAGCGGGCGTCGGTGAGGAGCTAGGCTTGGGCGTGAAAGTGGGCGTTGGCGTGGAGGTGGGCTTGGGTGTGGAGCTAGGTGTAGGCGTAGAGGTAACTGTGGGCGTGGGGCGCATACTGGCTGGCAGTTGGCATAGGCTGGCCACCGCCTTTTGCATAATGTCGCTGGTGGATGAAAAGTCGCGCGGGTTGACCAGGGCGACCATAACATAGGCGCTATCTGCTCCATTCACGGCAACCACAAAGCCGCGCCAGGCATTGGGGTCATCCAACTTGGAAGGAATGATTTCCATTTGCGTCATCTGCACTTGAGAATCGCAGGTGCGGTCAGGTTGGAGGGCGCGGGTGTTTTTGAGCGTGCCATCAATCCCCAGTCTATTCACTACAGTCTGCAAGTCTTCTGGCTTGGGAGCGGCCGCGCCGGCCAGCGAAGCGGCCCCGGCTGCCAAGATGCGCACAGTAGCTGGGTCGCTGCGCGGCGAAACGCCTGCCAGCATTGTGTTTCTGGCCGACCCGGCTCTAACCTTGCTGGCTTCGTTCCGCAAAAAGCCGTCTTGGGCCAGGGCGCTCGAATATGTGTTTTGCCAATCAGCCACTGTAAAGTTGACAACATGGTAGCCTTCGGGCAGCCATAGTTTTATGCTATAGTCTGCCGCCAGCCATTGCTTCCAGCCTGAGGGAGGGGCAGGAGTGGGAAACCCCGCCGCGGCCGTGGCCAGCGCGCTGGGCGATTGTGTGCTGGCGGGCTTGGGGGTGGCTTTGCGAGCGCCCAACAGGCGCGGCCCAAAGATAATCGCCACCATCACCAGCCCCAAAATGACTGCCCCACCAATGGCGAGCGGCAGCCAAGTGCGCGAGGGCGTAGCAAGCCGGGCCGGCATCATTGCCAGTGTCGTCTGGCCGGCCTGTGCTCCTTTGGACAGAGTGGAAAAAACAGGCAACACATTTTCACAGCGCGGGCAGCCCGGCGCGTCGTCTGGAAACCTGTACAAACAATATGGGCAGGTGCGCATGTGCTACTCCTTCTTGCTAACCTCCTTGCTACTGTCGCCTTATAGTATACGATATTTTGCGCTAGAAAGCCAGCGCCAGTCTGGATCGATTACGCCTGCGGCAAAACCGCGGGTTGGGTGCATACCCAGCCGCTTGTGGCGGAAAGTGCCCAGGGTTTGCATACCATTGATTTTGGCAAAAATATGGTTTTGAGTTTATGCCAAGAAATGACATATATCTATCTTACAATGTGGTCACTATCCTACATAGATTTTGGATTATGAATGAATATCTGTAACCATCGTAAAGGAGATTCAAGAATGTCACTGCAAGCTCTCACTGGTTTCAAGTCACTGCAAACCCACCACTGTGTCACCGGCTCGATGCGCCATGTCTATGCCTTCAATGGCTGCGACGTCAGCGAAGACCTGCTGCTCGGATTGGGAGAGGGGGTCGGTTTCATGTACTGGCATGCCAAAGGCCAGCCGCCTTTCCTGGGCGGACGCGCTTCTCCCAAGCCAAGTATGGAAGCCGTTGCTGGGGAGCGCACTGGGGTCCGGATACAAGTCCACACCACCACCAGTGCTCGCAAGGCCCGTCAAACCATGCTAGACTTGCTGGCGGCCGGGCAGCCGGTCATGCTCCAAGTTGACATGGGTTTCTTGCCCTATCTTGATTTTGGTGGAGCGGAATACCACTTTGGCGGGCACGTCGTCGTAGCCTGCGGCTACGACCCGGATACCGAGCAGGTGCTGATCGCTGAACGCGATGCTCTCTACCCTGTCTCCCTGTCCGATCTGGAAAAGGCGCGCGGCTCGACCTTCAAGCCTTTCCCGCCCAAGAACTGCTGGGTGACCTTTGACTTTCGCGGCTTTCGCCCCCCTACCGCCGACGAGGCCCGCCGGGCGATCACCAATCAGGCAACCCAGATGCTCGTATCGCCGATTCGCAATTTCGGGGTTATGGGCATCCGCACGGCGGCCCAACGCATCCCGCGCTGGTCTGCGCAAATGAGCGACGACGAGATCCGTTGGGCATTATTCAACACCTACATTTTTGTCAGCCCGGTGGGCGGCTCGGGCGGCGGGTGTTTCCGCTACATGTTCGGTCGCTTTCTGGGTAAATCTGCCGCCATCATCGGCCAGGCGCGCCTG
>JBGSMF010000327.1:0-5843 GCA_041740315.1 Thermoflexales bacterium
AAGCGTTGGCCCTATCCATTTGTAAAATCGTAACCGACATTCGTCGCCCAGGACTGTCGGCTGTCACACACTTTCATGTCAGGCATGCGCTGTCGGTTCCATCCAACATTCGTTGGTCAGCTATGCGCTGTCGGTCAGCAGGTGCTTATCTCGAATTGATTTTCTCCGTTCGGCATTTTCCCAATCATACTGAATCCATTTTTCGGCCGGCCAATCTTCGACCAGTTCTATCCTGCGAGCCGCCCACTGGCAATATTCAAGTGAAATATCGCAGCCCATCCATTGCCGCCCAAGTTGCTCGGCCACGACCGCCGTCGTGCCTGACCCAAGAAATGGATCAATCACTACATCGCCGGAATTTGACGATGCCAGCACAATCTTTCTGACAAGTTCTTCGGGCTTTTGAGTGGGATGTGGGGTCTTTTCGTGCATCCCATTGCATGTCGTTGGAATTTCTAGAACATCGCGTGGCTTGGCTCCCGATGGATGAGGTTGCCAAATGCGTTCTTTGCCTTTTCCATACTGACTAGTCTCAGCCTGAGGATGTTCAGGATACTTGAGGGTGTGATTTCCATAAGGAATTCGCACGTTGTCAACATTAAACGTAAACTGTTTGCTCTTTCTAAAATGCAAGATACTTTCGTGCGAGCGTCCCCAGTCAGCGCCCAAGTTGGCTTTGTTTTTATAATGCCATACCAACCAGCGGCAACCCCGAAAGAAACGTGAGGCCGGCAATTTGAGATCAGCCAATATCTCGGAAAAGCCGCAAATGTAAAGCGTTCCGGTCGGTCCAAGCACTCGCGCCGCTTGTTCAATCCACTTGAGAGACCAATCAAGGTACTCTTGTCGGGATTCAAATGTATCCCACTCTGCCTTTTTGATGTTGTAAGGCGGGTCAGCAAAAACGAGGTCGGCCGATTCACTTTCCAAAGAGCCTAGCCAGGCTATCGCATCGCCCAGCCAAATTTCGCCGTGAGGGTGAGAATAAAATAGAACCGGCAATTGTGGATCAAATTGCTCCACAGTTTGCGCATACGTTCCTTTGAACATTGGCTGGCCAAAGAAACTGGGAATATCTGTATTGCGAATATAGCCTGCCGGTGGCTCACGCAGGTCCGATTCTTGTTTCTCGCGCTCCGCGCGCCTAGCTATTTGTTTCTTGCTCATAAAACAAGCATACCCGCAACCCCCCATGCTGTCAAGCAAGTAGAAAAATTGCCCGTCACCTGGCAGATGACGGGCAATTCAGCGTATTCTATCTTTGCGTCAGGCGGCCTGCAATGCGGCTAACCCATCTGGATCGCCCACAGCGTGTTTTGCGACCTTGTCGCTGATTCGTTTGATCAACCCGCACAACACATCCTTTGGCCCCACTTCAACAAAGGTCGTCACCCCTTGCCCAACCATATATTCGACCGATTCGACCCAACGCACCGACGAGGTCAACTGCGCCTCTAGCTCATCGCGCAGGCCTGCCGCATCCAGCGGGCCTGCCTGCACGTTGCCAATGATCGGCACAGACGGGGCAGCAAAGGGGGTGGCGTCTAGCGCCTTGCGAAATTCTTGGGCGGCCTCTGCCATCAGCGTCGAGTGTGCAGGAATGCTCACCGCCAGCGGAATGCACCGCTTGGCCCCGCGCGCCTTGGCCAACTCTATTGCCTTTTCTAACGCTTGCCTATCGCCCGAAATGACCATTTGCCCAGGGGCATTGTCGTTGGCAATTTGAACCACGCCGTTGGTCGCCTCGGCCGCCTCTCGGCAAATTGCAGCCAGGGCGCTGCGCTCCACTTTAATCACCGCCGCCATCCCGCCGGGGAATTGTTCACCGGCTTGCTTCATCAAGCGGCCACGTTCGCGCACCAACCAGACGGCATCTTTAAAGGCCAACGCGCCTGCGCACACCAGCGCCGAAAATTCACCCAGGCTGTGCCCGGCCACATAAGCTGGCTGCCAAGCGCCGGCCTGGCTCTGGATGACCCGCAAGGCTGCAATACTGCTCGCCAAAATAGCCGGCTGTGTGTTGAGGGTATCTGCCAGCGCGGCTTCGGGGCCATCGAAACATAACGCAGAAAGTGAAAAGCCCAGCGCCTCATCAGCCTGGGCATAAAGCTCGCGCGCTTCTGGATAGGCCTCGCTCAGCGCGCGCCCCATCCCAACAAATTGTGAACCTTGGCCGGGAAAGACAAAAGCAAGCGAGTTCATCTGCATCCCTCGTGTTCGTTACAAGATACGAGGCCGCCTGCTTGGGCAGCCTCGGATGCCTTTTTTACTTGCCAACGACGCTAGGCCTTTTTCTCTTCGATCTCAATCACTTCGACGCCATTATACGTGCCACAATTGGGGCACACGCGATGCGGCGGCTTGGGCTGCTTGCACTGCTGGCACAAAATGAGCTGGCTCGGTTTCAAGGCCAGATGGCTGCGCCGGCGGTTCCGGCGGCCTTGCTGAATTTTACGTTTTGGAAGAGCACCCACAGTTAAAACTCCTTTCAACACAATCGGGCTAACCCGACCCTAGTAATCTGGCTTTGCTTTAATGGTCAAGCACAAGCGAGGGGAGATTATAACAGAAGCCGGTGTGCTGTCAAGCCCGGCGACCCGCTTTACTCCTACCCGGCCGTGGCGTCGGGCGAGCCAGGTTCTTGAGCAATGACCTCGCGAACAGTGTGATTTTGCTTTAGACGGTCAATGCCATTGTGCACTTCGGTGAGCGCGCGCTCCATATCTTGCGACAACTGGCCCAACACCTGCAGCACATACTCATCGGCGTCGGCCCGCAGCGATTCGGCATCGCCCCGGGCGCGCTCCAAGACCGTTTCGGCTCGGACGTCGGCCGCTTTGGCAATCTCGTGCTGGGTCACCAGATTGGCCGCTTCTTCACGGCCCAACTGGACAATGCGCGAAGCTTCTTCGTGCGCCTGGGCCAAGATGCGGTCACGCTCCTGGTTGGTGCGCTTGGCGCGCTTGACCTCTTCGGGGATGGCAATGCGCATCTGGTCAATGACATCCCACATTTTCTGCTCATCCACCATGACCTTGTTGCTCAATGGCAAGCGCCGCCCCTCGTTGACCAGCGCCTCCAAACGATCTACAAGATGCAAAATGTCCACGGCAACCTCCATGTTGAGCAGCCTGCCGTCGGCCGGCGGCCATTGCTCCTATTCACCATCCATTGCCTCTCGCTCAATCACGCAGCGAAACCAGGTTCACCCTTCCACTGGCTTCCGCCCCCAGGCTCTTGAACTTGCCAGACAGAGCCGCCACCACCTGCGGCGGGACCATTTCCGCTACACTGCCCCCATTCGCAAACACTTCTTTGACCACGCTTGAACTGAGAAACGAATGCTGCTGACTGGCCATCAGGCAAATGGTGTCAATCTCTGGCACCAGACGGCGATTGGTCAAAGCCAGTTGCAGCTCCCACTCAAAATCCGACAAGACGCGCAAGCCGCGCACAATCACCTTGGCGCTACACTGGCGCGCAAACTCGGCCGTAAGCCCATGATACAACTCAATGGTCACATTTGGCAAGTGCGCCATAGCCTGGCGCGTCATTTCCAAACGCTCCTGTGGCGAGAAAAACAGGCTCTTTAACGGCCTGTCATACACAGCAACGATGAGTTTGTCAAAGATAATCGCCGCCCGCTCGGCAATGTCAACGTGACCATAGGTCACGGGGTCAAATGAAGCTGGATAAATTGCAATTGTCAAGAGTGCCTCCGTGTAATGGATATTGTCTTACCTGGCCGTCAGCTTATATCGCCTTCGCCGCTCCAAAAGCGATTGACGCGCTCGGCCAGCAACTGGTGTTCTGGGGCTTTTAAGCCTGGATCGGCCCGGAACAGCTTTTCGGCCTGCGCCCGCGCCAATTCCAGCAAGTTGACATCGGTTACCTTGGCCATGCGCAGGTCGGGCAAGCCGCTCTGGCGCGTGCCAAAAAATTCGCCCGGGCCGCGCAATTCCAGGTCCTTTTCGGCCAGCGCGAACCCATCGCTAATCGTTTCAATGGCGCTCAATCGCTCATCGCTGGTGGCGTTGCCCGAATCGGCCAGCAGCAGGCAAAAAGCCGGCGCTGTCCCACGCCCAACGCGGCCACGAAACTGGTGCAGTTGCGACAGGCCAAAGCGGTTGGCCCCCTCTACCAGCATCACGGTGGCATTGGGAACGTCAATGCCCACCTCTACCACCGAGGTAGAAACCAGAACGTCCAGTTCGCCGCGCGCGAATTGCCCCATAGTGGCTTCTTTCTCTTCGCCCTTCATGCGGCCGTGCAACAGGCCCAGCCGCAACTGGGGAAAAATCTCTTGCTTTAGCCGCTTGTATTCCTCTACCGCCGACTTTACCTCCATGTCACGCGCTTTGAGCTTTTCGGATTCTTTAACCAGCGGGCAAATGATAAAAGCCTGGTGACCCTTGGATACCTGGGATCTGACAAAAGTATAGGCCCGTTCGCGTTCGGTGGGAAACAGCCAGTGGGTTTCAATCTTTTGGCGGCCCGGCGGCATTTCGTTGATGAGAGAAAGATCCAGGTCGCCATACAAGGTGAGCGCCAGCGTGCGCGGGATGGGGGTGGCTGTCATGACCAGCACGTGTGGCAAATAGCCCTTTTGACGCAGCGCGGCGCGCTGCTGCACCCCAAAGCGATGCTGTTCGTCAATGACAATCAAGCCCAGGTCATGGAAAACCACACCCGCCTGGATCAAGGCATGGGTGCCCACGACGATATTCGCCTTGCCCTCCGCCAGTTCGCCATAGATCATCTGCTTCTCGGCTTCTGGCGTGCTGCCGGTGAGCAAGCGCAGGGTGGCGCGCTCGCCCAAGATGTTGGCCATCGTCCTGGCATGTTGCTCGGCCAGGATTTCGGTAGGCGCCATAAAGGCCACCTGCGCGCCAGCCTGCATCGCCGCCCACGCCGCCGCCGCGGCAACCACCGTCTTGCCCGAACCCACATCACCCTGCAGCAGGCGGTTCATGGGCACCGCTTGGCGGAGATCGGCCAAGATTTCATCTAGCGCATGCCGCTGCGCCGCTGTTAGCAGGTACGGCAGGCCAGCCACAAGCTGCTCCACCGCCGCCAGGTCAAACTCTAGCGCGCGGCCTTGCTCCGAACGCCAGGCCTGCCGCTGGATCAGCACACCCATCTGAATCAGAAACAACTCGTCAAAAGCCAGCCGCTTGCGCGCGCGGTTCAGGTCATCCCAATCTTCTGGAAAGTGAACCTGCCTGAGCGCCATGCCCAAATCGGCCAAGTGGGCCGGCTGGGTAACAGAAGCGGGCAAATGATCGGCTACGCGCGGCGTCCAATACTCTACCACCCGCTTCATCACTCGGCGCAGCCAACGATTTGTAATGCCCTCGGTCAAAGGATAGACCGGCACCAGCCGGGCGGTATGCAACAATTCCTTGTCCAGCGGCTCCCATTCGGGGTTTTGAAACGTCAGCCGCCCCATATACTCTTCCACCCGTCCGCTGATGACAATTTGAGTGCCACGCGTGAGCTTGTCTAGCAGATAAGCCTGGTTGAACCAGGTGCACTGAATCACGCCCGAATCATCGCTGAGGACAGCCTGAAACATCTGGGCGCCGCCGCGCGTCCGCCGCACACCTGCCTCCCACACCGTAGCGATAATGGTGACCTCTTCGCCATATTCTAGCTGACCGATCAACTTGAGGCGTCGAAAATCGTCATAGCGGCGGGGGAACAATTGCAGCAGGTCACGAATAGTCGTTACGCCCAGGCGGGCGAATTTTTCGGCAAAAGCTTCCTTGATGCCCGAGAGTGTCGTGACAGGCGCGCTCAATCCCAAGCGCGCCGCAGCCTGCTCGCGCGGGCGGCTGGGCGGG
>JBGSMF010000328.1:0-18856 GCA_041740315.1 Thermoflexales bacterium
GCCAACCACCAGCGCTCGCTGCTGAAACCACGGCTGCACAAACAGCCGGGCATAGCCGGCCCGCCAGACGGCCAGCGCCCACACTGCCAGCAGAGCAAAATAAAAAATCAGCCCGCGCGAGGTGAGTGGCGGCGTAAAGTACGGAATAAAGGTGTACACCAGCACCGCAGTCACCGCCGCGTAGATGATGTTGCGCACGCCGGCAGTGACGCTGGCGGCGCGAGCCAGATTGTAACAATCGAAAAACAGCGCGCTGGCCCACCACACCAGGCTTAACGTGATGAACCAGTAGCTAAAAGCGCGCAGTTGCGCCATCGAGAGGATAAAATCGGTGCGCAGCAGCACGGCCCCCAGCAGCGCCAGGTTGATTATGAGTATATCCACCAGCACGAGCAGCAGATTGCGCTCTGAAACCCGCAAGCGCAGGCTGGGCAGCGCAATGCGCTGCGGGCGCACAGATAGGGCCGCCGGCATTTCTATTGGCGGCGAGTCGGTTGTGTATGGCAAGCGAGTCGTCTCTACATTCATCGGTCATCCTCCTTTTTTGGGAACCTAACCCCCTGACCCCCTTCCCTGGCAGGGAAGGGAGATCACGCTTCCTATTCCGTTTCAAAACAATCCGTAACTCACCCTCCCGCAGGTTTGAACACTTTGGGATGAGCAAGCGCAACTCGATTAGGATTGCCAGCCTACCCGGCAGCTAATTCTGCAACCTGCGGGAGGGTAGGCTAAGAGGCTCTTTGGGATTTCGCGTGGTAGACCTAACCCCCTGGCCAACGTGCTCCCCTCTCCGCTTCGGGGAGGGGCTGGGGGAGGGGTTCAGCACGGCAACTCCCAAAGAACCAGAAAAGAGAAATGGGAAACGCTACTTGATCATCTCTCGATACATCCTTGGCAAGAGTCCTTCTTCTAAACGAATATGCCGATCATACCACGCCCGGCCGGCTTGACCCATTTGCGCCAAACGCGCCGGGTCGCCCAGGGCCGCTTGCAAACACTGGGCCAGCGCGCGGGGATTGCCCGGCGGGACAACCCAGCCCGTTTCCCCCTCTAGCACGTATTCTGGCAGCGCCCCCACCCGAGTGACGACGACGGGCTTGGCAAAAAAGTAGGCGGCGGCAATCAGCGCCGACTGGGAAGCCTCGACATAGGGCAGCACGACCAGGCTGCAGCGGCTGAACAGCTCTATGGCCTCGTCGTCCTCGATCAGGCGGTTGCGGATTTCGACATTGGCCGGGAGCGGACCCAGCGCGAGCTTGGACAGGTTGCCCTTGCCGGCGATGATGGCGGTTGCGGAGGGAGGAGGGAGGAAGGAGGAAGGAGGAAGGAGGAAGGAGGAAGGAGGAAGGAGGGGGGCGGAAGTTTCGATTAGCCGCATTGCTTCAACTAACACGTTCACGCCTTTGTAGGGCTCCAGGCGGGCAAAGAATAAGATGAAGGAGGAATTGTTAATGGTTAATTGTGAATGGTTAATTGTGAATTGGGAATTGCTGACCGCTGGTGACTGATAGCTAATAGCTGATGGCTGACCGCTGATAGCTGACTGCTGATAACTGATCGCTGACTGCTGATAGCTGACCGCTGACTCATAACTGAGAAATAGATGAAGTAAAGGAATGTGAGTAACACGATCTGGCGAAACGCCCTGAGCGACGAGTTGATCACGAAAAGTTTGGCCGTGAATTAGAATGTGATCCGCCCAACGGTAGACAAGATCATTCCACGCATACAACAGCCGCCCATAACCAGCCCCGGCGTGTGGGTTGACATCGTGAATGGTATGGATTGTTGGAATGCCGGCGCGGCGCAAGCCCATTAGCAAGATGGGGTTCCACAAGTGAGGGCCGGTAAAGTGAACAATATCAGATTTCAGATTCAAGATTTCAAATTTCAGATTGGGAATGGCCCAAAATCGCAAGCCATCGGCGGAAAAGCCGGTATTGCGCGTGTTGATGGGAGTGTGGATGGTTATATCCGGCGCGTAACGATCACGCGGGCAGTGGGTGGTGGTGAGCAGGTGCACATCGTGACCGGCTAGCGCCATCTGGTTGGCCAACCCAGCGGTGTATTGGTGCATGCCAAAGGTGGGAGAAAGCAGGATGTAAAGAAGACGCACTTTAGCCACGAATTTCACAAATTTCACGAATTACGTTAACCTGGAAGAGCCGCAGCCACTATAGGTGGGCAGGCAAGTCTTGGGCCAAGTTGGCAAAAAAGTTATTGCTCCGCAAAACGCTTTATGCTATAATCTTGTAACAGCTCAGTCTCTTTGCCACGAATTACACAAATTGCACAAATTCTGAAAAAATAATTCGTGATCATTCGTGACATTCGTGGCTAAAAACCGAATAGCTGAGTAGTTGCATAATGTTTTAAGGAGGGCAGGATTGATGAGCAATGTTGTGACTTTTGAGGGCATTGTTGATCACGGACAAATACGGCTAAAAGCTGATATCCGCTTGCCTGAAAAGACAAAAGTGTATGTGGTTGTCCCAGGCTTTGAGTTTGAGCAGGTGGCTCACATCGCCAGCCCACGCCTGGCACATCCCGAACAAGCAACAGATTTCAGAATGCTCGTTGTAGAGGCTGCTTCTGATGCCAACGTATGATGCCGCCAAGTTCGACCCGCCTGCGCCAGTGGCGAACGTAACCTTCCCAAGTAGCTGGCGATCTTTTTTACATCGCCGCAAGTTCGGCCAACAAGCGGCAATAGATAGCGGCGCGGGCAGCCAAGCTAGAAGAAAACGGCGCGCCCACCTCCGCCGCCGCCAGCCGAGGCAGGTAAACCTGCCGTTCGCCGAAAAACCGGTATTGCGCGTGTTGATGGGGGTGTGGATGGTTACATCCGGCGCGTAACGGTCACGCGGGCAGCGGGTGGTGGTGAGTAAATGCACAGCGTGACCTGCTGAGCCTGTCGAAGCATTGGACATTCGATTAGCCAGCCCGGCGGTGCCGAAGGTGGTGCATTCCAAAGGTTGGAGAAAGCAGGATGCAAAGAAGACGCACTTGGCCACGAATTTCACAAATTTCACGAATTACGTCAACCTGGCAAAGCCGCGACCACCCTAGGTGGGCAGGCAAGTCTTGGGCCAAGTTGGCAAAAAAGCTATTGCTCCGCAAAATGCTTTATGCTATAATTATCATCAGAGAAACCCAAGCGTGATTCCATCAACCGCCGGGAGAATATTATGAACATTCAAACTGCGCGTGAGCTGCTTCAAAACGAAATTGATACATTGCCAGAGGCCCTGGCGAGGGAAGTGTTTGATTTTGTCCTGTTTATGAAAGCCCGGTACGCTGAAGAAACATTTCTTTGGGAGCAAGTTGAAGAAACACAACGCTATCGCCAGCAACACCCCCAAGACGTTATGACCACCACACCAGAAGAATGGGAAGCTCTCACGACACATCTGGAATAAAGTTAAATGGCTTATCGCCTGCGTTATGACCGCCGATTTATGCGCCAGCTAGAAGCGCTGCCTGGCGACGTGCGCAGTGCAGCCAGGCAACAAATTGCGGCGCTGGCCAGTAACCCGCATCCTTCCCGCGCCAAGGAGCTCGACGAACACCCCGGCTTTTATCGCCTATGGCTGCCACGCGGTCACCGGCTAGTGTGGCAAATATTGGAAAGCGAGAGTGTAATAGACCTGCTCTATGTGGGACCCAAATCGGCCGAGCTATATGAGCGATTGGGATTGGGACGTCAGTAGAGCAGTTACATCGCCGCAAGTTCGGCCAACAAGCGGCGATAGGTAGCGGCGCGAGCAGCCAAGCTAGAAGAAAAAAGCACGCCCACCTCAGCCGCCGCCAGCCGAGGCCAATAGGCCAGCCGCACCAGCCACTTGAAGCGGGCAGCTCGCCGTTCGCCGCCAAACTTGCGATAGAATTGCACCTTGCTGCGGTAAAGCTGTATATACATTGCAGAAGCTACATGCCGGGTGATGGCTTTGCCATAATGAATACCGCAATGATCCCTCTGATATGTCACTTTAACCATTCACGGATCGGTTTAATTGGTCGAGCAGGGTTGCCGGCAGCCAAGCAACATGGAGGAATATCACAAGTTACAACCGAGCCGGCACCAATTACTGACCCCTTACCTATTCTTACACCTTTGAGTACCAACGAGCGAGTGCCTAACCATACCTGATCTTCAATGACTACCGGTGATGGTTCAGAGCGGGTTCCATCTTCAAAAATGACAGTATGGATATCAGTATCAAGAATCTCGCAATCCCAAGAGATGGCACAGTGCTTACCAATATCAATTGATAGCGAACAGTTAATATGTGTTCTATGACCAATGCTTGTATGATCACCGATACGCAAGTTAGCAATGTGGTTTGCGTCACTCCCAAAGACTGAAAGGCCCACTCTGTTCCATACATACACAAACTCACCCAGAAAGATTCGGCCAAAGTGGTGATAGAGTTCAACTCCATTCCCAATCAGGGGATACCTGGATCCTGCAAAGTGGTAACGATATAGCCAACCGCGCAACAGCATGCGAGTATAAATCACCTTTTGCCCTGCATCCAAGGACAGCCAAGAACGAAAGGCGGACATTGATTGAGCAGAAAACATATTGTTAACCGGCAAAGAAGTGTCTTCCTCATCAAGCAAGTCAGTCATTGTCAAATCAACTGGCAGTATTGCATTCAAGATGTGCTTGCTGTGCCATAGCATCCAAGCTTACTAGACCGCCCAGGAACATCCACACTAACACACTGGCTTGAAAACCGTTAAAACCTACATCATAGACAAATGGCAAGAACCAGTCGAGGAACATCATAATAACACAAATTGCTCCCAGAGCGGCCAACATTCCGTTTATGTACCCAGAAGCAAATCCTTCTGGGTAGATTTGGCGCAACCGCCAACCTAACCATGCCACCTCTGCAATAAACCACAAAAACAACCCCAGACCAATGACGCCCGTTTGTGCATAGATATCTACATAATTATTATGAGACGAGATATTGGGAACAAGCCAGAACGCGTTCCCATATTTCAGAGATTGCATGAACCCATAATGGCGATAAGATGCCGGGCCAAGCCCCAAAACGGGATTCCGCGAGGTCATTTCAATCACGCGCTCGCTAAGAACCAGGCGTGAAGCTCCGCTGACCTGCCACTTTTCATCTCCTCCCGCGTACTCGTACAACACAGGATACAAAATCAAAACGGCAATAATGCACACTGCTAGAAATAGCCATCGCATCCGGCTCAACCGTAAAAAGACCAGCACAACAATGACGGTAGTGATCCCCATCCAGTGGGAAACTTTTTCCTCGTGAATCTGTAAGGAGTATAGGACAATTGCCCCCACAACTACTGCAAGCAAAATGCGCCAGGCAGAGGAAATGCGACGATTGAAAACCAACTGCCCTCCGGCCAGAGCCCCCACACACACCCAAAATGGCGCGGCATAAATCGCCCCACTAGAAACTTGGTGCCCTGTGGACCACCAGATATCCTCAAAGGAACGGAGTACAACAAAAGGAGCAGCCATCAATAGGAATGTAAAAGTCAAGCGTCTGAGCCAGACTATATCCCGCACTACGTTTGCGAACAAGAGAAAAGCGCCGGCCGAGAACGCAAAGAGGCCCCACTGGGCAAACTGTACAATCAAAAGATTTGCCGGTCGAGGCACCGCCGGATCCCACATTGCATTACCAGCCAGCAACGAGATAAAGCTCGCCATCAAAAAAAACAGGAGCGGAAGATTTGTGCGCGCCGGAGCCAAGGTCAGTACGTGCTTGGACAACAGGTGAATGGCCCACATAACCAACAGAGCAGGAATCAGCAGAGTCACCAGATTCAATGACACTTCGGTCCCCGTTCCAATAGACACGCGCGGCATAATAGATAGAACGACAAGGCCAAACAACCCCGAGTAAGGCCGTGCCAAAAACACTAGAGCAGCAATGCCAGCCAAGGGCAATAGCAACAAGTATATCGAGGGGCGGCGACCCGCCAGGAAAGCAAGTAGCATAACAACCATCACTACAACCGCTACAATAATGTTCTTGTCAAGTTTTCGGAGCTTTAGGAAACTTAGTCTTTGCATCAAGACCTATCTCAGTTTTGGATCGAACCGGCTAACACTTGTGCTAGCGCAGCAAGAAACACAGTTTCAGTGTATCAAGATTAGAAGAAACCTGCGACCTTGCTATACGATGATGTGTAGGCATAACACTCAACACAACCCACACGAGCGTACGAGCCACAGCAGCCGCCCCAAATAACATGCGTTGCATCAAGGAGTATAAAAACCCATAATGCTTGCGCGCAAAAAGCATGCGCCCGCGGTAAACCAGCGTATAGCGTCTGCCTCCAGGTTGAAAACTGCCTCCGCCATAGTGGACTGTGGTCACATTTGGTAGATAGTAGATTTTCCAACCGGCCCGCCATAGCCGGTATTGCCAATCTGTTTCGTCAGAATAGATAAAGTATTCTTCGTCAATCAGGCCGATTTTCTCAATGGCTGTACGCCGCACTACAATGCTGGCTGAACTGATCCAGTTCACCTCACGGACTGTGGGCCACATCCCCTTGTGGCTGGGGAAATAAGGGTTCAGCCACTTGCCAATGTGCGATACAATGAGAAATTCTTCTAACAGACTGGGGAAATAACAAAAGCTTGCCTGTAACGTGCCATCCGAATTGAGCAAATTGCCTCCCACCGCCCCGGCTTCCGGGTGATTATCCAAAAAGTTGACCATAGCCCCAATAGATTCACGATTGACTATCGTGTCATTGTTCAGAATGTAGATGTAACGTCCGGTGCTATTCTGAATGCACTGGTTGTTGCCGCGCGCCACGCCCACGTTGCCTTCATTCTGGACGATCTTGACGTGGGGAAAGCGCTCGGCCAGCATGGCCTGACTGCCGTCAGTGGAGTCGTTGTCGGCGACCACAATTTCACAGGCAAAGGGCAGTTGCGCCACCTCGATAGACTCCAGGCATTGCCGGAGATGGTCCCGGTTGTTCCAGTTGACCAGGGCAACAGACAAGTCTACCATACCTTCACCGTTTGCACCGGACGACTGCTTCGCACAAATCAGCAAAATGGGCGCCAATCTGCTCCCAATTGTACTTTTCTTCCATCAGATGGCGACCACTGGCAGCCAGACGCACCCGCAGGTCGGCATCCCCCAGGAGTCGGAGCACCTGGCGGGCAAACTCGGCCGGCTCGTCAGCTACTAAGACGTGCTCATCAGGGATGACGTCCAGGCCCTCCACCGCCTTGGATGTGGACACCACCGGCGTGCCCAGAGCCATGGCTTCCAGCACTTTGAGCCGTGTGCCGCCACCCTGGCGGAGCGGCACCACGCACGCCCAAGCCCCAGCCACCAATAATCGCACATCGCCCACATAGCCACTCAGCCGGACACTACTATCCAGGCGCAGCCCTGCCAAATCCACGCCAACTGTTGAGCCAGTGATTGTTAGAGATACATTTGGCACCTGTTGTTGGATGCAAGGGTAAACCTCGGCCAAAAAGTAGCGCATGGCGTCGTAATTAGCACTGTAGGTCAGTGCCCCGTTAAAGATCAGGGTGTGGGGCGTCGGCCGGACCAGGCCGGGACGGTTGTGCTCACAATCTACGCCGTTGGGCACCATTTCCACTGATCCTCTATTGCCGGGCAACATCTCCACACTATAGCGACGATCCATCTCCGAGACCATCGTGCACAGATCAAAGCGGCGAAATAGCCAATCCTCGTACCAACGAATCTTTTGCCAACTTGCCCAGCAGCGCAGCCGCTGCAACACCGATGTTTGTTCCTGGTAACGTTCCCATATCCAGCGGGACATGGAATTGTGTTCTTCCAGCACCCGGGCCGTGCCCGGCGGCGTTTTCAGAGCATAGGATGCCATCACCTCGGTCGAGGCGATCGCCAAGTCAAAGGTGTTTTGGTCAAGCACATCATGCACAGCTCGGGCCATTTCGGGCAGTGGCCTGACGACAACGGGAGACATGGAAAAGAAACGCAAGGCGGTAACAACACGCCCACGCTTGAACGGGTTGCGCTGGATGGCCTGCACTCGGGCACAGAAGCAAGGCACGTCGTCCACGCCGCCGGGGTCGGCTGTATCGAAAGCCAACGACATCAGTGTGACCTGATGCCGGGCGCCCAACGCCCTTAGCAGATGATAGACCCGGAGCTTGGAGCCGTTGTCGGGTGGGTAGGGAAACCAGGCGGAGAGAAAGAGCAAATTCATGGGCTATCTATCCCCGCCAGTTGGTGACAGGCTTGCCAACAGATCGATTCGAACGACAGCACAATCTGCCGCCAATCATATTTCTGTGCCACAACCTGACGTCCACTTTCTGATAATCTCCGCCGCAACTCGGGCGATTCCAGCAGGATTATAACTCCCCGAGCGAAATCCTCAGCGCTATCAGCGATAATGAGATGTATTCCATGCAACAGGGATAAGCCCTCAGCTCCAACTGTTGTCGAAATTACCGGGCAACCAGCCGCCATGGCTTCTAATATCTTTAGGCGTGTTCCTCCACCGATGTTTAGAGGCACCACACACATCGTGGCCGACCACAATTTGGAGCGAATGTCCGGAACAAAGCCAGTAATATGCACTCCAGGTATATGACCAAGCGTCTCTACTTCTGGCACAAGATTGAAACCAACGATTTCAAGCATGACATTCGGTTTTGACCCTTTAATTATTGGTAGGACATTCTTACAGAACCAAATCAGGCCATCCACGTTCGGGCCGTAGCTCAAGGTGCCGAAGAAAAGTAGCGTCTCTGTATGGCGCTCGGTGCATGGTGGAGCAAAGTACTGACTATCGGCACCATTGGGTACAATGTATACATGGGTCTTGGGTGATATTTCATTCAGTAAAGCTGCGTCGCGTTCTGAAACGGCTACACAGACGGGAAAATGTTGTACCCAATGGTGTTCAAAGGAAAACAACTTTCGCCAAGTTAACCAATCCCGCAATTTATGAATAGGATGGGTGGCACGACGATACTGCCTTTGGGCGAGATCGCTTTCTATGTTGTACTCAACAATCATGACTGGTATATCAACAACATCTTCTAGCAATTCCACTAGAAAGAGTTCCTCAAACACAGCAAGGTCGAACACTTGATCACTAAGCAAGCGCCGCAAAGCCGGCCGCATACTGTCAACCGGAAAGGTATATGCATAGCCAGGACGCCGACTGAACAAAAGTCGCCCCCATCCTCGAATGCGATTCTCCCATTTGCCCAAGGATCTAACATTAAAAGAAATTATCTCGATGTGTCTACAGTACGGTTTCACGTAGGAGAGCATATCACGTTCATGTGGCTGGACGAATGAGATAATATAAATCTCATTCTGATCTGCCAATAGTCTAACCAAGTTATAGAGACGCGTGCGACCACCAGTAGTCGGCACTGGCAAAGTTGGAGTGATGAATAGAATACGCATTGCCTATACTTGTATCCAGTCACGATCAAGTATTCTGGATAGACGATTCTTCATTGCGCTTTGGGCAAAGGGGTGCCCAAAACACTGAGAACTTGCTATCTCTGGGAAGATGTCCTCAGCGATTCCTGAACGAATAAAGAAAGCATTGAAACCATACCTTTGACAGCCGACAAGCCTATATCCCTTTTCTCTTCCAAGTCCAACAAGGGCAGCCAATGAAGCTCCTCGATAATCACTATCATCAGCCACAAAATCTGGCTTGTAAGGAACTGTAACAGCCTTGTCTGGTCCCCATAGGTTATTATATTCAACAACAACCACTCGCGGAACAATACAATCAATAGATTTCCAAATCCAATAATCCATCCCATCAATATCCAACGACAAGAGGTCTATCTCTCCTTCAAAACCATTACTAGTGATGAAAGAATTTACATTTTCAGCAGTTATCCAAGCATTTACGAAAATCGGAGGCCAAAGAGACGTCTCTTTACACTTCAAATAGAATTGTTGTCCCCTTCTAACCTTGCTTATGTCGTTGTCAAACAACAATGCTTCCCAACCGCTATTTAGCACAAGATTCGCCGAGTTACATTCGATCCCGTCCCCAGCACAGATTTCGATACATCTTCTACTTGCGGTTCCAATCAGAGAAAATATATAAAATAGGATTCCATCCTCTCCATTTTGAGAAAACGAACTAAACTCAACATCCTCAAAACTTGGCAGAGGCACATCTTCAGCTAACAACTCTTTATATTTTAGAGAAAGAAGCATTTGCGTTCCTTTCTCAACACAAGTTGTTTTTCTTCCAATTATGTCTACTGTGTCATTCATGGGCCGATTATTGTCAATCATTGTCAGCAGTTTCCTAAGTATATTCTTAGCCACATGTTTCATGATGAACCTCTAGAGATTTTTGAGCAACGTGTTGAAAAACCTTGTTTACAGCATATTAATGTCACTAATGGATGGGTGTTCAATCGGTACAAACGAAGCAGTGGCGTGAATATCCCTACTTGGCGTTGCGGCGCAGGCCACCATTCCACAACCTGCATGCCAGTAGCCTTGAGCATACGAATGACTCGGGATGCGATTGGAAATGTGCCAACATCATAACTTGGCGCTTTCTTGCGCAGGAAAACCACATACCATTTCCCCAAGGTGGGTGGTAGAAGGCTGGCTCCCAACAGCCCATAATGTGGGTCATGCAAAAAGTTAGACGGACTAAGACGATTAGGAAAAGTAAAATATGCAAAACCGCCTACTCGGAGAACACGCCCTATTTCACGTAAAGTCTGCTCATGACTGCCGACGTGCTCAAGTATGTCACTGCATACAACTATGTCAAAACATTCGTCGGGAAGTGGAGTTCTTTCGGCGGCAGATTGAATTAACTCAACTTTGCACTCGGGATAATCATATTTTGTTCGGATACTTGCTCCTTGCACTCGTTGCATATCATAGTCAGTCCCAACAACAAAAGCACCAGCCTGCGCCAGTGCTACTGAGAGTCCTCCATAGCCGCAGCCCAGATCAATCACGGTGCAGCCTGTGAGTGTGGTATGACACAGCAATCGGTCAACTACGATTTGACCTCGTTGAACTGCTAACAACTCATACTCTCGCCACTTGCCAACAAGCCCTTGGGCCGTGCCAGGTAAAACAGTTGTCTCCCAAAAATATACAAAGTGTTCTTCCACAAACCTTTCCTGTTCTAGTGTCGGCATAAGCTACGGTCAATGTAGACCAAAGCCAAGCTCTTGGATTGCCAAGATCTTCCTTCTATGGTATATAATCAGATGGCTTGCAAGATCAAAAGAACGGCTGATACCATGAAAGCTGATATCTTAGGTCTTGATTTCGCCGACCAATTGCTTTTGCCGGCACCCCTCCAACAATGACATAGGGTGGGATATCTTTTGTAACCACAGCGCCTGCAGCCACGACTGCTCCTCTGCCAATTCTTACATTAGGCAGAATCACCACTCGACAACTAACCCAGACATAGTCTTCAATGGTGACCGGCCCACCTTTTGTCGCAAAGTCGGGTGACTGGGGATCATGTTCCATTGTCCAGATCCAGATGCCTGTGCTCAAGTTGACATTGTTCCCAATCACCAAACCGCTGCGACCATCCAGAATAGCTCGATGGCCTACAATAGAATGCTCACCAATTGCGATATTTCGTGGATCTCTGATCTCGGCTCCACCATAAATCACAGTAGTCTTACCAATCTTCATATGGAAGATATGCCGATATATAAGCCTGCGAAGACGTTGAGAAGGAATATAGCCACACAGGAGAATTAGTGAGAACTCGAGACCCTGTCTGCGTCCATCCAAGTTTGTTACCCTATCCCACAATCAGACATTGATAACAGTAATGCTCTTCCTGGCCAACTGCCCTAAACACTATGGGCTATAAGGCAAATTAGTGAATTCAGGCGCGCTGTGTCGCCCCGGAAGAGGTGTCAGCATTCTCAGAACGTAGATGCCTTCCCCAAGCTTTGCGACACAAAGATAGCACACCGCGATTAGATAGGCGGGAGGGATCCATCCAGATTGCCTTAAGTAGCCATCGTCTCGCTTTTGGCCAATCATCCGCATAAAAAGCGTCAAATGCGTGATCCAAGTATCGGCGGCTAATCATCAGTCGTTTACCGGCGACCCAACAAATGAACTGGTCCATTGTCCCTAACCGGTGCCAGTAACGACGTCCGGCCTGATACGCCTCATCCACAAACGGCAACCACCCCTTGCCGGTTTTGCTCTGAGGGTGAACCACATAATTAGCCCATGTAGCATCAACAAAGCAAAACTCGGAGTATTGAATCATTCGCAGCCACAATTCATAATCGAGCGCATAGTGCAAGGTCTCGTCCAACAGACCCACGCATTCAAGGGCTTGGCGCCGGAAGAATACTGTGGGCTGCGGCGGGCAAGCAAAATCATGCCGCCAAAGCATGATCAGATCGCGCAATGTCACTGGCACGAGAGGATCGTAAAACCCCAGCAAATCACTCTCCCCTGTAATCATGCGACACTTGCTATATACTACAGAGGCTTTGGTCTCCTGTAGAGACTGAACGGCATGAGAGATAGCGCCAGGCAAATAGCTGTCGTCGGAGTTAAGCCATGCAATAATATCACCACTTGCCTTCCGGAATCCCTTATTAATCGCACAACTTTGCCCTCGATCTGGTTCACTTACCCAATAAGCTAGCCAGGGTTCATACTTGCGGATGATATCCACACTTCCATCAATACTGCCGCCATCAATGATAATATATTCCAGGTCGGGATACCCCTGCAGTAACACCGAGCGGATCGTCGTTTCGAGGAACTGACCCTGGTTATACGAAGGCGTGACAATGCTCACACGTGGATGCACGCTACTGGGCATTGTGTCCGGTAATTGCGGAGACTCTTCTATTAGCGGCCAACCCATTTGGCCTGCTGATGGTTTGGGAAGCTCTTTCAGGCTTGGGCACCGCATGAGCATCTACCTGATGTTGATCCTTGTCAATGCAAATATTATAACAGCCAGAATCAACATTAGTGATGCGAACGTCCCAATTAATGCTGGCAGGCCAAGGTTTTGTTGTGATACCCCTGTACTTTTCAAGGCGGTATTATACGGTTGTGGAGTTGTGGTAGGGGGCATGACATCTGCCTGGGGTGTTTCTGTGGCTCTGTAAAGGGGAGAGATGGTTGTACCCGAAAAGGGCACTGAAGCTACAAGTGGCGCGTCTGTTTGGGCTGAAATATATGCAATCTGCCCATTAGCTCCCCAAACCCCATGAAGGTGGTTGCCCTCAGTCACAACGAGGTTTGCTACTTCACCGATGGGCATAAAGGTCTGGAAAGCTGACCACTGACCGTTTTTCCAAAAAGCATATCGTGCAGTAGTAAGACCATCACTTAACCCAAAGGCTGTAGTTAGCAAGTGCAGAGTACCGCTGCTATCAACCGCTAGTCCATGCCATTGGGTCATGCCGCTTAGACCAAGCAGGATAGGCTCGGCCTCGCTCCACGTAATTCCGCCATCTGGGGACCATTGGTGAAAGCGTCCTTCTCTACTACCAGTCCCTCCACTCCAAACAAGATGGATTTGCTTATCATTGCCCAAACATATCGAAATCCAACCCTTTGTACTATCGTTTTGATTCTTCCTGCGGGCGACTTCGCGAATCTGAAAGCTGGGCATCCCACCTATGTTGACTCCACGGGCATACCAGACTGCTGTTGGGTTCCAATCATATTCAGCGTTGTTTTCTTGCCAGACGACATGAATCTGCCCTTGACGATCAGCTACTACCCGTGTTTCCCCCAAGACACTCCCCGCTTGATCTAGACTATTCCAGATAGTAAATGGATTTGACCAAGACAATCCCTGATCCTTCGAAGTTTGTATCAAGAGATCCGTAGACTCGCGGATATACACATAATACCAATCTCCTGATAAAGAATCAATGGCCACAGTCCCCATGTCGGCATAGGGAATGCTTAGAATCGTTTTCCAATTCTGCGCATTTTCTGCCTGACCCACCTTGGAAACGCTAATATTCTGAACATATCCGGTTGCTGTTGCTGTTTTCCAAACTAATATAATGCTTCCATCGGAAGCGACTTGAAGGTTCCAAGCATACATACTTTCGTCATCGGGCGAAATCAGGATGTCGACAGGTGTGGACCAATGCTTGCCATTCCACCAACTATAAAAAATTGCATCAGTTTGATCTCTCCAATCGGGGGGAACCTGTCCCGTCCAGGCAGACCAAACAACATGAACATTGCCTGCTTGATCTGCGGCAGCCCGTGGCTGCCAGCCAGTAGAGATTTCATCTGCCAGATCAATCGGAACAGACCATGAGCTTATGTCGCTGCCTGAGGCCGAGTCTCTGGGCGACCAGGTCAGAAATATACCAATGATGGTTAACGTAGCGAGAAGGGAGTGTCTAAGAGTTCTTGATACCATGCCAAATATGCCTCAACTTGCTGCTGTAGATCAAACCGACAGCGTACGGATTCAGCGGAGCGCGTGCCAATCTGCTGCCGCAATACGTTGTCGTTAAGCAATTGCATAATGCGTGCAGCCATCGCAACACTATCGCTAGCGGGAACAAGAAAACCAGTCTTGCCATCCTCAATTTGCTCAGGAATACCTCCCACTGCGGTTGCCACCACTGGGGTGCCGCAAGCCAAGGCTTCCAGCACAGTATTCGGGAAAGTATCAGCATGCGCAGCGTGTATGTAAATATCCGCTGATTGAAAGTATTGTGCCACTTTTGCCATGTCGGATTGATAGGGAACATGCCTAATCTTCACCTGTCCTGCGTATTCTTCTGAAGCCGTTTCGCCACCCAAAGCAATGAGAATAACAGGGCAAGTTGCAAGTAAGTCCAGCTCCCAAAGCGCTCGTTCAATTGTTGTATAATCCTTGAAACGGTTCTGCTTGTTGCCCTGAGCCGTAAAGAGCAAGATGATTGCATTCACCGGTAACCCCAACTGAGCACGAGTTATGTTGCGATCAACCGGGTGGTAAATAGTCAGGTCTACTCCATTGCTGATTACCCGGGATTTAAGCGGAATTAGCATGGAACGCTGGACTTGATCAAGCAACCATTGACTGGGTGCCGCCACGTGCAGGCGACTCTGTTGATAAATTTGTTGTTTACATCGCCAGTTTCCACCGGTATCATCACGTTCCAAAGGGGGATATAAGGTTAAATCAGGGCATTGCCCACAGCCCTTTTCCCATCGCAGGCAACCTATACTATAAGCGCAGTGGCCTGTTAACAGCCATTGGTCATGCAATGTCAGGATCACAGGCACTTCTCGACTGAGAGTAGGCAAAAGCCGCAAATCAAAGTAGCCGCCATGCAAGTTGTGTGCATGAACAATGTCAGGACGCTGCGGCAGCAGTTGCATCACGCGCCGGCTTCCTGGAAAGTTGAAATCCTCGTGTCCTCTCACCCGTTTGATTCCCGATGAGCCTTCAGCTAAAATACGCAGCCAACGGCGTAGACGCCAAACGCCACGCATGCGCATCTCTAATGGTTCCATCCACCCATATAGAGCCCAGCAACCATGCGACCAGGGTCCTGGTGGCAAGCGAGGGATCTCTACTACATTGGGATCATCAAACCGTTTGAAGCCTACCGCTAACCAAGAAGTATGCCCACGGTCGCGGTACGCCCTGAACAGGTTCCAGGCCACACGGGCTGCTCCGCCTACGATGTCCGAAGTGTTGATCTGCAAAATGTTCAAGTTTGTCTACCTAACAGTTCTTTGGCCAAACGCCAACCCTGCCGCATCACCCTAAAAAGCAACATTACCCAACGTCTTAGATGGTAGCGACAGGCCTTCCAACTGCCATTCCAGCGGCGATCCCAATGATCCATAATCTTTAACCAACTGCACCCTACAACATAGAAAGGCGACCTCAGCAGACGTTCAACATCATCTGTTGAGCGCATTTCAATATTCAATCGCCCGGTGACGATGTCTTGCTGCATAGCAATAATTTGCTCTGGGTGTGCACCGCGAAAATGCTCAAGCCAGCTCGGATAATCGTAGACATTGTGAACGCGATAAGGGTTGCCCAGGCGCATAAAGTTCTCTTCTACCCAATATTGTGCATCTTTTCGTTGCGCCCAAGGGGCCTGACGATAGTAGGCACATTTTTCAAGGACTTGCTTTGGAAAGAGTAATGAGTAATGATACAAAAATATATTCTGTTGCGCTAACACATCTCCCTTTACCCATCGCAGGCTCCGCAGGTCGCATCCTTGTGCATCATGGACTGTGGGTGGGCGGTGCGTAACGTAAGCATATCCTTGCCTCCATTTAAACAAGCGGTGGTAATAGGCTGCCCCCCGGCGCAGATACCAGCCATCAGTTAACGTATCAAAGTTGCCCCAAAAAGTCAACATCTTAAAAGAGACTGTTGTGATCTCTTGATCATCCTGGAGCATCGCCAACACAGTTTGCATATCTTGTGCCCGATAAAATTCATCCACATCCACCTGCCACAGGTAATCGCCAGTGGCACGACGAGCATAGGCCTGACTTTGTTCATCCTTCTCCTTTGGCCAGAAGCCGTTCGGGCGGCCCTCATCTTCAGCGGTAACCAGGATCACCTTATGCTCTGGATCTTCCTCGGCTTGAAAGCGACGGATTGTTTCCAGTGTTGTGTCAGTGGAGTGTCCATCAGGTGTCGCAATGGCTGCTGCCGCTGGCACCGCCCCTTCCACTACGATGATTTGATGGGCAAAGGGATAGAGAGCGCGCAGGTTGTAGCACACAAATGGCTCGCCGTTGAGAACGATCATGCCAAAGGTGACAAGACGTTGCTCCCGGTTGCTCATAGGATACCCTTATATCCCATCGCAATTCTCATGCCTTTATCCGCACGTAACACATCCAGGTATAACGATTCATCTCCTCGGGATAGAATCGACTGAAATCCTCATGTGCTTCGAGCAAAGCGGTAGGCGTAGGATAGTTGATCTCGTCCCATAGATCGTCCCATCTAGTTCGTTCACAGCGATAGATAGGCGGAAACTCGTAATAGATTTCCAAATTGCGGCGAAGGTAGGTGGCATCGATCTGGCTGGGAGCAACTTCCCATACGCTTTGTTGAGCGTTATCTCTGCGCCGTCGAAGGCGATCAAGCAACGTACGCTTGGGGACATCACCCGCGGATTGGAAGAATCCCGCTCCCATAAATGCCTTCTTGAGTGAATAACAGTCTCCCTGCAATGGAGGATAATTGTCCTCGAAAATGAGGTCTCGAAATCCAAACCATGCAGCCGTCTTGGTACGCTCATAGGCATTTTGATGATCGTCAAAAAAACAGACGGTATCCTCCATGGGTAGATGCGACCAGTCAATGGTCGAGAAATCGTCGGCCAAATACATAGCATTCTTCGCTCGATATTGCACCTGACTCAAGTTGATGTCAATGCAGTAAAGTCTTGCCTGCGGACAAGCCTGCTCAAAAAGCCAAGTCCCCTGCCCATGAAAGACTCCGCTCTCAATAATCACTCTGGGACTTAGCGTTGAAAGAATGAACCAAGCAGCAAACATGTGCGGGAAACCCATGCCACCAGTGTTGTCTCTTATCGGCCGAGACACATAGAGGCTGGCAAATTCCTCAAGCTTATTGCGTATATCGGCATGAGACCAAGGTACCGCGCCAATTGAAATGGTATCACCCATTTCCTATGCCTCCAAATCGTGTCAAAACACTAAAGAAGTCGTGCCAGGTAGTAGGGACCATTTCAGTAATCAATGAGTAAATGTCCGCTGTTGGGCACAATCATGTCGAAAGTAACTTCAGGAACATTCATGAATTACAGAGGAGACAAATCTGAGTGACCACATAGTGATATCCAGGCCCGCAAAGAAATCTGCAAAAAACCTCTATTCAACAAGAGGAAACCATTATGACCATTCTGCAGAGGAATGAAACCAATCTGCCCAAGTCTCGAAACAAGTTCCAACGAATGACTAAGAAGACTATCCGCCCGTTCTGGATGAAACTCGATCCAAATTTGGCCAATCGGTAATGGCTCCCCTTCATCCAGCCATTGTTGCACTAAACCATACTCAGCACCTTCAATATCAATTTTTAGTAAATTCACATAATCGTGTTCCAGTTGCTGCATAAGATCACTTAATGACAAAAACTGACAATCGATGTACCCGGTTCCTGAATCGTGAACTAGGCTCATTGATACGTGCTCTCGATTAGCTGGATAATAGAAGCGCTGTATGCCACTTGATACGCCCAAGCCAACCGAAACAAACTGATATTTGGGTGGTAGTTCCAGGTGGTGTTTGATATAGTTCTCAGCACGTGGTGTCGGATCAATGCCGAATATGCGGCACTGAATCAGCCGAGATAGATCCTCGTCGAAGGATATCTCCTCTCCGACCCCCACCGAATACACTATGCTGTCCGCATTCAACCAAGCTAGCGCAGCATAGCCCCCGCCATAGGTAGTCCCCAGGCGGGTAACTTGTAATTCTTTAAAGATGCTGGTGCTGCGAGGCCAAGCCGGCACTCTTCTCAAGAAATCATACACATTGAGAACAGACTTTCGCAAAGCATGGTAGATACTTCGTATTTGACTGGGAATAATTTTTCGAATGATACGGCGACCAAGTCCATCTCTTGCTATCAAACTTTGCTCCTGAGTGCCTGGCATTGACATAAGGCCGATTCTCTTGCCTGTAATGATTGTCTATCAGATAGCTGAGTGCTGACCGACAGCGCATAGCTGACCAACGAATGTTGGATGGAACCGACAGCGCATGCCTGACATGAAAGTGTGTGACAGCCGACAGTCCTGGGCGACGAATGTCGGTTACGATTTTACAAATGGATAGGGCCAACGCTT
>JBGSMF010000329.1:0-12099 GCA_041740315.1 Thermoflexales bacterium
CCCACCCTCGGCCTGACCCGGCTCGACTATCGCCAATACTATATCACCTGGACCCCCGCCCCCTCTGCCACCGACTATATCCTCTACGAGGATACCGAGCCTTCTTTCGACGCTCCCACTCTCCATCTGCTCACGCCACCCGCCACTGACAAGCTCTTTGCCAAGCTGCCTGCTGAAGATGGCATCTACTACTATCACCTCAAAGCAACCAACGCCGATGGCTCTAGCCGTTACAGCAATCTCGTCTCGGTTACCGTGCCCATTCCCGCCCTCGCCTATCACGCGCCACTCGCCGCTACCTCCAACATCACGGTCCAAGTCCGCTTCAACCCGGCCGGCTCTATTACAGATTCGTGGCGCACCGCTGCCATCACCCCCAACCTCTGGGGCGGCTGGGATTGGGGCTATGCCTGGATTCCGCCAGAGCTTGTCAACACTCCCTATACCATTCAGGCCCGCGCGGTTGACTCGCTCGGCAACACCGGCCCCATGGATACCGTCACCTTTACCCTGGACAACAATGCGTATCTTGTCTATCTCCCCATCGTCTACAGACGCTGGCCGCCTGTGCCATACGGGCCAACCCTTTCACTGAGCACACCCGACGCCAGCCGCAACTTTGTCGCTTCCTGGACCTATTCCGGCGCTACGCCCGTCTCTACCTATACCCTCCAGGAAGGTTCTAACGATGCCTTTTCGGCTGACATTGTCAACTATTATCCAGGCTCGGCTAGCTCACAGTCCATCACCGGCAAAGGTCCTGGCCTCTACTACTATCACGTTCGCGGACACAACTCCTATGGGCCTGGCGATTGGAGCGCCTCCCAGTATGTCATCCTGCCGCCCACCCTCAACGCCATCTCCAACGCTTCTCAATCGCCCTCTTTTGTCGTCTCGTGGAGCGCCAGCCGCAACTCGCCCTCCCACATTCTCGAAGAGGCCACCACCATCAACTTTACCAACACCATCACCTATACCAGCCCCGTTATTTCTTACACCGTCTCTGGCAGGCCCGGCGGCGTCTACTATTATCGTGTCAGGTCGGTCTATGGCGCTCTCAGCAGCCCCAACAGCAATATCGTCTCCACCACTGTCACCACTGGTTACTATGATGACTTTGACAACCCCAACACTGGCTGGGAGGTCAGGCGATATGACGACGATTCCTATGACGTCCAGTATTTGAATGGCAGCCTGTACACGCTTGAATTTGGCAGCCGAGACTTTTTAGTGGCTTCACCTATGGTTGCCGCGCCGGCCCTGCCCTATACCATCACCGCCAAAGTCATGATTCTTGACGAAAAAGTAGATGACCGAGTCTATGAACCCACCATCAGCTCTTTTGGGCTGATATTCGGCGGCAACGGCGGCGCGCCCTGCCCCGCCGACCGCTACACGCCGATGAACGAGGGCTGCCTATCACACTATTACCGGCTGATGATGATCTGGGGCACTGTGGCGCCCAGCTCGTTCGATTGGGGCTTGAAACGCATAGACTATCACGAGCCGGACGACGGCCAGGGCGGGGGCGGCGGCGGGGCCGGCCGGGGGGTTGATCTGGATACCGGCACTGCTTCCGGGTTGGCAATTGACGGTTGGAATGAATGGAGAGTCAAGGTCACTGCCACGGGCATCAAAGTTTATGTTAAAATGGGCGATACTTTTACCCTGCTGGGACAGTCCAACGACGCCACCTATGTCAACGATCCTTACTTTGGAGTTTTCATGTCATCCAAAGAGGGCCGGGTGGGATACAAATGGGATTGGTACATAGTTCAACCGTAATAATTAATTCATAATCTTGATAGGGAGAGGTGATGATAGGGAATCAATTATTCTTTAACCGTTTACTCAATCAATCAACATTTTTAAAACCTTAAACCATAACAAACCATCTGGAGGAATATGAACAAGAAACTGCTCGCCATTGCATTGCCCGTGGGGCTGGCGATTGGATTGATTTTTGTCGCGGCGCAACTTGCCGCCGCTGGGCCGGCTGCCACTCAGCCGCTTGAGGCCGCGCCGGTGACATCGGAAGAGCCGGCGCTATTTGCCGCCCAAGCAATGAGCTACAATGTCTTTCTGCCCATCGTGTTTAACAATTGGCCGCCGCTTCCGCCCACCACAACACTGCACGTCATTGATAAACAACCGCTGGATAGCGTCTATACGGTGACGTGGGATGCGGTCGTCTTTACGCCAACGGTCACTCACTATACGCTGCAAGAATCTGCCGACGCCGGTTTTTCCGCTACGGTCGAGTATAGCAGCACCGTCAACTCTTTTCCGTTCACCGGCAAAACGCTGGGAGGCTATTACTATCGCGTCCGCGCCCACAACATGTGGGGGCCTGGCGGCTGGAGCAACATTGAATACACAACCGTACTGACGCGCCACGACGACTTTGACAATCCCATCACCGGTTGGGCCAAGCGGCGCACCAGCTCGCCCGATCTGAACCTGCTCACCGTTGCCTATTTTAGCGGGACGCTCCGCACCGAACTGGAAGACAAGTTCGACTTTGGCATCGCCTCGCCCATGCTGCCTGCGCCCGCCCTGCCTTACACGATTTCTATGCTGACGCGGGCCATCAACCTGGGCAATCTCAATACCTATGGCATTGTCTTTGGCGGCAACGGCGGCAGCGTCTGCCCCATTGACCGCAGCACTTCGGGCGATCCCAACGGCTGCTTTTTCCACTATTATCGTCTCAACGTCATCCACCACGGTGGGGGCTTTAGATACGGCATACACCGTATAGATTATCACATGGGCGGCGAGGATGGCAGGGGGCACGCCGTCTCAACCGAGTTGATGGCCTATACAGACCTGGAAAACTCGGCGCTAGGTTGGCTGCACTGGGAACTAGAGGTCTATGCCGATGGCTTTGCGCTCTTTGTCAATGAGGAACAGAAAGCCTGGATTGAAGACACTACCTATATCAACGAGCCTTACTATGGCATGTTCATCTCAAACGACGAATACAACCATTCCTATTGGGAACACGACTACTTTTACGTTGACCCAATCTCGGCAACAAACACGCTGCTCAACCGCGCGCTGCTGCCCATCACAACAGGGGAAACTCGCCTAGAGCTATCCCCAAATGATACCGAGTAGCAAGTCTCAGTAGATCCAATTTTGGGAGCGGCGCGGGCTCCCACGCCCGCGTTTCTGCCTTTGCCAAGCACACAATGAGCGGCGTGGGAGCCGCCCCCGCTAGAATTTTGGATCTACTGAGTCTGTTAGTAGTGACGGCTTGGCAAAAAAGTGATATTGCCAGGATAGTGGCAACCAGGGGCGCAAATCGGAAACAGCAGGACTGGCGTCTCTGCGTTAGGACTAGGGATTAAATAACTTGCTCATCTATAGCTCGTTTTGCCCGTATTTCGGCGTCACTGTGGGCAAGTTATTTAATAGACATTATCGGAAATAGCAGGACTGGCATCCCCACACCTGCACTTGCGCCAAGCGCAGCGCAGGTGCAAGTGTGCCAGTCCGCCAACGTATGGGGATACGTTGGCTACGTTATTTCCGATAAACTCTAATTTCCAATCCTTAGTTGCTCTGAGGGTGCTGTTTTTTTTCATCCTCGTCTCGAATGACGAGGCTCACCGCCAGGCTGATCAGGCTGATGATTAGCGCGCCCCAAAAGGCGGGCCAAAAGCCCTCTACCCCGTAAGGCAAATTGAGCGCCTGCGCCGCCGCCGAAACGGCCAACAGCATCAGGGCATTGATGACCAGCGTAAATAACCCCAAGGTGAGAATAATCAGGGGACACGTCAGCAAACTGAGCAAGGGGCGCAGCAACGCATTGACCAAGCCAAAGATAAAAGCCACAATAAGCAGCACCACCCAATCGCCTTCAAAGTAAATGCCCGGCACCAATTGGGCCGCAGCGTACAAACCCACCGCATTCACCAGCCAGCGCAACAAGAAACGGCTCACAAGGCCTCCTTTCTAAAAATGCCACATCGTCTTAATTTATGCGTTCGAATGCCTAATTTCACCACGGAGACACCGAGGGCACGGAGGTTTTCAAAAATTTCTCCGTGTCTTCCGTGCCTCGGTGGTTAGAAAAGCCGAAAACGAGCGTTAGGCACATGATTCGCTACGATGTTAAAAATGCCGGCCTCAACCAGCCTCCGCAGGCGCGGCCTCGGCTAACCGGTCGTGGTCTGGCAGCAGATCCTCGGCATTGCGAATGGCGGGGATCAAGTATCCCAATGCGCCTACCAGCGCCGCGCCAAGGCCGCACAACGAAATAAGCAACCCCATTCCCGCCCCAGGCCCAGTGCCAAACACGCTGCTCAAAATAGCCAGCGGGGCAATCGGTTCCTTCATGGCCGGCTCAAACACATAGTCGGCCAGCGTGCCGGCAATGATGGGTGAAATGGGGTTAGTAATCCAGGCAATCAAACGCCGCGCCGAAAAAACCCGCCCCTGAATATCGGGGGCAACTTTGGCCTGCCAGATGGCCTGGTTGGACCCATTGATGAGAGAGATGACCAATGCCCCCAAAATGCTGGCAGGAATCCATATCGCCAAGCCTCGCCCAAGCCCAAACAAAGCTACTCCCAGCAATCCGCTCCAAATCCAGCCCAACAGCACGCCGTGAACGCGGCGCTTAAAGCCTCCCCACGCGCTCATGACAATACCACCTACCACCGCGCCGATTGCCCCCGCTGTTTGAACCGTGCCAAACACCAGGCTGTTATTGGCCGTGCGAGATAGAACCTCGGGCGCATACAGAGTGCCGGCAACGCCGGAAAAGAGGTTGCCACACAAAAAGACCAGTTGCAAACCAAGCAGGCTGGGACGCGCAAAGATGTACTTGAATCCATAAATGGCTTCTTTCCAAACGTTGCCCTGCACAGCCTGGCCCTCCACCGTGCGGATTGGCTGTGGAACGTGCACCACCAACAATACCAGAATCGCCAGCACAAAAGTGACCACATCGGCCGTCAAGATGCCCGTAAAGCCAATGATAGGCAGCAATGCCCCAGCCAGCAAAGGCGAAATAACCCCCGGCCCCGCCTCGATGAGCGACATCATGCCGTTGGCGCGGCCATACTGCTCTTTGGGAATCATTGTGGTGATGGCGGCCGAATAAGCCGGCCATTGAAAGGCATTCCCCAAGCCCTCAAATATCATCGCCACGTAGACATGCCAGATTTCCAGCCGGCCCCAGGCCTGCAAGGCGAGTAATGCCAGCGTGGCCAGCCCAGCCGCCAGGTCGCTGAGCATCATCATGACCTTGCGGTTGTGGCGGTCTACCATCACACCGGCAATAGGAGAAATGAGCAGAAACGGCGTGATGAAAAAAACATGCATCAACCCCAAAGCGGTGGCGCTGCCGGTCTTTTCATAGACCCAGATGGTCATGGCAAAGCCCGTCATGTTGGTGGCCAACACAGAAACCAGTTGTCCCAACCAGACAATCGTGAAACCCGTCATTCCGGCCAGGCGTGTATTCTGTGTTGATTGCTCCGCGCCCATCGTTGCTCCGAATTATGACCTTGCGGCACTCAATGCTCGCCCTGACCCGCCAGCGCCCCATTAGGGCGCAATTTCGCCATTAGACCTTAGTAACTACTCAGCAGCCTGAGCGGAGCGCCGCGCTCCTTCGACTGCGTTTCACTCCGCTCCGGCTGCGCGGCGCGTAGCCTGCTCTGTCGGCAGACAGGTCGAAGGGTGCCGCTGAGTAGTTACAGACCTTATCGGAAATAGCAGGCTGGGCATCCCCATGCCCAGCCGCCAACGTAGGGGATACGTTGGCTACATTATTTCCGATAGACTCTGGCTATTTTGCCTATTCGACAAAGATTTCGACATGCTCGCCGTCTTCTTCATCCACCACATCCAAGATCTTGCCCTGCGCGCCGCTCTTGAGGGCCGCCACGATTTCTTCGGGGTTCACCCCTTCAATCTCGGGCGCAAAGCGCGCCCCCATCTTGATGCCCACGTTGACCAGGCCCATGGGAATGTTGATATTCACCTTGTCTTTGCCGCTGGCCATGTCGGTCACGCGCACGCGCAGCCAGCTTGGGCTGGTGCCCGGCGCAGAGGAAGCGGGCTTTTTTTCTCGCGCGCCTTCGGCCAACGCCGCCAATAGTTTGGCTCCCTCCTCGGCCGATATTTTGCCTTCGGCAATCATGTTCAAGATTTGCATGCGCTCTTCTGCTGTAGTCATCTTGCACCTCCTGCTTCTACTTTACCCTCCCGTAGGTTCGTAACCTGTAACTGCTCAGGCATGTGCATTTATCTCACCACTAAGGACACCAAGGACACTAAGTAGATTTCCTTTGTGTACTTTGTGCCCTTTGTGGTAAAAAAATGAGCTATGGCTGAGTAGTTACCGTAACCTGCGGGAGGCTGAAAACTAGCCAATATACACCTGCACGTGCTCGCCATCATCCGTGTCGGTCACATCAACGTAAAAAGGCTGCCCGTCCTTGCCCAACGAGTCGCCCAGGCCGGCAATCACTTCATCCACGCCAGTGGCAGCCAACTTGTCCGGCGCAAAGCGTTGGGCGATTTTGACACCCCATGCGGCCAGCTTGAGCGGCAGCGGCATGCTAAAGGCAACGCGATGATCTTTGCCCTTCACTCGCACGTGCAGCCAGCGAGCTGTGCGCGACCACGCCCCAAGGCTTGCCACCAGCGCGCCCAAAAGCAAAAGCGGCCAACCGCACGCTCCCCACCAAACCGACCCGCCCGTGTAAACCAACGCCAAGAATATCGCGCCTGCCACCAATACACCTACCCCGGCATATACAATATAAAGCCACACGTGACGCCACTGCGTCGCCAGATCGGGCGGTGGAGTAAAAGGCGGCGGCGCGCCTTCACTGGCCGCCTGGCCCTCATCTAGCGCATTGAGCAATGTCAGCCCTTGTTCGGCTGAAATCGTGCCAGCCTCGACCATTTGCAAAATTTTGGTGCGTTCTTCGTCCAAAATTGCCTCCCTTTAAATAGCAGGTTCAACAACAACGCCAGTAAGCTGGGCTGGTTCGGGCTCTTTCACCAGTACCCCAAAAGCCAATCCCGCCAGCGCCACAATTGCTCCACACACAACATACACCGGCGGAATCCCCATCAACTCGGCCGCGCCGGCCGCCCCGGCCATCGAGAGCATGCCGGCAAATTGTGAAAATGTCCCAAATGACCCAAACACGCGCCCGCGAATGCCATCAGGGGTAACCTGCTGCATGATGGTAACCAATGCCGCTTCGGCCGGCGAAAGAGCCAAGCCCAAAATAAGCGAGTATCCAAGAATATAGGCAAAGCTGGGCGCAACGCCCATCAGCCCCAGCATCAAGCCAATGACGATAACGCCCACCGCGCCGATGCGCGTTTTGGCAAAGCGCGCTGTGAGCCAGCCCACGGCCAGGCCGCCCAAGGCCATGCCCACACCCTGAACCGAATCTACCACCCCCATGCCCTCCGGCCCCACTCCGTAATGCCGGTCAAGCCAGGGCACCCACAACACGTTAATCGCGCCCAGCCCCAGGTGAATGACAGCAAAGCTCAATGTAATTCCCCGCAACGCCGGGACGCTGAACAAAAAACGCAGGCCGTCTACCAATTCAGTCCACATGGCGCTTGCCGTGTGCGCCGCCTGAGGCAGAATATGCTCAGACTTGACCGCGCCAATGCTCCACACCGCCGCCGCCGACACCAGGAAAGAGAGCGAATCTACCGCAAAGGCCACCCCCGCCCCCAGCCAGCCAATCATAAAGCCGGCCAGCGCTGGGCCGGCCAGCAACGCCACGGTAAAGGTGATCTGCGTCAGGCCGTTGGCAGCCGCCAGCTCGTTTTCTCTCACCAGCAGTGGAATCATCGCCGAGTGGGCCGGGAAGAAAAATCGGCTGGCCACCGACACCAGGAACCCTACCAGGTACAAAATCCATACTGTCTGCGCGTCGCGCACCAGCAGGCCGCCCAGCACCAATGCTGCGCGGGCAAGGTCGGCAACCACCATCACCTGCCGCCGATCCCACCGGTCTACCAACACGCCCGCCGGTATGCCGAACAGCAATTGCGGCAGCGCCATTGTAAAAATCATGGCCAGGCCAATCGCTGCGGTTGAGCCGGTCAGCTCGTTAATTAAAATTGGCACAGCCAAAAAGTAAAAATAATCGCCGATGGCCGATACAATTTGCCCCAGCCACAACCGCCGAAAGCGCAGGTTGCGGAGCACCTGGATGAAATTGGCAGAGTCTTTTTCTTGCATCACTTACCTGTACACTAATCCAAACCGCCCAAACCAAAACCACCTGCATCACACCTCTGCATTAGGCTAAAACAGCTATACGTCAATCACAAACTGTCCATCCTTGTAGGCCAACTGCTCGTCTACCCAAATCTCACCACCCTGGCGCAGGTCGCAAATCATATCCCAGTGAATGGCCGATTCGTTCACGCCGCCCGATTCGGGGATGCTGGCGCCCAGCGCCATGTGAAAGCTGCCGCCAATCTTTTCGTCGAACAAAATCTGTTTTGTGAATTGGGCAATGCCTGTGTTGGTGCCAATGGCAAACTCGCCCACGCGCCGCGCTCCCTCGTCGGTATCGAGCATCTTGAGCAAAAATTCCTCATTCTTCTGGGCGCTGGCTTTTACCACCTTGCCCTTCTCAAACCACAGCCGGATGCCGGCCACTTCGCGCCCCTGCTCAATCGCCGGGTACGAAAAATAGACATGCCCCTCAACGCTGTCTTCTACCGGCCCGGTGAACACCTCGCCATCGGGCATGTTTTGGCGGCCATCGCAATTGACAAAAACGCGCCCGCTAATGTCCATGCGCAAATCAGTTTCCGGGCCGAGCACACGCACCTTCTGCTTGCCCTTGAACCAATCCACCAACTTTTGCTGCTGGGCCGAAATGCGCTTCCAGTAGCCCACCGGGTCATCCATATCGGGCAGGCACGCGCTGTAAACAAAGTTCTCATACTCGGCCAGGCTCACCTCGGCGTCTTGAGCATAGGCCTGGGTGGGAAACAGGGTGCCTACCGTGCGCAACTTGCCCTCGCTCATACGCTGCATGTAAATTTTCATCAACTCGGTTTCAGAGCGATTTCTGAGCATCATTTTGGCCGGGTCTACCTGGCTCAACGCTTTGGTGTTGGCGGTTGCCATGATGGCAATCATCGCATCAAAAGTTTCTACCACCAGCTTGATTGGCTCGGGCACGTATTGCAACTGTTCATCCGAGCCATAACGAAAAAGCAGCTCGGCGGCATCGGGCAAAGGAACCCAGGGGAACGGATGCCCCCCCGCCTGTAATACCTTGGCGTACACGGCCGTCAACAAAGGCTCGGCCATAAAGCCCCCCCGTATAGCCACCTTGTCGCCAGGCTGCACGGCGACCGAATAGTTCACCAGCACATCAGCCAGTTTCTCAATGCGTGGATCTGTCATGGTTTTCTCCTTTGGGGTTGCCGGCGCTTTACAGCCCAGCCACAAATTCGCCGTTCTTGTACAATAACTGATTGTCCACCCGAATCTCGCCGCCCTGGCGCAGGTCGCAAATCATGTCCCAGTGAATGGCTGATTGATTCAGGCCGCCCGTTTCAGGATAGCTGGCGCCCAGCGCCATGTGAAAGCTGCCGCCAATCTTTTCGTCGAACAAAATCTGGCGCGTAAAGCGCCGGATGCTGTGGTTGGTGCCAATGGCAAACTCGCCCACACGCCGCGCTCCCTCGTCGGTGTCTAGCATCTTGAGCAAAAATTCCTCATTCTTCTGGGCGCTGGCCTTTACCACCTTGCCCTTCTCAAACCACAGCCGGATGCCCGTCACTTCGCGCCCCTGGTAAATGGCCGGGTAAGAGAAATGGACCTGCCCCTCAACGCTGTCTTCCACCGGGCCGGTGAACACTTCGCCATCGGGCATATTGATGCGCCCACTACAATTGACAAACGCGCGCCCGGCAATGCTCAGGCGCAAATCGGTGTCTGGCCCCACCAGGTGAACTTTGTCTTTGCCCTTGAACCAATCCACAATCTTTTGCTGTTTAGCCGAAAAGCGCCGCCAGTATCCCACCGGATCTTGCATATCTGGCAAGCAAGCGCCATAAACAAAGTCTTCATATTCGCTCAAGCTCATCTCTGCATCCTGGGCATGAGCATGCGTGGGGAATAAGGTAATAACCCATCGCAATTCACCCGCCGCCGAACGCTGCATGCGGATTTTGCGCACCTCGCCTTCAGCCTGGCCGACCATCACCATCTTGGCCGGGTCTACCATGCTCAACTCTTTGGTATTGACGGCGCAGCGAAGAAAGATCATGACATCATAGGTCTCTGCAATCAGCTTGAGCGGGGTTGCCACATATCGCAATTGCTCGTCGGAGGCATGGCGGAACAGCAGTTCGCTCATGCCCGGCAACTGGGCATACACCAGCGGGTGCCCACCCGCCCGCAGAACCTCGGCATATACCGCTTTGGTCAGCGGCTCTGCCGCCGTATCGCACTGAATCAACACCTTGTCGCCCGGTTTAACCGCAACCGAGTAATTGACCAAAACATCGGCCAACTTGTCCACGCGTGGGTCACTCATTCTTTTCTCATCCTTCTATCCTCATCAGAATAACTCTAGCCGCAAAAGAGCCAATATCTTGACAGGCAAAAAACCAAACTGCGCCAGGGCAGTGCTCACTTGTACTTGCCGGGCCGGAAAGGCGCTCACCAGCGAATTCACAGGCGGTCTAACAGCCGACAGCGCAGCATTCAACAAAGCCGCCTCTAGCTGGCCGCAATAGCCGGGCGCGGTCCACACCCGCAGCCGTCCCTCTCGAGGAGCGCGCGGCGCATCGAGCAAGACGGCGCCCGCCAGCTCTTTACCGGCTTGGGCCACCAAGCACACTTGCTGCCTCCCCATCAGCCAATCGGCCAGCCGCCGATCCCAACCTACGAAAAAGTCAGAATAGCGCACCGCCTCAGCCAGGTCTAGCTCGCTGGCCTGGCTGGCGCGCGCAAGGTCGTATACTGGCCGCTGGTCGCTGGCCCTCGCCTGCCGCAGGCTGACCCCCGCCGGCAAAGGCAACTGGCCAATAGGCGCGCGCCTCGCCTCGGCTGGCCGCTGCCAAAAAGCCATTGTGCCAAGCTGATGAAACCTCAAGCCATTGTACAGGCGCACTGCTGGGATATTATTGGCGCGCACCAACAAGCTGATGCGCTTGCCCCCCTGCTGGCGAATGTATTCGATAGCCTTATCCATCAAGGCGCGCGCAATGCCCTTGCCGCGTTGCGCCTGGCGCACCGCCACATTGCCAATAACCCAGCCCCAACCATAGGCTTCCATCCGGCGCAGAGAGAGATGGCCCACCACTTGGGCGGCTTGAATCCACACAAAGCCCTGCCCAAGGCCCGTGTCTGGAAAGGCCCAGCTATCGGCCCAGGCCAGCACACCGCCCCAGCCGCCCATCAGGCGCATTTCGCGGATAGCGCGTTGGCCTTGCCAATCCAACTCGTCCCGAAACGCTTCCTCCAAAAGGTCGGCTACTGCCAAGATATCGCGCGCGGCATCGAGTTGTCTGATATGAGATGTAGAGACGTGGCGTTGGATCGCCGTTTCAACCATGCAGTTCTTGTGAGTGAATCACACAATCAGGCGCGCCGGCAGGGTGGCAGTTGTTCCATAGCGCCGCTGCAAACGCCACCCGCACACCACAAGCGTGCGCCCCAGCCAAGCCAGTGCCCGGCAGTGAACATAGTGCCTGGTCGAATCGCTGCCTTGCCAAACCAGGCGCTCTCTTTCTGCCGCGCGTATCACGTCATTATAGCACTCTTTGCGCGCCAAAACCAAATGCCGCATAAAAGAGCTTTCTACCATCTTGCCTCTTTTCAGAGTGGCCGTTCAACGCCTAGCCATAACACTCTTCAAACAGGCCTAGCCGCGGCCTTCAAGCGCCTCTAGCAGCAAAGCAGCATCGCTGGCTGAAATCTTTTTCTCTTCGACCATGCGCAAGATTTTCAGGCGTTCCTCATCGCTGACGAGATCTGCAGCCGGTGGGCGGGGTGGTGTGGGTGGGCTGCCCCAGCGGAAGCTAAAACCACTCGCCCGGCGATCCGTTCGCCGCCGCGCGCGCTCGGCCTCT
>JBGSMF010000330.1:0-29598 GCA_041740315.1 Thermoflexales bacterium
GCCGACGGGTGCGAAATTTAGGCTTAGTGATTCTTCATCACGACAGGCAAGAACAGCTTGAAGGCAATGCGCTCGAACGTCGCCGTTACCGCCTTGTCGCCATCCATCGTGATGCTGGCCGGGTTGGCCGCGCCGCTCAGGTCGCCAGACCAGCCCACAAACTCCCATCCGGCCAATGGCACGGCTGTCAGCGCCACCACCGTGCCGCTGACATACACGCCGCCAAGCGGGTTGAGCGCCACCGTGCCGCTGCCCACCACCGTCACATCCAGCGTGTAGGTGACAGGCGGCTCGGACGTGAACGTCGCCGTCACAACCTTGTCGCTGTTCATCGTGAGCGATTGCGGGTTGAGCAGGCCGCCCAGGTCGCCAGACCAGCCGGCAAAGTACCAGTCAGTTTCTGGCGCGGCCGTCAGCGTCACCACCGCGCCGCTGGCATACTCGCCGCCGGGCGGGTCGAGCGTCACTGTGCCGCTGCCCACCACCGACACCTCCAGCGTGTAGGTAGGAGGCGGCTCGGCCGTAAAGGTCGCCGTCACAACCTTGTCGCCATCCATCGTGATGTTGGCCGGGTTGGCCGCGCCGCTCAGATCGCCAGACCAACCGGCAAAGTCCCAGCCAGTTTCCGGCTCTGCCGTCAGCTCAACCACCGTGCCAGCGACATACACGCCGCCGATCGGATCCAAGTCTACGGTGCCGCTGCCCACAACCGTCACATCCAGCGTGTAGGTAGGAGGCGGCTCGGCTGTAAAGGTCGCTGTCACAACCTTGTCGCTATTCATCGTGAGCGATTGCGGGTTGACCAGGCCGCCCAGGTCGCCGTCCCAACCGGCAAAGTACCAGCCAGTTTCCGGCGCGGCCGTCAGCGTCACCACTGTGCCGGCATCATACACATAGCCAGGCGGGTCGAGCGTCACTGTGCCGCTGCCCACCACCGTCACATCCAGCGTATAGGTAGGAGGCTGCTCGGCCGTAAAGGTCGCTGTCACCACCTTGTCGCCATCCATCGTGATGCTGGCCGGATTGGCCGCGCCGCTAAGGTCGCCAGACCAGCCGGCAAACTCCCAGTTGGCTGCCGGCGTCGCCGTCAACGTCACCACATCGCTGTAGCCATAGGGCGGCAGCGGGTCTTGAGTAACCGTGCCATTGCCCACAATGTTCACGAGCAACTCGTACTCGTTAACCTCGAGGGTGGTGGCCGCCTCTTGCAGCGTGCCCTGGTAGGCAAGCTCGGCCACATTGGTGACCGTCTCGCCCGGCCCGGCCGTCACAAGCGCGTTGAAGGTGATGGTGACTTGAGTGGGCGGCGGCGCTCCCGTATCACCCGTCACCAAGATATCATCCAGCGCAATGCTGTCGCCATTGTTGCCCACATAGCGCCAGGCCAGATAAACCGACTGACCCTCGTAAGCCGAGAGATCTATCTGGAGCTGGTAATACGCAGAAGGATACGGCCACGTCTCATTCGATTGTTCCCAGAGCGTGTTGGTGAACGTGCCGCCGCCATCAATCACCAGGAACTGTAATTCGGCATCGGCGATCCAGTTGTTGTTGGCATACACCCAGAATTCTACTGTGGGCGACTGCACTCCGGTCAGGTCCATCAGCGGAGAGATTAACCATTCGTCCTGATCCGCCTCCTCATAGTTGACCCAGCCGGCGTAGGTGCCCGAGTGAATCCAAGCAGGATCGTCACTGGTATCTACCAGTTGCCAGTGCCGGGTAGAGGACGTTCCATCAATCACACTCCAGCCAGTCGGCGGCATAACCCCGCTCTCAAAGCCTTCCTCAAGCAGTGTGGCCTGAGGTGAGAGCATTGCAACAGACTGCGGCGCAAGATCAGTCAAGACGCCTGAACTATCTGCCTGCTTGACTGTAGCCGCAAGGCTTTCCGAGGCTGTGCCAGCCCGCCGGCCAGGATGGGCCTTGCCCATAGCATTATCCCAGTAGATGGTGTTGGTGCCAGAGATGTACCAGGCCGAACCATAGGTAAAGGTGAGGTTGCCCGCATATTCAATGCCCGCCGGCAACACATCGGTCAGCATCATCGAGCCATTCAGCAAGATCGGCTCGGGCGATTCGACAGTGAGGGTGTAGGTGATTAGCTCGCCGGTATCGGCTGTGGCCGGGCCGTCTTTTTCGAGCAGCACCGGGATGTTGAGATATACCGGAACCTCGAGCGTGCTTGGATAGCCCACCACGTCGAGCGTTTCGGTGATTGTGCCGCTCCAGCCATAGCCTGCCAACACCTCAAAGGTCTTGGTGAGCGTGTACCAGGTATTGGCCAGGCCACTCTCAAGCTCCCAGGTGAGCGTGCTGCTGCCAGGCGTCACAGTGCCATAGTCGGCCTCAAAGGCTTGCAGGCCCGCAATGGCATCCCACTCTTCCGCCAGCGTAAAGGTGATGGAAGCGTTATAGTCTACGCTGACGCGATCCACAATGGTCACCATATCGCCGGGCACAACATCGAACATGCCCGCGGCGAACGGCCCTGCGCCGTTGATCCAGATTTCCTTGTCCCAGCTTGGGATGGGGCCATAGATGACCACTTCGGGCGCTTCGACCTCGACATCATAGCCCTGGGTGTTGATCTCGGCAACGTTGACGTACGTGCCGGGCGTCTCGCCTTGCAAGGTCAGCGTGACAACGTGAGTGTCTGGATAGGCAACTAGCTCTGTCCACGACACATTATCAATGTACCAGCTATCGCCATCATCCTGTTCCATAACAAAGGCGACATAGATACTTTGACCGATATAGGCGCTCAGATCTACAGAGAAGGGTTGGTATGTTGTCCCAAAATCGTTCTCAGTATAGGTTTGGACGGTAGTAAAGTCAATGTGGTTAGTCTGAGAAGCCGTCGAGACCCGAACCGTGTAGGTAGTGAGCCAGTCGGGCGTATAGGCTTGCTGCATATAGAACTGGATCGCCGGCGCCGACGCTGTTGGCGTAAACTGAGATGTCACCAACCAGTCTTGCGCCAAACCGCCCGTAACGTTTTCGTACTGAACAAACGCCGCGGCCGCGCCTGCATAGGGGGTGCTCGTAGTCCGCACCCAATCGTAAGCCGTACCCAGGCCATTTTCCCCTCGGAATGTGGCCCAGCCAGCCGGCGGGAAGGTGGCGTCTTCAAAGCCCTCTGTCATCATCGCCACACCGCTGCCCAGGTAGCCAGACCACTCGATGCTGTTGGTGGCGCTGACATAGTTTGCGCCCTGGACATTGACAAAGCTAAAGCCGCTGGGGATAACATCATTCAGCGTCCAGGCGGCTGCTTCAGGGCCGGCGGTGAGGACGATGGTATAGGTCACCAGCGCGCCGGGGTCAATCAGCGTGTCTGAAACAAGCTTGACGGCGCTGCCCAAGATGGTCACATCGGCGCTGGTTGTGGCTTCTAGCGCGCCGTCGTTGTCGGTGATGTGGCGAACGTCATTGGTGAGCACGTTGGCCGGTGGGTTGCTGTCTACCGTCACCTGGTAGGTGATTTCGATGGGATCAAAGCTGACTTCAAAGTAGTCAAAGCAGACGATCAAGCCATCGGTGATAACGCCAGTGGGGCTGCCGTAGAGGAACTCGGTGCCCAGAGAGGCATCCAGGTTCTCTGCGCCCACGGTGACCAAGGCCGGCAGATTTTGAATATTGTCATAAGCATAGACAAATTCGTATACGCCAGGGGTATAGTCTATGGGGCCGCCAAAGAAGATGGCCTCAAAGTCGCCCACGATAGGCCCACCACCGGCAATTTCCACATCGTCGTACTCGATGATCGAGACGGTTGCGCCAGCTGTGGCCAGCGAAACGCCGCGTGTATTTGCCTGGTAGACGATGTTCAAATCGCTCCACAAGATGGGCGCGATTTCGTTGGGATTGGCCGGGTTGGGTATATTGGTGTTGGCCGGCAAGGCCAGGCTGGCCGAATCAAAGTAGGCAAAGCCGTCGGTCGTAAGGCCAATGCCAACCTGGTCCACATTGTAGAACGGGATTGGCGTCTGGGTGGCAAAGGCTGTCCACGCGCCAACATCACCAACGATGCCAGACTGTGGGTAGATGCTAAAGTCTGCCAGGTTGACATAGCCGCCAAAGCCAGTATCGCACAAGGGATCGGTGGCGTTGGTGCTCGCGTTATAGCTGCCTGCCGCGCCCGAAGGCGAAAAGGCGGTGCCATTCCAGGTCAGTTCATTGCCGGTCACGTCAACCGTGCCCGCGCTGGCCTGGGCCGAGCCGGGCACGTAGGTGAGGCCGGCCGGGATGGTGTCGGTGAGCCAGTAGGTCAGATTTTCATTGGTCACATTCGGCAAGACGGTGATGGTGTAGGTGAGCGTGTCGCCGTAAAAGGCCGCTTCTGGGCTGACCGTCTTGACCACGTCATCATCCACGCGGATAATGTCTACCGGGATGACGCCGATATTGCCGGGGTTGCCAGAGTCGCTGCCCAGGCTAAACGCGCCATACCAGCGGTCGCCCGCCACCATGGTGGGGGTGTCCCAGGAAAGCTGCACGTCAAACGGCGTGCCAGCCGGAACCGCGGACGGACCAACGATGGTCATGTTGCCCGCGTCGCTATCTGGCACAACCGCCGTCGCCAGCGTCACAGGGTCGGGCTGCCCCGTCTGAGAGGGAGTAAAGTTGATCACCATTGCAAACCAGCGGCCTGCAGTGGGATTTGTGATGCTGCAATATTCCCACGGGCCGCCCGCCGCGCTCTGGCAGTAACCCGGATAGGTGACTGTGTCTTGCAGCTCGGGCACGCCATCGTTGTCGGCGTCGTACATGAGCAGCATGTCAAGGTCGGGTGAAGTGGTGTCGGCGATTTCGGCCAAGAGGCGGAGAGCGTCCGCCGGCACAGTCAATTCCTTGGCATAGACGTTGCCCGTATCGGTGAAAAAGATATCCGGAAAGTCGTTAGTGGGCTTGGCATGTTCGTTCAGGCTGATGTTATCTAGCGTTGCCTGCACCAGGCCAAAGGATTCGGTGGTCAGGTCGGTGATCTCAAAGGTCTGGATGCCCTTTACCCATTCCGAGCCGGCATTGCGGCGAGTGTCAAAGCGCACGTAATCCGGCAGGATACCGGTGGTTGGCTTGACGCCCAGCGTCAGGTGAGCCACGGCCACATCGGTATCATCCGGCTCTAGGATCACTTCGCCAAACACCCAATCGCCAGCCGGCAGCGTGCCGACATCGGCCGTAATCACCAAGGTCTGCTCGCCATAGGCGGGCAGCGTAAAGCTGACAGGGTCAACCATGATGGTCAGCCCGGCGGTGCCGGTGACAGAAGCCGTCCACACAGCCGAGTAATTCAGCGTGCTGGAAACGATGCGCGTCCAAGAGCAATTGCCCAGGCACTTGTTGTCGGCCATGCTGGCGATATTGAGCGTCTTGGGACTGCCGCCGTTGTCAGGATCGGCGTTTTGATAGTTGGTGATGGTTTCATCCAGCACCAGGCCCGCCAGGCCGGCCTGGCTCAGGTCTACCCGGCCAGAGCCGCGGTCGTGCGGGTCGGCTTCGGTGACGCCGTCTTCTTTGCGAATGTTATCGCGGTAGGCGGCGGTCATGAGGGCCGATTGCACCTGGGCCGGGGTCCATTCGGGGTGCAGCGACATTAGCAGCGCGGCCGCGCCGGCGTGGTGCGGGCTGGCCATCGAGGTGCCGCCGTAAAAGTCGTAACCGGCCTCAGATTGCACTGCCGCCAGGATGTCAACGCCGGGGGCGATGATATTGGGCTTGAGCAGGCCGCCCACGGTGGATTCACCGCGCGAGCTAAAGTCGGCCATCACATCGGCCACGGCCGGGTCAACCACCAGCGCAAGGTCGCTGAGGGTGGCGGTGTGCACCGCGCCGGCAGCAACCCAGGCTTTGAGCGTAACGCCATCGTTATACGTAATGTGGATGGCCGGCAGATGGTGATTATCGGCCACCAAAGAGTTGCCATTGGCGGCGTCGTTGGCCAGCACATAGCCGCCCGCGCCGCCGGCCAAAACATTCGCGCCCTTGTCTACGCGGGCATTGGTGCCGCGGTCGCAGATCACAATCTCGTCATTAAAGGTGCCCGCCGGGAAGGGGTTGAGGCACAGCGCGTCATTGGGGATGGTGCTGGTATAGTTGCCGGCATAGACAACCTGCGCCGGCCCATACGGGCCGGTGATGCCCTTGCCTTCCATATCGGCGGGGGGAGTGCCGTCGCCGGCCATGTTCCCTAGCGTTTTAACATAGGTGCGGTTGTGGGTAGAAGCGCCGGTGGTGGCTACCCACGGCTCATTGTGCCCGACCGTGTCGGGGCCTGGCCCCTCGTTGCCGGCCGAGGCTGCCACGTAAATGCCAGCCGCGCGGCAAGCCAAAAAGGCCAGCGACGTTGTGTCGGCCCACGGGGCCTCACCGCCGCCGATGGAAAAGTTGATGACATCTACCACGCCATCGGCCACGGCCTGGTTGGCGGATGCCGTAGTGGCCGTGTTGGGGCAAAGTCCCTGCCCATCGGCCGGATCGGTGTAGCAGGCGTCGTAGGCAATAATGTGCATGTGCGGCGCAACGCCCGAGACGGTGCGGCTGACGGTAGTGGTGTGCGCGTACACCGTGCCGGTGACCAGGTTGCCGGCCACCGTGCTGGCCGTGTGCGAGCCGTGCCCGTTATCGTCACGTGGGGCATTGGGGTCGCGCACCGGGTCATTTTGCATATCGTAAGCGCCAATCAGTTTGTCATTGCAGGGGAAGGTGGGGTCGTAATCGGTTGAGAGTGGGTTACACACCCCATAGAACAAAGTTTGGGTCGGGTAATCATAGCCATCTATCGGGCCGGGGTCTACAAACGATGGGTGCCCAAAATAGGTCTCCCCAAGGTATACTGTGGGGCTGATGACATTGATGCCAGAATCAATAATGCCCGCCACCAAGTTTTCACCCTGGGTAGCAACGCCGGTGGTAGAGCCATCCCAAATGCCGGGCGCGCCAATCCAGGCCGGGCCGGCATCGGTATCGAGCGGCAGGTCACGTTCGCGCTCGACCAGGCGCACCTGGGGCAGTTGGGCTACCTGGGCCGCCTCATCGGGCGTCAGCGTAACCACAACGCCGTTCACGGCGTGCTGGTACTGATAAGAAAGCTTGACAGAGCGCCCCAGGGTCTCTTTAAGCGACGATACAAACTGCGCCTGCTGGCCCTGGAGGTAATTCACATACGCCAAACTTGCAAGGCTTTTGGGGTCTAGCTTGCGCGCGCCTGTTGCGCTGGGACTGGTGGCCTCCAAACCGGCCACGCCGCCCTCATAAAGAGCCAGGGCCGGCTCTTGCAGCAAGACGATATAGCGCGCCAGGGCAGTAGCGCCCTTGACCTCGCCGACTACGCCCTTGGAAGGCGCGCGGACGGCGGCAATATCGTCGGCGTCAACCTGCGCCAAGTCGCCAGGGTCTAGTGGCCTGGCGACGGCCGGCTGTTCGGCCGGCATTGGCGCAGGCTTGGCCATGGCTGGCGCGGGCACAATGCCCACCAGCAAGGCCAAGATCATGAACACGTTAAACAAAATTGCTCGTTTATTCATCAACTATTTCTCCTCACTTTTTAAACTTTTTGTTTTGGCACAAACATAAAGCCTGTGCCACTGCTCATATAGCAAAATTGGGGACACCCAAACGCGTATACACAATAATCAACCACCTCCTTCCATTTGTAGCCGTTTTACGCACGGCAAGGCGCAGCCTTTATCCCCTCACGCGCAGGAGATAAGCTTGGGCTGTTTTTGGGCCAGTACACAATTAGTAAACATTGCGAGAAATTGCAGAGGTATCTTTTGGGTTTGGTTGGTAGAACATCTGCCAACAAGATTAGTAGCCTATTGAGGATAGCACAGGTTTAATGAATTGTCAATAACTGGTTCTCCGGTTTCCATATAGCCGTATCTGGCGCATCCCCTGCCCTACAGTTTGGCTACTCTAAAAATAACCACGAAGGGCACAAAGGACACGAAGAAACACAAAGATGTTCTATTTTCATTTCGGGTTGAGAGCGCAGCTCATGTTGTCTGCTTGAAACTAGATGTTGGTTGCCAATCCAGCAGCGATGTGATATAGTGAAATGTAACAAGTGATGCGTGGTTTATCTGCGGCCAGGCAGGCGGAATACGCAGCAGGAACAATGTTAGATGTCACAGGAGGGGAAATGACAATCTTATCTATTGTCCTAGAACGCGATGAAGCAGCGCGAGTAATTCAGGAAATGCAAGTTCTCGGCCCTCACGTCAAGCTCGAAATCCAACGTTTGGACAATGGCCTCACTTTGCGAGCTCAAACCGATCAGTCCGAATTGTTGCAATGGGCCGAACGGGTTGGCAATCGCTATCAAGATGTCTTTGAAAAACTGGCCAAGAGTTAATGCGCTACTTGACTGTTGACGAGGTGATTTGGATAAAGAAGCTATTGCTGCGTGGTTGAAAGGTCATGCAGCATCTACGGGTGAATAGGAGAGAAACCATGTACTGTCCCAAATGTCACCACGCCAACCCGGCCGACGCCGACAGGTGCGCCAAGTGCAAACACGACACCGGCTATTTGCGCCAGCGAGTGTTTGTGGGCCGGCAGTTTATTTTTGTGCAGGCCGACGAACAACACCCGTTGGCGCTAAAAGTAGATGACGCTGTGCAAACCTACACCACCGCCGCCATCCTCTCCAGACATCAGCACGCCGTCAGCTTTGGCGACACAGAGGTGGGGCGATGCGCGAAGCGCCCCAACATAGCGAATCGCCCCGACAGTCCGAACCGCCCGGACGCAGCGAACCGCTGGCCCCTACCCGACCAGCCTCAATTGCCCAAGCCCACCCTAGCAATGCTGACGGTAATCACCGACCGCAAAATCTACCAGCCAGAGACCGAGGCGCATATTTTTATCGCAGGGGCGATTCGCGAATCGCCCTTACGTGAATCGCCCCTACTGCGCGAATTGCCCTTACGCGAACCGGCCCAGTTGGAAATAAAACTGGCCGGGCAAAAGGTGTACGAGGCCAAGGTAGAACTGAACCAGGATGGGTTGGCCCTGCATCCCTACCCCGATTTGAAAGAAGGCGAGTACAGCGTTCAGGTAACGTTGTCTGACAACTTGCAAGCTGAATGCAGCTTTAGTGTCGCCCAGTTTACGCTTTCACCGCTCATCGCCACGTTAAAAGAGCACAGTTATGCCGAACATCGCCTCAAGTTTGCGCTGAGCTTGTTGTTGCTGTCTGTCCCCTATTCAGGCGAGCTAGAGTTTGGCTTGCAGTGCCAGGTATGCGGCGAGCGGGTGGTGGCCACTCAAAAGGCGCGGGCCAAAGACGGCCTGGCCAACGGCGATTTTGACCTTTCGGGGCACGGCGGGCCGTTTCACGTGCAAATCACCACGCCCGATGGCAACACGGCGCTGGTATCATTTCCCGGCACGGGCGCGGTAGAGCGAGAGCACATTCGAATCAACCCGCTGGGCCAGCAGTACGATGCCGGCTTGCTGCCGTGGGAAGAGGCCCAAGCCGTGCGCGGCTTTTACATCGGCGCGGGCGCAACGAATATGACGCCGCTCATGTTGGAAGAGGTTATTGCGGAAAGCGGCAAGTTGAAAGCAGCCACCGATTTGTCCCTAGCGCAAGTGCTCGCCTTTGACCCACGCAGTGGGCATAGCCAAACAGTTGATTTGGCCGACCTAAAACGCAATGACGTAATCGAATTCCAGACAAGCGCCCCCTACACCTTGTTCACCGTGGGCGCATTTACTAAAGATAAACCCTTTGAAGGCTGGGGCATTATCGTCAAGCCGGTAGCGTTTGAGGCGCAGATTAAAGCGCCCAAGACGGCGCAACCCGGCGAAGAGGTGAATATTCACCTCAGCATCTCCCCTCGCCCAAGTTTGGGAGAGGGGATGCCTGTCCCGCGACCACAGGGAGTGGGAGGGGTGAGGGCAGACCCCCCCCAACCCTTCCCCCTTGAAGGGGGAAGGGAGGGTTTTTGCCTCCTCCTGGTGTACGATGCGCGGCTAGAGCACGAAAGCCCCGTGCCCAGGCTGGCCAAGCGCATCTATGAAAGCGCGCGCGATGCCACCACCAACCTGGCCGCCGGGCAGGTAGAAAACGCGCTGGAACAAAAATTGGGCGTGCCAGACGATATTTTGTACAAATCAGGCAGGGTGCGCGGGGCTATGCTGTCCTTTGCGGCTATGCCGCAAAGGGACATGATGCGCGCGCTCTCACCCGATGCGGCGCCCCTGGGCGCTGGCTTTGCCATGGCAGAGGAGGCCGAGGCAATGCCAACCACCGTGCAAGCGCCAACCATGGTAGTAGCGCCCACGCGCATGGAATTTCCAGAGTTGGCCTACATCGAGCTGTTTTACCTGGAAGGCGAGGCTTCTCGCACGGTGCGGTTGGGCGACCAGATTGGCACCTGGCGCGCGCGGGCGTATGTGTTCAAGGGGGCGGACTATCGCGAGCTAACCGCCGATATCCAGGCCGACAAGCCGCTGTATGCCGAGCTTGACCTGCCCGCCATTGCCAGCGTGGGCGACGACATTACCGCCGCGGTCAATTACTATACCCGCGAGCCGGCCGATTTGGTCATCACCTCGCTGTTTGGCGAAACGCGCCGGCAGGTTCAGGGCGCGGGCGTACAGCCCCTGGCCATCAAGGGGCCGGGGCGGGTTGAGGTGCGCATCGAAAACCCGGCCGGCAGCGATTGGAGCGCGCGCGATGTGGCCCCACCCGGTGCGCAAAAGGTGACCGCCTCGCGCCTGATGATTTTGGACAAGGGGCAAAGCGTACAGGGTGAAAAGGTGGTGATTTATGCCTCGCTGGGCCAGGTGCTCAAAGATACCATCACTGCCCTGATTCACTATCCCTTTGGTTGAGCGGAGCAAACTTCATCAGCCCTGTATGGGCTGGCTGTGGCGTATCGCGGCATTACGGGCGGGGTGGTGTCAGGCGATTTGCCCACCACCAATGGTCGCATCCTGGCCGGCTTGCAGCGTCTGTCTACTTTTCAATATCCCGATGGATTATTTGCCATTTGGTGCGGTGGGCAGCCTGGGGTAGAAATTACGGCGCGCGTGGCGCATCGCTTGCTGGGCCTGCGCGGGCTGCCCTTTGCCATGTCTGAAACGATGCTGGGCAAGGCCAAAGAGGCGTTGTTAAATGCCAAGCACCACGACAATTCGCTGCTGCCGCTTGACGACGCTTTCCGCACAAGGATGGAAAGCGCACAAGACGCCGTGGCTTGCTATTTCACCTCACCCTCCAAAGACCGCGACGAGGCATTGGCGCTTTTGCGCAAGACGGTTCAACGCCAAGACAGCAAGGCTCACTGGAAAGCCAAATCGGCGTGGGGCGGGAACCTGGAAGTGACAGCCGATGCCGCGCGAGTGATGTACGCCGCAAAAGACGAGCTATTCCGCCCGGCGTTCACTTTTGTCACCAGCAAGCTGGTTAACGGCATGCTTTATTCCACAGCCGACACGCGGGCGTTGGTAGAGTTGCTGGCCTCGCTCAAGTTCGACCCGGCCACGCGCGCCATCATTGACGGGCAAGAGGTGCCCCTGGGTGACCCTTCGGCAGGCTCAGGGCAGGCTATAACAATGGGCAAGCAAGTGACGGCGCTCTGCGACAATTTGATTGTGCGGCTGGATGAAGAAATTGAAATCAACCACCTAGAGCCGCGGGCCGATTTCCAATTTGAGGTGAAACCCACCAAGACCAGGCTGGCGGTGGGCGAGCGTATCCAGATCACCGTGACACCCAAAGAACAAACCATCGCCCCGTTGGCGCGGCTGTTTTTGCCGGGCAACCTGGCTTTGCTGAAAGGCGGCGCAAACGCGCAAACGGCCCATCTGCCTATCGAGCGGGCCGACTTGACCGTAGACGCGGTGGCGGTTCGGCCAGGGCGAGGGAAACTGTTTGTGTCTGTGCACGATATGTATGATGGTGCAAAAGTTGGCACCATCCCAGGGATTGAGATCATTGTCAAGTAAGCTATGCAACATCCAACACGCCACGCGCGCCGCCGCGCCGCGCCTGCTCCTCGTCGCTTGACGTGGCGAGGAGCGGCGGCTTTTATCATTGTGCTTGCCGCACTGCTGGGCGCAGTAGGAGCGGTGGGCTTGTATACCTTGCGCCTGCTGCCATCGCGCTATGTGGTGGCCTATTTGCCAGAACCACTCCAGGGCCTGGCCGGCCGCCCGCATGTAGAGCTGCCCACACCTATCGCCACGCTGTCAACACGCCAACTGGCCGTGCTGCTAACACCAGTTAACAGCCCAACCAGCGGAGCAACCAGCTCCCCGCCCACCGCCACACCCACACCCAGCATACTCGTGGCCCAATCGCCTACTCCCCCCCCTACGCCAACGGCCTCGCTCACGCCTACACCCACACTCACACTCACACCGGCCTATGCGCCCGGCCCCACCCAAATCGCGCGCAGCACCCCGGCCGCCTTGAACGATCTGACTATATTGCTGACCGGCTTTACACACAACTACCAAACCTGGAACAATTGCGGCCCGGCCACGCTGGCTATGGGGCTGAGTTATTTTGGCTGGGAGGGCACGCAAAAAGACACGGCGGCTTTTCTCAAGCCCAACCCCGAGGATCGCAATGTGTCACCTGAGCAAGTTGCCGCCTATGTGCGCTCACAGGGCTACCAAGTCACGGTGCGTTCGGGCGGCACGCTAGATATTCTCAAGGCGCTGTTGCACGCCGGCCTGCCCATCATCATTGAAAAAGGCTTTGAGCCAGATAATGAACTGGGCTGGATGGGGCATTATTTATTGATTGTGGGTTATAACCAGGCGCGCCAGGAATTTGTGACGATGGATTCGTACCTGGGGCCGCTGCAATCGGCGTCGTTTGCCGAGCTTGACCGCTACTGGCGGCACTTTAACCGGATATACATTGTCATCTACCGAGATGACCAGGCGCTGATGGTATCGCAACTGATCGGCGGCTCGTTCAACGATGCGGTGATGCTCCAAAATGCGATGGGCACCGCCCAGACCGAGGTGGCGTTGAACCAGCAAGATCCCTACGGCTGGTTCAACATTGGCACCAACTATACCGCAATGGGCATGCCCACCGAAGCAGCGGCTGCGTATGACCGCGCGCGGCAACTGGGCCTGCCGTGGCGAATGACGTGGTATCAATTCGGTTGGTTCGAAGCCTACCTGGCCGCCGGGCGCTATGACGATGTGCTGGCGCTGGCCGACGCCACCCTCAAGCCCAACCCTTATTCGGAAGAAATGTATTATTACAAAGGGCGCGCCTATGCAGCCCAGGGCAATCCCCAAGCCGCCCGCGAGCAGTTTCAGCTTGCGCTTCAGCACAACCCCAATTTTGCGCCTGCCCAACAGGCGCTAGACAAACTGCCGCAATAGACACGGGTTTCCCCATTCTTTTTTTGGACACGGATCAACACGGATTTAGCGGATAGGCACGGATAGTTTTTAAAATAACCCAGAGAAATCCGTTGCATCCGTGAAAATCCGTGTCCAATTTATAAAATCTCTATTTCTTTTCCGTCACGGTCAACAAGCCCAGGTCGGTCTCTTCGCCCTCGGCCACAGGCACAAATTCGGTCGTGCCATACTGGGTCTTGAGCTGCGCCCACTTGCCCCCGCCAGATTGAATGACGAGAATGTATTGCCCAACCGGCAAATCTTGCAGGGTAAAAAAGCCCTCGGCATCGGTCGTGGTGCTCTCAAAGAATGGCTGGTCAGAACAAGGCGTTGGGCCGCTGAAAGAATAGCCTATCCGCTCGACGCACACCTCGACTTTGCTATTGGCTATGGGCTGATCATCTTTCTTGACCTGGCCGGTGATGGAGCCGGTGTCCTTTTTCAAAAGCTCTGGCAGTTGGGGGCCGCCATCTTGCGCGACAATCGAAACAACCTCGTTGGCTGCCAAGTCCGAGGTATGCATAAAGTACTGGGTCCACTCCCGGCCGTCAAACACATTCAGCCCCCACACTGTGCCTACCCACAAGCGACCCTGCCCATCAAGCGCCAGCGACTTGGCTTTTTCGCTGCTGAGGCCGGCCTCTGCGCCGTAGGTAGTCCAGCCGCCATCCTCAAACACCACCACCCCTCTAGTGGTAGCCAGCCAGATTCGCCCCTCTGAATCCGCCAGCATGTCATTGACGCTGATCAGGTCAGTGTTGGCGTAATTGGTCCATCGCTCGCCGTCATAGGTCACCACACCCATGCTGTGCGCTGCCCAGGGGTTCCCATTGCCATCCACAATGATCTTGGAGAAATAGTATTTTTTCTCTAGCCCCTGGCCCTCTTGAAAATGCTCCCACTCTTTTCCATCAAAACGAGCCACGCTGTTGGCGGCGGCCACCCACACGATGCCGTCGGGCGCAATGGCCACATCGTCAACCAACTCGGAGGCCGATTCGCCGCTGCCCAAGTTATCGGCGGTGTGGGTTTTCCAAGCCTTGCCATCGAAATAGCTCACGCCCTTATAGTGAGCCACCCAAAAATTGTTTTGATCGTCGCAGGCAATGCCGCTTGGGCTGACATAACCCGACAGTTTGTATTGCGTCCACTTTTTGCCGTCAAACCCGCTGATGCCCAGTGTGTGCACCACCAGCACGCGGCCACTGGGGCAGATGGTCATATCCTGAATCTGGTCGCTGCCCACTTGGTTCCGATCTTTGGTATAGCTCTGCCAGCCATTGTCGTCCAGGCAGGTCAGCCCAAAACCAAAGGTGCCAAAGCAGGCCAAGCCTGGGTCAGGCGAGCCAACGGCCACCACGGGGGGTTGATCAACAGCAGGCTTGGGCGGCTCGGTGGGCCTGGGCCTGGCGGTGGGCTTGGATTGAGAGGTGGGGACAAGTTTGGGCGAATCGGTAGGCGTGAGGAGAGGTGGCACTTTGGTGGGAGCAAGCCATTCCACCGGCTCAGTCGGCGAGGGTTCCTTTTCGCCCAGCGAGCCGCAGGCCAGCGCCGGGATCAAACAGAGCGCCATCACAATGGCGAAAAAACAAAACAGCAGATTGGGCCTGGTCATTCTGTCTCCTCCAGATTTTTTATCCACGAACGCTTTGCGCGCGAATCTGCGCTATTTTTTTACATTCGTGTTATTCGCGAGATTCGCGGATCAAAAATTCGGTTGCCTGTCTATCTACCCGGCGGCGAGAGCCGCGCTACGAGATGGTTTCTAAAAATTGTTTGGCTATCTCGGCTACATTGGCCTTGGTGGAAATGCCCTGCCACTCGTCGCCTGGCCGCACCAGGTTAGCCACCACGATGCTGGCGCCGTTGAATATGGCGCTGCGGGCTTCTTTCAGACCTACCCCCCCCGCCGCCGAGATGAGCACATCGTACTTGCTGCGAATGCGGTTGACGTGACGAAATTGGATGACCTTGCCGCGCGTGCTTTCTTCATCACGCCCCAGGTGCAACACCACTACAGCGCTGGGCAACTGCCGCAAGGGCCGCAACACATGCAAGGGATCGGTCACACCTAGCATGTCAATCATCGGCAACATGCCCAATCGCTCACACTTGGCAATGAACAAGTTTAAAGTTTCGGTGGGGGCGCTGCCCAAAACCGTCACGGCGGTGGCGCCGGCCTGCTTCACCATCTCCAATTCGCCCTCCGCGCCATCTACCGTTTTGATATCGGCCACCACGTGCCCCTCCCATAGCATACGCATCTTGCGGATGCCCTCTATTCCCTCACGCTTGATAAAAGGCGTGCCCGCTTCGATGAGGATGCGCGGGCTATAGGCGATAGTGGGCAAGATGCGCTGCACCAACGCCAGATCGTAATTGAAGGCAATCTGCAAATAGCGGACATTATTATCAAGCATAGCAGCTCTCTTTACGCCAAACTGCCCGGCGCAGTGGCGCACACTTGGCCCCGCGCCGCCTTTAGCGCAGTTTAGGCATTGGCGTCTGGGTCGAATCAGTCTTTCTTGCTCTCAATCACCGAGCCAACGACGCGGCCCAGGTCTGAGGGCACAAACAGCACAATTTTTTCCGAAGGATCAGCGGCGATATCGCGGATGGTCTGCAAGGTGCGCAGGTGCAGCGCGCCGCTGCTCTTGGACAGGTTTTCGGCCGCCTGGCGCAGGTTCTCTGAAGCGGTCAATTCACCCTGCGAGGCAATGATCATGGCGCGGCGCTCGCGCTCGGCTTCGGCCTGCTTGGCCATGGCGCGCTTCATTTCCGCCGGCAGCTCGATTTCTTGAATCTTGATGCCCTCCACATCCACGCCCCAGCCGCTGGTTTCGCTATCCACAATCTGTTTGATGCTGTCGGCAATTTTCTCGCGTTCGGTCAGCACCAAGTCCATCTCGTTGTTGCCAATCACATCGCGCAGCGCGGCCTGGGTATATTGCTTGACCGCAAAGACATAGTCTTCGATCTTGATGATAGCGTCTTCGGCTTTGACGACTTTGAAATAGACCACCGCATTAACCAACATGGGAATGTTGTCTTTGGTCATCACTTCTTGGCGGGGAATCTCGGCCGTCTTGATGCGCATATCCACCTTGCGCATGGTCTGAAGAATGGGAATGATGATGTTCAGGCCGGGATCTCGAGTGCCGCCGTATTTGCCCAAGGTAAAAACTATGCCCCGCTCATACTGATAGATGAGCTTGATCCCGCCGTTGAGGAGAATGAAGAAAACGATGACGCCGATGATGGTCAAGCACGTTCCAGAAGCCAAAATGCCTTCCAAGTTGCCCATAAGAGTCTCCTTTCATAACTTGTTTAGTCAGAGTGGCACAACTAATGCGCCAGTACAACAGTAGCAAAATATTTCAATTTAGTCAAGTTCCAGTTTGTAAGAAATTTTGGTGGTCAGTCCAAGTGTTGATAGGCTATTTTTGCACTGCACGCAAGGCGCGCAGAGAGCGCCGAGAAATGCAAAAAGACTCTGCGGTGAGTTCCTCTCTCAATGCTCTAGTATCTTGTCAATCAAATCTTTGCTTTTCCGGCAAAGAAAATTCACCACGAACCCCCTGCCTACGGCGGGGGCAGGTGTCACAAAGGAACACGAAGGAAAACTCTAGATGGAGTCTTTTCTTTGTGTCCCTCTACCTGGCGGCAGACAGGTTGGTGTACTTGGTGGTAAAAATGCCCCCTGTTTGGTTCCGGCTTGGCTGGGTTAGGGGGAGATTAGCAAGATTTTGTCAGAGAGAAAATGTGGTATAGTTGCAATGCCATGCCAAACGTTCGAGATCGAAAACTGGTTTTATACACGCTGATTGTGTCGGCTGGGTTCGGCGTTGCCAAATTCACCGGTGTGCTCGACGACTTTATCGTGGCGCGCATTTTTGGGGCCGGGCGTGAGCTAGATGCCTATTATGCGGCCTTTGGTCTGCCCGATCTGCTGTTCACCCTCATCGCGGGGGGAGCGCTGGCGGCGGCGTTCATTCCCGTCTTTACCGGCTACCTGGCAAGCGGCGACCGGGCCGGCGCGTGGAAACTGGCCTCGGCGGTCATCAACCTGGCCTTTTTGGTCACGCTGGCCGCCTCGCTGGTGGCCGCGCTGCTCGCGCCATGGCTGGTGCGCCGCCTTGTTGCGCCGGGCTTTGAGCCAGACCAGCAGGTACTCACTGCCAACCTCATGCGCATCATCCTGATCTCTACCGCCATCTTTTCTGTCAGCGGCATCGTGATGAGCGCGCTGCAGGCCCACCAGCACTTTATTCTGCCGGCGCTGGCCCCGGTGATGTACAACCTGGGTATCATCAGCGGCGCGCTATTTTTGGCCAGGCCGCTGGGCGTGTATGGCTTGGGCATCGGCGTGGTGGCTGGCGCAGTGCTGCACTTGTTGATCCAAATTCCCGGCCTGATTCGCTTTGGCGCGCGCTGGACGCCCCACATCCCGCTTGCCGATGCCGGGCTGCGCCGCGTGTTGATCTTGCTGGCCCCGCGCATTCTGGGCTTGGGTGTGGTGCAACTGAGCATGCTAATCACCAACAACCTGGCCTCGCAGCTAGCGGCGGGCAGCGTGACCAACCTGGCGTTGGCCTGGCGTTTGATGCAAGTGCCCGAAACGCTGATCGCCACGGCCATCGGCACGGCCGTCTTTCCTACCCTCAGCGAGCTGGCTACACAAAAGCAATACACCGAACTGCGCAGCCTGATACGCAAAGCATTGGGGATAATTGTTCTGTTCAATTTGCCGGCGGCCATTGCGCTGATTATCTTGGGGCCTTTGCTGGCCGGGCTGGCCTTTGGCGCGGCTAACGCCGGCACTGTTGCCTGGGCTTTGCAATTTTATGCGCTAGGGTTGGTGGGACATTCTGCGCTTGAAGTGGCCGCGCGGGCCTTTTACGCGCAGCAAGACACCCTGACCCCGCTGCTCGCGGCGGCCGGCGCGATGGTCATTGCCATTGCAGCCAGCCTGATCTTTATGCGCTTTTTAAGCTATGGCGGATTGGCGCTGGGCAACGCCATCGGCTTTACGGTCGAATCGGGCGCGCTGATTTTGCTGCTAGAGCTGCGCCTGCGCCGAAAGAATGGATAAATGACAAACGACTCTCCAAAACGCAGCTCGTTTTTGCAACAACTGTGGTGGAACCTGGTCTACCTGATTCGCAAGACACCGTGGGATACCGGCATCACCCCGCCCGAAGTGCGCGCAGCGGTGGAAAGCGGGCAAGTGAAACCTGGCCGCGCGCTAGACCTGGGCTGCGGCACCGGCACCAACGTCATTTACCTGGCCCAACACGGCTTTGAAACCACCGGCATTGATATTTCCTCGCGCGCTGTTGCGCAAGCGGAACGCAAAATCAAGCGAGCCCGGCTCAACGGGCATGCTCAAGTGTATGCGGGCGATGTAACCCAGCTAGACACTCTGCCGGTCACCGGCCTGTTTGAGCTGGTGCTCGATATTGGCTGCTTGCACGTGGTCGAGCCAAGCGCGCGCCTGCATTACGCCCAGGGAGTCACTTGCCGCTTGCAGCCCGGCGGGTTGTACCTGCTGTATGCCTTTGGCCCGCGCGTCACAACAGGCTGGCGCATGGGCATTACGCCTGAACAGGTGGCGCAACTGTTTACACCGTCCTTATCCGTGTTGCAGGTGACTCACGGGCAAGACCAGGGTGGGGTAGCATCGGCGTGGTACACATTGCAAAAAGCAAACCCTTCTTGACGCGCTTTGAACGTCTGTTATAATAGCACCACCAGTACCGCAATAAATGTATAAAAGCAAACCAGGCGGCCCACCAGGCCGCTTTGTTGTGTGGAGAGTGTTGGATGCTAAACAAGCTAGAGGGAATAGAGGCCCGCTACGAAGAATTGAACACACTGATGGCCGAGTCAAGCGCGCTCAACAATTATGAGCAATTGAGAGATTACGGCCAGGAACGCGCCGAGATGGAAGCAGTGGTCGAGGCCTACCGGAGCTACAAGGCGCTGCGCAGCGAGCTGGAAGGCGCGCGGGCGCTGCTGGAGGCCGACGAGGCCGAAATGGCCGCGATGGCCCAAGACGAAGTGACCCGGCTGGAAAAAGAACTGCAAGACCAGTGGGAAGAACTCAGGCAGCTACTGCTGCCGCGCGACCCCAACGACGACAGGAACGTCATTGTGGAAATTCGCGCCGGCACCGGCGGCGAAGAAGCCGCCTTGTTTGCCGCCGAACTGTTCCGCATGTACACGCGCTACGCCGAGACCCGCAATTGGAAGGCCGAGCTGCTGTCTTCTAACGAGACCGGCATCGGCGGCTACAAGGAAGTGGTCTTTATGATCAAGGGCAAGGGCGCTTATAGCCGCCTGAAATACGAAAGCGGCGTGCACCGCGTGCAGCGCGTGCCGGTCACCGAATCTTCTGGGCGCATCCATACCAGCACGGCCACCGTGGCCGTCTTGCCCGAAGTGAACGAGGTGGAAATTCACATTCCCGAAAAAGACATCGAGATGGAAGTCTATCGCAGCGCCGGGGCAGGCGGGCAAAACGTGCAAAAGAACTCGACCGCCGTGCGGCTGCGTCACCTGCCCAGCGGGCTGGTGGTGCAATGCCAAGACGAGCGCAGCCAGCTTCAAAACCGCGTGCGCGCCATGTCCATCTTGCGCGCGCGCCTGTACGACATTGAGCAACACAAACGCGACCAGGAAATCACCGACGAGCGGCGCAGCCAGATTGGCTCGGCCGAACGCAGCGAGAAAATCCGCACCTACAACTTTCCGCAAAGCCGCATCACCGATCACCGCATTGACCAATCGTACTTTGGCTTCAAGATGCAATCCATTCTCAACGGCGAGCTGGATGAAATTATTGACGAGCTGGCTACCCGCGACCAGGCCGAAAAATTACAGAATTTGCAAATTTAAAATTCCAGATTTCAGATTGGGAACGCAAGATTCCACAAGCAAAAAACACCCCGCTACTAGGCAAGACGCTGGACACAGCCGCCAGACAACTGGCAGAGGCCAGGGTTGACAGTCCACGCCTGGCAGCCGAATTGCTGTTGGCGCACACCATGAACATCTCTCGCACTCACCTTTTGGCTCACCTTGACCAGTCTCTATCTCTATCTCTATCTTCATCTCCATCTCAATTCCATTCTCTCGTCGCCCGCTGCGCAAACGGCGAACCGCTGGCATACATTATCGGCCACAAGGAATTTTACGATCTGAGCCTGGTATGCGACCCGCGCGCCCTCATTCCGCGCCCCGAAACCGAATTGTTGGTTGAAACTATTATAAATTTCAAATTCCCTGGCCTGCCGTCCAGGGCAAGCAAAATTTCAGATTTAAAATTGGCTGACATCGGCGCCGGCACGGGCTGCATCGCCATCACACTGGCGGCGCATTTGCCCCACGCCCACGTGTATGCCACCGACCTTTCGCCTGACGCGCTGGCGCTGGCGCGCCATAATGCCCAAGAGAACCGTGTGGCCCACCGCATCACATTTTTGCGCGGCGACCTGCTCGATCCGCTGCCCGAACCCGTTCACGCCATTGCAGCCAACCTGCCCTATGTGACCACGTCAGAGTGGCAAACGCTGCCCAATCACATTCGCCTGCACGAGCCACGCCTGGCGCTGGATGGCGGCCCCGACGGGCTAGACCTGGTGCGCCGCCTGCTGGCCCAAGCGCCCGCGCGCATTTTACCCGGCGGGATTATTGCGCTAGAGATCGGCTCGGCGCAAGGCCAGGCAGCGGCCCGGCTGGCCCAAGCCGCCTTCCCCACTGCCCATATCGAGGTAAAGCAGGATTATGCCGGGCTGGACCGGCTGATCATGATTGAAACGGACAGATAAGAACAAGCCATGAACTATTGCTTAATCGCGCTCGACCTGGACGGCACGCTGATGAATGAAAGCGGCGCATTCTCACCCCGCGTGCGCAGCGCCATCGCACTGGCGCAAGCGCGCGGCAGCCGTGTCACGGTGGCCACCGGCCGCAGTTATCTTTCAACGCGACCATTTGCCCAAGACCTCAAGATTGCCGAGCCATTGATCTGCTACCAGGGCGGGCTGATTGTCCAACCAGATGGGCAGGTATTGCGCCGGGTAGCTTTGCAAAGCGAATTGGCCGCCCAGGTTCTAGAGCTGGCCCGGCAGCGCAACTGGCACGCCGTGTTGTACAAAGACGGCGATGTGTATGCCGCCGAACTGCTGCATCCGCCTGAATTTTACCAGACCATGATCAACCCCGGAACACAGCAGGTCACTGACCTCTTTTCACTGCTCGACCGCGACCCAGACAAGGTTTTGCTGGTGGCCCAAGATACAGATCAGACCTCAGTGATGTACGCAGAGATGCTGGCGCAGTTTTCCAAGCGCATGCAAATCGTCCGCTCGCACGCCCTCTTTGTCGAAGCCAACCCACCCGGCGTGGACAAAGGCGACGGCCTGGCATGGCTGTCAAATTACCTGGGCGTGCCGCAAGCGCAGGTCATGGCCGTGGGCGACCAGGATAACGATGCGCCCATGCTCGCCTGGGCCGGCTTGGGCGTGGCGATGGGCCAGGCCAGCAATGCTTGCAAGACCGCCGCCAAGTGGATTGCGCCATCGCTCAGTGATGACGGGGCGGCGGTAGCCATTGAGCGATTCGTGTTAAACCCAGTTTGACGCCCTCGTTCCTTTTGGTTATAATCTTCCAAGCGCAGTTGGTTGGTCAGCAGTTTTGCACTTTTTTACATTCGAGGGTTTCAATTCACCGCAGAGGCGCAGAGATCACAGATCGCTGCAAAAAAATCCTCCGTCCTCAGCGTCTCGGCGGTGAAATTTAAAATTTGCACAAGCACTGGGTGGTTATGATTGATGGATGGATGGACTGATTGGCAGTAGGATGTTTAGAGTGAAACTAAAATTGCCTTCAATTCCGGTAAAAGAATGGATCAGCCGCGCAGCAGGCGCGCTTGTGCACAAGCTGCCCCGTGTCAACTTGTCGCCGCTCACAGAGCGTTTCGCTCCCCTGACCGCCAGGTTAAAGCTGGGGCCGGCGCGCAAATTTCTAGGCCCGGCTGCGCTTGTCATTGCGCTGGCGATTATGGGGGGGGTGCTTATCCGCCTTTTACCGGCCATGTCCGCTGTGGCCATACCAGATGAACTGACCCGCCTGCGCCTGGTTGCCGGCCAAGAAGTAATCCTGTGGCATGCCATGAACGACACCGCCAGCAGCACTCTCACCGAATTTGTAGACGAGTTTAATGCCACCAATCGTTGGGGCATCACCATTGTGCCCCAAAACCAGGGCACTTATACCCGCCTGCGAGAGCGGCTAGATAGCGCCCTACAGCGTGGCGCAACACCCGACCTGGTTGTGCTTTACCCTCAGCACGCTTCCGCGTATGCAGCGCGCGCAGACGTGATAGCGTTCGATGATTATATCAGTTCTCCCCAGGCCGGCCTGACCCGCGCCGAATTGGACGATTTCCTGCCAGGCTTGCTAGAAGGCGAACGCAACCCACAACTAGGCAACCAACTTGCAAGTTTTCCCATTGGGCCAGACGCAATGGTGCTGGTCTACAATGTAGACTGGCTGCGCAGCATCGGTTACCAGGACCCGCCCCAAACCTGGGAAATATTTAACCAGGCATGCGCCCAGGCCATGGCCGATACCGATGGCGATACCATGCCCGATACCTTTGGCTATGCATTCGTAGCCGATGTGCCAACCTTCTCGGCAATGATGCTGACCAGAGGCCAAGAGCTGCTGAGCCAAGATGGCAGCCGAGTGCTCTTTAACACGCCGGAAGGCGAAAGGGCCATGCGCACCTTGCGCGATGCCTATAGTTCGAAATGCGCTTACACCGCCCCCGGTCGCGATTGGGATCGGGGCGATTTTACCAACGCCAAGGTCCTGTTCAATATCGTGCCCAGCAGCGCCCTGCCCGCTTACCACACAATCATTGGCAAGAGCTCTATATTTCGCTGGGGAGTATCGCCGCTGCCGCACAATGGAGAGGCTCCCATTACCCCCCTGAGCGGCCAAAACTGGACGCTGTTCAAAAGCAACCCCGACCGCCAACTGGCCGCCTGGCTGTTCATACGCTGGTTTTCTGAACCCAGCCAGACCCAACGTTGGGCATCGGCCAACTATACCTTGCCGCTGCGACGCTCGGCCATCACCACCCTAGAAGCGCAGCCAGACCTGGAACCGACCTTCAAGCGCGTGATCGAGCTTGCTCCATACGGTCGCCCAGAGCCTAGCATTGCCAAGTGGGACGACGTTGGCAAGATTGTTCTGCAAGCCATGCGCGCGGTAGCCGGTGGGATGGCCCCCAAAGAAGCGTTGAACCAGGCCGAACAAGCCGCCAACGCTGCCCTGCAAGGCGGCGCGCCATGATTCGCAGCGTGGCCGAATTGGCCGCCCGTGCCGGTGGGCAGGTGCTGTTGGAGCGATTCCATGCAGCGCGAGAGGTGCGCTTGAAAGGCTGGCGCGATATTGTGACCGATGCCGACACGGCCGCCCAAGATGCCGTCATCGCCGCCATCCGCCAGCATTTTCCCGAACACGGGCTGCTTTCTGAAGAGGGCCTCTCAACCGACACAAACAACGATTGGGTCTGGGTCATTGACCCGCTGGATGGCACAGTCAACTATTCTCGCTGCTTGCCCAATTTCTGCGTATCGGTTGCAGCGGTTGAGAGCAGCCAGCCGGTGGTTGGCGCTGTGTTTGACCCGCTGCGCGGCCACCTGTTTGCCGCCGAACGCGGAGCCGGCGCCAGCCTGAATGGGCAACCGCTGCGCGCGAGCAACTGCGCCCACATCGCCCAGGCGGTGATTGGCATGGATTGGGCTCGCCTGCCGGCTGTGCGCAGCCAGGTGATTGCCAGCTTGAGCCGGGTTGCCCCGCTTGCCGGGACAATCCGCGCCATCGGCTCGGCGGCCCTGGCGCTGTGCTATGTGGCTGCCGGGTGGCTCGATGGTTATTTTCACCTGGCGCTCCAGCCGTGGGACGGCGCAGCGGCAGGCCTGATGATCCACGAGGCCGGCGGCACACTCACTACTCCCTCTGGAACCGACTGGACCTACACCCAGGCCGGCTGCATCGCCAGCAATGGGCCGATTCACTCTGAACTGCTGGCGCTCGTCAAGGAACCGGCAGAATAGAGTTTATCGGAAATAACGTAGCCAACGTATCCCCATACGTTGGCGGACTGGCATAGCTGTACGAGAGGACCGGAACCAGGGATGAGATTGTATCGTTAAATGAATTGAATTGAGCTGTAAGGTAAAATAAATGGCTGAGATGACGCAACCGATAAGATCAAATAATACTGGCGCGCAGCGCGCTTCAACCCATTGGGCTTTTTGGATTCCCCCCGTGTTGGTGGCCCTGATTATTGTCGCCGCCACATTGCTTGTGCTGGCTTTCGAGTTAAGCTATGCCAACCGCATTTATCCTGGAATTACGGTGTGGCAAACCGATCTGAGCGGGCTGACCTACGAGCAGGCTGTAGGGTTGGTAGAGCAAAGCTTTCCCTATACCTCGCAGCCGGCGTTGACTCTGCGCGATGGCGAGCAGGTGTGGCAAGTGCGCCCGTCCGAAGTGGGCGCCCGCCTGGACGCCGACAAGGTGGTCAGCCGGGCTTTTAACCTTGGGCGCACCGGCAACCTGGCCGAGCGGCTGCAAAGCCAGGCAGAGCTGTGGCGCAATGGGTATAACCTATCGCCCATCGTCGTCTTTAATCCGGCCGCTGCGCGCGCCTACCTGGGCAATCTGGCGGTAACCGTCAACCAACCCGCCCAAGACGCCGGTATTCGATTGGAAGGGACGACAGTCATCACTACACCCGCCGTCACCGGGCGCAAGCTGGATCCTGAACCGGTCATCATTGCCATGCAAGACACCATCCACGCCATGCAGTCGGCAGAAATTGTGCTGCCGGTTCATCCTGTGCAGCCCAGCCTGGCCGAGGTCACTTTGCCGGCCCGAGAAGTGCAGCAACTGCTCAGCCACCCCATCGAATTGGTAGAGCTGGGGCCAAACGGTGAAACACTCAGGACGTGGCCCATAGAGCCTGCCGCGCTGGCCCAGATGGTTTCTTTGCGTCGTGTCCAAGACCAGATTCAGGTAAAGCTAGATGAAAACCAGCTACGGGCTATTGTGGACCCTCTTGCGCCAGATGTTGCCCTGCCCGCCGTTGACGGCCGCTACATATTTGACGACGAAACCCAAAAACTTGCCCCCCTTGTCAGCAGCGTAGATGGGCGCGAGTTGGATAGCCAGGCCATGGTGGGGCAAATTATGCAACAAGCCTTTACCGATAACCGGCGCGTGCCGCTGGTCTTTCGCCCGATCAAGGCCAAATATTACGATGGGTTAGCGCCTCAAGACATTGGCATCACCGGTTTGGTGGCCGAGGGAATCACATACTTTAAAGGCTCGTCGGCGGCCCGCATCAAAAACATCAAGGTAGCCGCCTCCAAGTTTCACGGCGTCATCCTTGCGCCCGGCGAAACATTTTCATTCAACTACTACCTGGGCGATGTTAGCCTGAATGAAGGCTACGAAGAAGGCCTGATCATTTACGAAGGGCGCACCATCAAGGGAGTGGGCGGCGGCGTGTGCCAGGTGTCTACCACGGTCATGCGGGCAGCTTTCCAGGCCGGCTTTCCCATCGTCGAGCGATGGCCGCACGCCTATCGTGTGAGCTGGTACGAAAAAGGTTTTGGCCCCGGGCTAGACGCCACTGTCTTTGCGCCATTGGTAGATTTCAAGTTCACCAACGACACGCCGTATCATTTGCTGATCGAGACCTATACCAATGAAACAGAAGGCCGGCTTACGTTCAAGTTCTATAGCAGCTCAGATGGCCGCCAAGTCACCATTGGAACTCCAGAGGTCTATAACGTGGTGGCGCATGGGCCAGATATTTACGAGGACGATCCCAGCCTACCGGCAGGCAGCGTGCAGCAGGTGGATTGGGCTGTAGACGGGGCAGATGTCATTGTGCGGCGCACCGTCGAGCGCGACGGGGTAATTTTGCACGAGGATCAGGTTTATACCCATTATCTACCCTGGCAGGCCATCTTTAAGGTTGGCCCCAAATTGCCCGAAGAGCCCCCTGCGCCAACACCTTGAATGAAAAGGGGGTGTTTCAAATGGTTGAAACTAGTTACGCTTACTTGCTTTTGCCGCTGTTTTTTTTGGGCAAGGGCTTGCGGCGCATCTGAATAGTGATATAGTGCACCAGGCCATTGCCCGAATCCATTTCTATTGTATAGGTCCACTGATCTTGGCTGACCAGTTGAAACGTCCGGCGCATTGCAGAGCGCGGGAAACCAGGCGGCACACAACTCAGATCGGTGGTTGTCATCACCAATCGCCCCACGGTATCCACATGCCCCACAGCCCGCTCAACGGCGCTATCGCTGGAAAAGAACAGCCCCACCACTCCCTTTTCGGCGCGGTCATAGTACATGTAAACGTGTTCGGTGCTCAACACCTGCTCAGAGCCTGAATCGCGCATCTCGATGAACCCGGCGATAAAGTGATCGTTAAGCGTCCATTCGAACCTGGCTTGAACGCGGACGCCAAAGTCTTCCGCCTCGCCAGCGCCCTCCCAATCGCCGATCAAGTACCATAACCGTGTCAAACCCAATTCAAACGTTGATCCTGCCATACTGCCTCTATGTGTCTAGGAGCTTGTCGGAGAGGGCCGTTCGTAGTGCGCGCTTTAGCGCGCTGAAGCGCGCACTACGAGCCTACCAGCCCGCTCTCCGACAGCCTGCTAGGGATTTGGTGATTCATTGTGCGGGAGCACAAATGTAAACACACTGCCTCCCTGTGGCGGACAATCCACCCAGATCCGCCCGCCGTGCGCCTCAATGGTCAACTTGCAATAGGTCAAGCCAAGGCCGGTGCCGCGTCGCTTGCCTTTTTGCCCTTTCACCTGAGAAAACTTTTCAAAAATGTGCGAGCGCACTTCGATGGGAATGCCTGGGCCGCTATCGGCAACACTGACGTGAGTCACCCCCTCAAGGCTTTGTGCGCGCACAAGCACCCGACCGCCCTGAGGAGTGAACTTGAGCGCATTATCCACCAGATTGCTCAACACCCGCTGGATGGCCCCCGCATCAGCCGTCACCGTTGGCAAACCTACCTCCACCTGAGACAACAACTCTATTGCGTCGCCTTGCGCAGTAGACTCGAACGGCTTGATGCTTTCAGGAATCAGCTTGGCCAGGTCCACCTGCGATAACTCGAACGGCAGGCCGCCCGCCTCTAGCTTGTAGATATCCAGCAGCGAGTTGATCAATTCCAGCAATCGTTCTGCGCTATCTAGCGCCAACCCCATTGACTTGACGGTGGTATCGGTGTCAATGTGCACCATGTCTCTGGCCAAATACAGGCCGGCGATGGTGCTGCTGAGCGGGCCGCGCAAATCGTGCACCAGCATGTGGGTCATCTCTTCGCGCGAAGCCTCTAGCTCTTTCTGGTGTGTAATATCGTGCAGCACCATCAACATCCCCGCCTCGTTGGCCGCTTGCCCAGAGACCGGCCAGCACACCAGTTCCAGGCAGCGGCGCGGCGGGCCGGCAATATCAAACGTGTGTCGCATCGAGGTATTGCACTGCCCGGCAAACTCGGTCTGCAAGGCTTGCAGCGCAGCCTCATCCAGCCCGGCGCGCTGTCCAAGCCGGGCCAGCACATCATCTAGCGTAGCGCCCTCTAATTGGCCGGCCTCCATATCTAGCCAACTGATGGCGGCCGGGTTAGCCACGGTAAGGCACCGCCCTTGATCTACCATGACAATGCCATCGAGCGTAGAGTTGAGCACGGCTTGCAAGTGATCTCGACCGCGCCTGACCTGGGCGAACAATTGGGCGCGCTCCAATGCCACCCCGGCCTGGTCGGCAAAGGCCTGCAACAAAATCAAATCTGCTTCCGAAAGCGTTGGCCGTGAAGTTAGGGCAAACAGATTGCCCACCGGCCGCCCCTCCACACGCAATGGCATCGAGGCTCCACAGCCAAACTTGATCATCTGGGCAATTTGGCCGGCCACCTCTTCGGTCACCAGCGGGCGATAAAAATCATACAAGTTTTGGGTGGTCAGCATATCGCCAGACAAGAACGCCCGCACGCCAATATTGTCTGAATCGGCGCGCGTAAAGGTGGCGCTTGCCAACGGCTGGCTCGACAGCGCCTCGGTCGCCTTGACCGTTTCGGCTGGCAGGGTCGTCACAGATGCGCCAACGCGCAAGCAATCATGTTGCTCATCATAAGTGGCAATATAAGCCATGGTATAGCCCAACCCACACACGGCAGTAGCAATGCGCTTGAAGGTTTCGTCCAGTTCCAGCACCGATTGGAACGTAGACAGGCTGATTTGCAGCGCTCGCATTTGGCGATTGGCCTGCTGCACGCTCGACAGACGTTCCAGGGCCTGCTGGCGCAATTCATTGCTCTGGCGATTGCGCTCGGTCAGGCGCTCGGTTTGCGTGCCGGCCAACAAGGCCGCCACCAAGGTGGGGGCAGCGACCGTGATCAGATTGACAATCAGCAGCAACTCGCGCCCGCGCGGCTCGAACGGCATGTTCCAAATTTGCACGATGGGGAGCAAATTAGTGTATTCCAGCGCCAACACCAGCGCATAGCTGGCCAGGCCAAACAAAGCCAGCACCAATGCGTCGCGCCGGCCCAGCAAAAATGAAGCCGCCACAGCCAGCAACACATACAGGGCCGGCATGGGGGTTTGCGGCCCGCCCGTAAAGTGAATGGCCAGCGTAATCACCACCGTCCAGGCCGCCATGGTATCCCAGGCAATTTCGCGCAGCGGCCATTTGAGCTGCAGTCCCAACAGTCCCAACAAGGCCACGACCAGCCCCGCTCCGGCCACAAGCATATTAGGAGCCAGGGGGATATTCAAAATGCGGGTGGGCACGCCCACGATGGCCAGCATGCTCAGGGCCAGCACGCTGAGGATACCGGACAACATCACGTTACGCAGGTCGCGCGCATAGTCGGGTTCGTCGTAGATTGCTTGGGCAGGCATAAGTTACTGAAACTCCTCTACACCGCAATTATACAACACTCTGCCCACGATACAAAGGCTCACTCACCCCACTTCCAAATTGCCCGTCACCTGGCAGGTGGCGGGCAATTCGTCACTAGGAGCTTGTCGGAGAGGGCCGTTCGTAGTGCGCGCTTTAGCGCGCTGAAGCGCGCACTACGAGCCTACCAGCCTGC
>JBGSMF010000331.1:0-43621 GCA_041740315.1 Thermoflexales bacterium
GCGCCCCTGCACCGGCGAAAACCAAAAGCGAGCCACCAAAACCGCCACTGTCTCTTGGCCTTCTGGCAGCAATTCCTGCACCACCAACACCAGCAAATTGCGCTCTTCGTCATAGCCCAGGCCCATCTGCCCAATTCGGAACAAGGGATCAAGCGGCTCTTCCAAAGACATGTCTTGCGCCAACACTTCATCAATCGGCCCCACCTTATCAGGGTCCTTTTGGGCCAACTGCATCAAAATCTGCTCAATGCCCATGGCCAGCGCCTGGGTCTGCTCTTTTTCGCACAGCAAAGTCACCAACGCGCTGCCCTGGCGAGCCTGGATGTAAAACACGCGCTGCCCCGGCTCGCCGATTGCGCCAGCCGTGATCCGCGTGACCGGGTTGAGATCAACCACAGAATCTGACATCTGCTAGTCCTCTTTTACTTGTCGCCTTCCACCAAATCGTCTACCCGCCCCACGTCGTTCAATCGAAAAACGCGCGGCCTCCCCCCGCCCACTCTTACCACGCTCACCGAAGCCGGCGAAACAACCAGCCGCTGGAAATGATCCAGGTGCATGCCGGCATAATAGGCGACGATGGCCTTGATCACGTCGGCGTGCGAAAAAACCGCTACCGTGTCTTGAGGGTGCGCCGCGCAAATGGCATCTAGCTCGGCCACCGCGCGCGCCTGTAGCTCTTGCCCTGTTTCGCCATTCGGCAGGCGAGTGACGCTGGGACATTGCTGAAAAAGCTGCCACGTTTCTGTCTTGGCTAGTTCCGCAATGTTCCCCCCCGACCAATCGCCGATGAGCGTTTCGCCCAAGCGGTGGCGCACTTGTATCTCTAGCCCGCGCGCCTGCGCCAAAGGTTCGGCGGTCTGCACCGCGCGCTCCAAGGGGCTGCAATAAATGGCCGCAATGGGCACACCCTCCAGGCGCGTCACCAAACGCTGGGCCTGCGCCCGCCCCTCATCATTCAGATTTATCCCGGGCAGCCAGCCAACCAGCTTGTTCTGTGTTAGTGAATCGTTGGTTCCGTGACGAATGAATAGCAATTGTGTCATACTATCCCCTCGGCCAAGTGTATCAATCTTACCACATTCGCGCCGTCTGCGAAAGGGTGTTTTACTCCGGTCCAACCTACCCTCCCGCAGGTTTATTGTAACCTGCGGGAGGGTGAGCAGTCCGGGGTATTTTACGTTTTGTGCATGGGGGGTTATAATAGACCCGACTAGATGTCATTTTCCCCCAAATAGATCAGCAATTGATGTTGGATAGGTGTTTGGTGAAACAATGAAAAAACGTTCATTTCCTATCATACTGCTTCTCGCTCTGGTGACCATTGGCGCTATCGTAGCGGGGGTGGCTTTTTGTTCAAGCTCTACGTTCACTTTTCCTTTGGCCCCCGCTCCCACCCCCCTCCCCACCCCCACCCAATTTGTCCGCACTGGGCCGCTGGTCATCAATGCCATCCGCACCCGCGCCAAGCTAGAGACGGTCATTATGAACTTTGTCAACGACCAAGAAATCACCCGCGTCGGCGGTATTGGCGGCCTCTGCACCGAGCGTATCACCTACCTGGCCTACTATGACGTTGTAGCCGGGGTGGACCTGGGCAAAATTACCACAGCCAGCATCACCGTGACCAACGACGGCTTTCCCGACCTGGCTACTATCACCATCACCGTGCCGCCCGCGGAAATATTGAACGTGGTGCTCGATACGCAAAACAGCCGCCTGGTGGCGCAAGACACTCCCACCTGGATTCCCGGCTGTGAGACCCAGGTAGCCGCCATGACGGTAGAGGCGCAGCAACTCACTCAGCAATATGCCAGAGAGGCCGCCATCGAAAGAGGCATTTTGAAAATGGCTCAAGAAAAAGCCGGCCAGGAGCTAAAGCGTTTTCTGCTTGACGCGGGTTACTGGAATGTCAATCTTGAATACGCCAATCCAGAGTGAGCAACTTTGTGGAGTTTAGCAATGGAGCCTATATCACTCTTTCAAAATAAACGCATTGTGCTGGGTGTGTGCGGCGGCATTGCCGCTTATAAAGTGGCCGACCTGGCCAGCAAACTGACCCAGGCCGGCGCGCTGCTTGATCCGGTCTTGACCGAATCGGCCAAGCGCTTTGTGGGGCCGGTGACCTTTGCCGGTGTGACCGGCCGCCAAGTGTTCACCGACGCTGATCTGTGGGATCATTCGATGCACGTGCCGCACGTGGCCCTGGGCCAACAAGCTCACCTGGTCATCATCGCCCCGGCCACGGCCAATACGCTGGCCAAGCTGGCCGGCGGCCTTGCCGACAATCTGCTGAGCATTGTGGCCTTGGCGGCCCGCTGCCCCATCCTCATTGCCCCGGCAATGGATGTAGGCATGTGGGAAAATAGCGCAACGCAAGCCAATATGGAAACACTGCGCCAGCGCGGGGCGCTGGTGGTGGGGCCGGCAGCCGGGCGCATGGCCTCTGGCCTGGTAGGGATGGGCCGCATGAGCGAGCCACCTGAAATTCTGGGCCATGCCCGCTTGGCGCTGGCACAAAATGGCCCGCTGGCCGGCAAGCACATCATTGTCACCGCCGGTGGCACGCAAGAGCCGCTCGACCCGGTGCGTTATGTGGGCAATCACTCTAGCGGCAAGCAAGGTTTTGCGCTGGCGCAGGCCGCGCTAGACCGCGGCGCGCAGGTGACCCTGGTTGCAGGCGCGACTGCCCAACTGCCCACGCCCATCGGCGCGCAGCGCATAGATATAGGCTCTGCCGAGCAAATGCGCGCCGCCGTGCTGGCCGCTTGCGCCAAGGCCGATGCGCTGCTGATGGCCGCCGCCGTGGCAGATTTCAGGCCGGCCCAGGCCTCCGAGCACAAGATTAAAAAGACCGCTGGTGTCGCCACGCTATCGCTCGAACTGGAACGCACACCCGATATCCTGGCCGCGGTGAAAGAAATGCGCGATAAAGGCACTGGACCCAAGGTGGTGGTGGGCTTTGCCGCCGAAACACAAAACCTGATAGATAACGCCGCCGTCAAGCTGCAAGCCAAGAGACTAGACCTCATTGCCGCCAACGACGTGAGCGCCGCCGACGCCGGCTTTGCCGTAGACACCAATCGCGTTATTTTGCTGCGGGCCGACCCCGCCAGTAAGGCCGGCTTTACGCGCCAGGATTTGCCGCTGATGAGCAAGACCGCCGTGGCCGAGGCCATCTTGGCCCAAGTTGCGGCGTTGCTGGCCTAAATCATCATACCATCATCATCTCTAGCAGGGAAAAGACTATGAAGTATTTTGTGGCCGTAGCGGGAAATATAGGCGTTGGAAAATCTACCCTCACCGCCCTGTTGGCGCAGCGCCTGGGCTGGGAGCCATTTTACGAGGCGGTGGAAGAAAACCCTTACCTGGCCGATTTCTACCAGGACATGCCCAGGTGGAGTTTTCACAGCCAGGTCTATTTCCTTTCGCGCCGGCTGCGCCATCACCGCGCGCTGCTAGACCACCCCGGCTCGGTCTTGCAAGACCGCACCGTGTACGAAGACGCCGAGATATTTGCCGGCAACCTGCACCGCCAGGGGAACATGAGCGATCGAGATTACAAGAGCTATCGAGAGCTGTACGAAGTGTTGACGCTGTTCCTGCCGCCGCCCGACCTGGTAGTGTACCTGCGCGCCAGCTTGCCCACGCTCCAACAGCGCATTGCGCAGCGCGGGCGCGCCTACGAACGCGAAATTTCGGCCGATTACCTGGAACAGCTCAATCAACTGTATGAAGAATGGACGGCCAATTTTTCGCTCTGCCCGGTGCTCACCGTGCCGGCCGACAGCCTGGATTATGTCCGCAATGACCACCACCTGGCGCTGATCACCGACAAAATCCTGGACAAGTTGCAAGGCAAAGAAGTGGTGGTGTTCGAGCCGTAGGGAAAAGCAGACCCAAAGGGTTTTGAGAAACCCTTCGGGGTTATGACCTCTCCTCTACTGCGCCGGTGGCTGGATCGTTACAGTGACCACGTTTGATGGTTCTGTGGCCCCAACCCACGCACCAATATCCAAATCCCCATATTCTCTAGTGCGCGGCCCCAGGTCAAGTTGCCGTAAGGTTACACTCATCCGATAGTCTCCTGGAGGAATAGGTTCCTCCAGTGGCAAAACCGTTTCATTCCACATCAACTGCAAGTCCATAATGCAACTCTTCTCAGGAGGAAGCATCGAAAATCGCTCCGGGGGCGGGGGAATATAGATCGTATCAACCGTAGTAACGGTCCGAGGACTAATCCTCTCACCCGCAAAGGAGATCATTTCCACACGGAGCCGAAGTTGAATATTAGGATGAAATCGAAATGAAATGTCATCAGGCCGAACAAAGATGACTGGATAGTCCTTTTCATTAATGATTGTAAGTCGAAAGGGTATAGGATCGGCATATCGGATGGCGGATTGCGGCAGGTCAAGATGCACTGAGAGCCACCCATGCTGCTTTTCGAAGCGATCAAAGTAATGATCGCGATAATCATCACGATCCAGTTCTTGTGCAGCCACCAATACACTCTGGGGCAGCAAAAACTCGCTGCTTTCACAGGCAGGGAGGGGTGATCGAGTAGGCGTAATCTTGTTGGTGAACTGTGGGATCTCAATTGCCGAACAACCGCTGGCAAGCAGCGCGAAAATACTCATCGTCGCTAACAGCCAGAGCAACCTTTTTCCAAAAAGAGCAGACAAGTCTTTCCTCCTAACCAAAAAGCCGGGTTTCTCCCTGGCCCGCCCGATAGGGTGGGTGAGAAACCCGGCTTCTCAGTGTCTTGCCATTTGGCCGGCTATATATTCACATACCAGCCGTCGCGCATAATCTCTTCAAACAAGCCTTCGCCCAGGTCTAGCGTCAGGCTAGAGACCACAATGGGACTGCCCTTGGCGTAGACGATATCCTGGTGGATAATGTGTCCGGGGTTCAAAAAGGCCGCCGGTCCCACCGTGCCGCCAATGTGCTCGCTGCGGCCATAGGCCCAATGAAAACCGGCCTTTTCATCTTCCAATATGTTGCCCCATACCACCGCGGCGTCGTTGCAGCCCAGGCCCAGCTCGGCAATGTTGCGGCGGGCGTGGTCTAGGGCAAAATAGTTGCGCAGTTCGGCTGCGCGGGCGCCCATCCCTTCAATCTCCACGATGCGGTTTTGAACCACGCGAAATATGACCAACTCGCCGCTGTCCATCACCGGGATTTGCCCGCTCGTCCGGCTGCGGTCGCCGTGGATTTCGCCCTCGTAAGGGGCAATGTACGCCTCGCCGCTGGGCAAATTGATCACGCGCCCCGCCGGCTTGCTGCGCGGGCACATGCCATCGTCCATGTGCGCGCGGCGATGGCGCAGGTCAAAGGTGACGGTGTGCCCGGTATCAAAGCGAATGTGAGCCGCCTGGGCCACATCTAGCTTTTCGGCCAGGTAGCGCGTGCGGGGGCCAATCACCGAATAATCGGCAGCCAGAGCCGTCTGTTCCATGCGGCGGGCCAGCATGGGCAAACTGGCCGCGCGAAAATCAGGAAATTGCTTGGCACATTCCATCAGCGTAGCCGTGGCAGAAAATTCAGTGATGGCTACAGCCAGGGTGGTTGCTTCCAAAATATCAATGATGCGCACGACCGAACCGCCCATATGGCCGCGCTCTGGCAGGGGAGAATTGTTAGCGCCGGTCGCTTCAAAAGTCAGCAAGGGGTTGACCGAAAACCCCAACCTGGCGCCTACGGCCACAAAGGCCTGCTGCCATTCAGAGGCCATCTGGCGCCGTTCAACCCACGCCGGCAAATCCAGCAAGCCGGTGCGCGGCACATCCGTCAGCACGGTCACTCGCTCGCCTTGTTCGGGGGCAAACACATCAACAATCAGCTTTTGCAGGTTGAATTCTGTGGGCAAATCAGCCTCCTAACGTCAGATAAGATTATTGTACCACACTTGTCAAACAATCGCCTAGCGCCGGGGCTGGTACACCGCGGCGCATCCCTATGTGTTGGCGGGCTGGCACACTTGCACCTGCGCTGGCGCTTGGCGCAAGTGCAGGTGTAGGGATGCCAGCCTGCTCTCCGGCAGGCTGCTAGCGCCGGGGCTGGTACACCGCGGTGCCGCGTTGGCCGCGATACTGTGTCAGGGCCTGGTCCAGGCGCTGGCTCAACTCCATCCAGTTTTTAACCAGCAGTACCAGCCCGTTGCCATCGGGCGTGAAAAAGTATGGCCCCATCATTACCCTCATGAACTTGACTGGCATAGGAAAGCCATTAACGTCTACAATCACCACCGTATCGCCCCAATGCGCCTCTAACAAATCGCGATTGCGTTTTTGCTCTTCGGGCGGAAAGATCTCGCGCAGCGCAGAAGGGCGCGTATCGACAACGCGCCGATAAGAGATAACCAGGGGCAAAAATGTCGTTTGGATTTTGAGTGATTTTGGGCGGCATTCTACATAGGTGATTTTGCTGACCGCGAGGGTAAACAAAAAACGCAGCAGCCCCAACACCAAAAAGGCCAGTGCGCTCCAAAAAAGCGCCCGGAGGCCGTCAGCGCCTACCTCTTTCCACCACAGCCAGGCCGCGCCCGTCCCGGCCAACATGACAACGCCCAAGCCCATCAAAAACACGCTCACGCCGCTGTTGATCTGGTGATATCGCTGGTACAACAACAATCCAAACCGCTTGTTTTTTTGGGCTGGCATCACGCTCACCTGTTATCAGATTGACGGCGGGCAAAATCATCACACCACTTGCTCAACTGGCAAAGCTCACACCGCGGGCGTCGGGCCGAGCAGACCTGTCGCCCGTGCGCGATCAAGTTGAGATGCAACGAATAATACCACTTGGGCGGAACCAATCCTTCCAAGCTGCTGTGCGCTTTTTCTGGGCTGGTCTTGGGCGAGATCAGTCCCAAGCGGGTACTCACCCGGTGGATGTGCGTATCCACCGGAAAAGCCGGCCGGTTGAGCGAAAACAACAACACAATGGCAGCCGTTTTAGGCCCCACGCCTTCAATCGACATCAGCCAGGCGCGGGCCTCGTCCACCGGCCAATCGGCCAAAAAGTCCAGGCTCAACTCGCCCCGCTCGGCCGTAATGCGCTGCAAGGCAGCCTTGATGCGCGGACCTTTTTGCCGGGCCAACCCGGCCATCTGGATGGCTTTTATCACCTGCTTTACCGGCGCGTCGCGCGCTTGCTCCCAGGTGGGGAATTTAAGCCTGAGCGCGTCAAAGGCCCGATCGCGCAGCATGTCGGTGGTGCTCTGGCTCAGAATGGTAGAGACTAGTTCCGCAACAGGGTCAAGCGCCTGCCGTACTGGTTCGCCATAAGCCCTGAGCAGCAAGCGATGAACCCGTTTTAGCTTGTCTTGAAGAGTTGTAGCATCTGAGGTCATTGAGCTTGTCTCTATTTTACCACAGCGAAATGGCAGCGCCAGTCAACCTAGCAAGTGAACGTACTCGTGCAGCTTGCGCTGCGAGATTTTGATCCAGTCATCGGGCATAATCTGGGCCATCTCGTCATCGGCCAGGCGGAGCCGCAGGATATCCAGCGCATCTTGAGGAGAGTGGCCATAGGCCAATTTCTTCTTGCCGTTTTTCATGGCAAACAGGTACATATAGTGAGGATTGCTGAAACTGCTCATACTGTTTACGCTTTGGTCAATGCCCCCGAAAGCACGCCGCCCCTTTGCTGCTCCAGAGCCGAAAGGCCGCGGTTAACCTCGTCATCGTACTTGCCGGCCAGCAAGTCTCGATAGAATTGATAATCAATGCCCTTGACCTTTTCGTCGTCGGGAAAGCGGTGGTAATTTTCTCGCGTCATCAGGCTTTTGCCTTCGGCGATGAGTTGATAGCCCAAGGCCGAGCCAGGATAAGGCGCGTAAAAAGCAATCGAAGGCAGCACCCGGCGCATATACTTGACCATGCGCATGGTCTTGAAAGCATCTTCACGCGTCTCGCCTGGGATGCCCAGCATAATATTAGACCAAAACACGGGCGCCGGCCGGCCCTGGCGCTCTAGCTCGTCGCCAAGTTTGTTGAGCAAGTCTATGGCAAAATAATTGTCTTCCTCGGTGCATTCCTTGTTAAGAATTTTTAGCACCCGGTCGCTGCCCGATTCAAAGCCAATCGAAATCGTCGTCCAATTGGTTTCCTTGACCAGCGCCGCAAATAAATCGGGCCACTGCCGCACCGTATCGGCGCGCGCCGCCGCCCAATAAGGCCAAAGCTTGTTGGCCTTGCGGGGATACTTTTCAATCCACTCTTGCAGCCAGGAGGGATGTTGAAAGAACATTGAGTCGTGGATGACCACCGAGCCAAGCGGCCCGTATTTTTTATCCAGATAGTTGAGCTCGTCAATCACCATCTCTACCGGGCGGCGGCCCATGTTGGCAATGTACGAGCTTTCATTGCAAAAGACGCATTGCCACGGGCACACCCGGCTGGTCAGGATAGTCGCCACAGCCGGCGGGCCCCAGCCACATTCTGGCTCCAACGGCCAATTGAACTTGTGTCTTAGCTTCCAACTGGCAGGCTTGGGCCACAAGGTCCGGTCAATCATGGGCCACTCGGCCATTGTTTTGGCCCCCACCCCCTGAATCACCCGAGGATAGGCCTGGGGATCGCGAACCAGGTCTACAATGACCTTTTCGCCCGGCCCCTGGCAAATCTTGTCAAAAACCTCCACCTCCACCATCTCGTCGAGCGCCACTGTGGCGTGCATGCCGCCTGTGATGATCAGACCGGCAGGATTGACCTCTTTAAAAAGCTGGGCCGAGCGATAGGCGATTGGATAGGTATAGCTGCGCACGTTCATCAGCAACATATCGTATCCCGCCAGCCTGCGGCGGACCTGGTCCCACGAGGTGCAGGCGCGGATAGAAAACATCTCGGTCTCTAGGCCGTTTTGGTGAAGGATGGTGCGCAGCAGGCCCATGCCATGGTCTTGCCACTGCTCGTGTGGACCGGCGGGGTTGACCAGGTCGCCCAGGTCGCCCAAATCAAGCCACAAGCGCCGGGGGCCTTGGGGCTTGGCCGCCCTGGGCCAAAAACGTTTCAGCATTTTGCTCTCTCGAAAGGCTAGTCCCCCAAATGTTAGTGGTTAGCTTGACCTCTCCTAACCCCTCCCATATGGGGTGGAGATGGGTGAGGTTAATACTCCCCTCATTAATTACATTTGGACAACCAAGATATAAAAGTACGAAAAAAGAACGAGCGGATGGGAACTGCGCATCCGCTCATCTTGATCTAGTGCGCCAAACTAGCCACAGCCGCTACAGCTGCCAGAACAGCTAGAGCCGCTGCTAAATTGCGCCGCATTGGGATTGTTGATGCTAAACGCGCCGCCCTCTGGAGTTTCAATAAAGTCAATCTGCGATCCCCACATATATTGCGAGCTGGTCGAATCCAGATACAGCTTGACGCCCAAGCTTTCAATCGTAATATCAGAGGCGTCTGGGTTGTTGTCAAAAGCCAGGCCATATTGCAACCCCGAACAGCCCACGCCGCGCACAAACACCCGCAAGCCATGATTGGGCATGTCCCGTTCTTGCAACAAAGACAACAATTTGCCAGCCGCCAATTCGCTGATAGACAGAGCCGGCCCTTCTTGAACCTGCTCAACCGTCGCCACTTTTTCAGTGCTTTCAGTCACCATGTATACTTCTCCTTATTTTAAATTTTTTATCCCGCACACAACCCAAAACCCTAAACCTCAAACAGCCGGCGCAGTAAAACGATAGATACACACTCCTTCACCATCTACTATTTCAGTCGCGCGTTGCGGCGTGACGCCGAGCAATTGCGAAATCAAGCTCATATCCATTCTGCACAACTGCGCGTGGGTATGAGACACGTCGCGATATGGACAGTTTACCACATGCATTGAATACACGCCCTCATTTTTGGCGCAGTGCACCATATAGCCTTTCTCGTTGAGAAAATCCAGGACGCGATCAAGCTTGTTTTCAAAAGGCTCATCGGCTTGTCCCGGTGGGAACTCGCCAGCAATACGCCCGGCAATGCTGCGCAACACCTCCTCCACCTCGTCTGGCTGCATGCGCTCTTTAATTTCGCTAAACATCATATTAGCCAGCCCGGCATAATTCTTGGGAAAGTGTTGAGCGGCCGCCTCGGTCAAGGTATAAATGTATTGAGGCCGGCCAGGCGTGGTGCGTCGGCGAATGGCGGGCGCTTCAATCAAGCCCTCTCCCCTCAAAGTGTCAAGGTGATGGCGGATTGTGGCCGAGGTCAACTGCAGCTCTTCGCCCAGTTCCTCAACAGTAGCTTGACCACGTTCCTGTAGGATTTTGAGTATATGTTCTCTCGTTACTTGCATTTGAATTACCCTCTCGAATCACCCAGGCTTTATTTATAGCTTACGAAAATTGTAGCACGCGAAATATAATTTGTCAAATTAATATCTTGATAATTACGTAATTTTATGCTACAATTTGCAACGTTCGAGTTATGTTGTTTGTCTATTTTGCCAAGCAATAGTAAAATGCTCTATTGTCAACAAGCACAGAATATTGGCGGAGGGAAATCTGCTATGACAGATGATGCGCAAAGTGTGAATGTTCCAGGTGAGTTGAGGCAAAACATCCTCATTACAACCCTAGACAAGCTCTACAACTGGGGGCGCAAGCGCAGCACATGGCCGATGGGTTTTGGCCTGGCGTGCTGCGCTTTTGAAATGATTGCCACGGCAGCCTCGCGCTACGATATATCACGCTTTGGCATGGAGCTTTTTCGCCCCAGCCCGCGCCAGGCCGACCTGATGATTGTGGCCGGCACAGTCACCAAGAAAATGGTGCCACAAATCGTGCGCCTGTATAACCAGATGGCAGAACCCAAGTACGTCATTGCGATGGGCGCATGCGCCACCTCGGGCGGGCCTTTTAAAGAGGGGTACAATGTAGTCTCTGGCGTAGACAAATTCATTCCAGTTGACGTCTACCTGCCGGGTTGCCCGCCCAAGCCAGAAGCGTTGCTGCACGGTTTCCTCACCCTGTTTGAGAAAATGGAAAGCCAATCCATCCGCACTGTGCCCTGGTATCAAAAGGGCGCTTCCGAGGGCATCCCGGTGCCTATCTTGGGCGCAGACTTGCTCGACCTGCGGCGCTTGGCAGAACTGCAAGCCAAGCGGGCAGAAGCGCCGGTGACTATCGAGACACAAGAAAAGTAGATAACGAGGGAAACGAACGCATGGCAGATAAAACCACAACAGCTCCGCTAGCCGAACTTTCGCCCGACACGCAGAAATTGGTGGAACGCTTTGGCGAAGCAGTCAAACCAGCCGAGTACGAGGGGGTTGTCATTGACTCGGCCAAATTGACCGAGGCAGCCACCTACCTGCGCGACGAGATGAGCTACAATTATCTTTCGGCGCTCAGCTATGTAGACTATATCAAAGAGGGCTATTTCGAAGTTGTGTATCATGTCTCGCGCCTCGCAGAGCGTGGCGGCGGGCCGCTGGTCTTTAAAGCGCGCACGCCGCGCGAACTGGCCAGCCTGCCTTCGGTCACTCCCGTGTGGCGGGGGGCCGAGTTCCAAGAACGCGAGGCCTGGGATTTGATGGGAATTCGCTTTGAAGGCCACCCCGATTTGCGCCGCATTTTGATGTGGGAAGGCTTTGCCGGGCATCCTCTGCGCAAGGATTGGAAAGAAGCCTACTATGAAGAAGACACCAAGCCCTTCAAGTCTCGCTGGCCCGATGGCAACCATGTCCGCGCAGAAGACCGCGCGCCCTGGCACGACAATGTGAATTATCCACCCGGCTGGGTGCCCGACGAAGGCTTTACCCCCGAGGCCGAGACCCTCGTCTACAGCGGGCTGCAAGGCGGCGGCAATGGGGAGGGCGGGCTGCACACCGACACGGTGGTGGTCAACATGGGGCCGCAGCACCCCAGCACCCACGGCGTTTTCCGCATGGTGCTCAGACTGCGCGGCGAAACGATTATGGACCTCAAGCCGGTGTTGGGCTATCTGCACCGCAACCACGAAAAAATCGGCGAGCGCTGCACCTATGTCCAGAACATGCCCTTTACCGACCGGCTCGATTATATCACCTCAATGTCCAACAATTTTGGCTACGCCCTGGCGGTGGAAAAGCTGATGAACATCAAGCCGCCGGAGCGGGCCGAATACATCCGCGTGATTATGGCCGAACTCACCCGCATTGTCAGCCATTTTGTGGCCATTGGCTTTTTGTGGAACGATTTGGGTGTTTCGTCATTCACGCCCTCGGTCTACGGCCTGGAAGAGCGCGAGCGCATCCTCGACCTGTTTGAAATGGCCTCTGGCTCGCGCATGATGTGCAATTATTTCCGCTTTGGCGGCGTGGCTCATGACATCTCGGACGAGTTTATAAGGCTAGCGCGAGAACTGGTGTTTGAGCGGCTGCCCAGGATCATGGACGACTTTGAAGCCTACCTGACCAGCAATGAAATCTTTCAGGAGCGCGCCATCGGCGTGGGTATCTTGCCCACCGAGGCGGCCATCAACTATAGCGCGGCTGGCCCCATGTTGCGCGCCTCTAATGTGGCGTACGATTTGCGCCGGGCCGACCCGTATAGCATCTATGATCGCTTTGAGTTTGATGTAATCACCCGGCCCAACGGCGACCTGTTCGATCGTTACATTGTGCGCATGGAAGAAATCCGTCAATCCATCCGCATCTTGCAACAGGCGCTCAACCAAATTCCCCAAGGCGAGATTCAGACCGGCAAGAAGCAATATCAGGCCCGAGTGCCGGCCGGGCAGGCCTACGGGCGGGTGGAAGGTCCCAAGGGAGAATTGGGGTTTTACATCGTCAGCGACGGCAGCCCTAACCCATATCGCTACCACATTCGCGCGCCTGCTTTCATCAACCTCACCCCCCTGGCCGAGATGAGCATAGGCTCCAAGGTTGCCGATGCGGTTGTCATTGCGGGCAGTATTGACATTGTGATGGGTGAAGTGGATAGATAAAATGCAAGGCGTAAAAAACTGCGCTCTGCGTTTCAATTAGCGGGAGAATAATTAATGTATGGTATTGGCTTGATTAAAGGATTGGGCGTTACCTTGAAGCGCTTTGTCAATTCTTATGTGGACGACGCGCGCTATACGTTTCGCGGCGGGCGTTACAGGCAAGAACACGTGGTAGAACGGCAGGCGCACAAAGCCGTAGGCATCTATACCGTTCAATACCCAGATGAGCGGCTGCCCCTGCCAGAGAACTTTCGTTATGTTCCTTTCCTGGTAATAGATGAAGCCACAGGCAAAGAGCGCTGCACCGGCTGCGGCATTTGCTCCAAGGTATGCCCGCCGCAGTGCATTTGGATTGTGCGCGCCAAAGATCCGCAGACAGGCCGCCCCAAAACAGAATCGGCCGAGTTTGTGATTGACACTACCCTCTGCATGAACTGCGGCCTGTGCGCCGAGTTTTGCCCGTTTGATTCGATCAAGATGGATCACGATTACGAGCTAGCCGCCTACGAGCGATTTGACGCGTTGGTATTTGCCAAAGACAAGCTAAACAAGACCGACACCTATCACTATCAAATTCATCCGTCGGCCAAAGCGATCGAAGAACAATCCAAGAAAAAAGACAAAGCCAAGAGCGAATAGCTGTGTCTGCCTGAATTTGCAAGTTACCCGCCCTCCGGTGAGGGCGGGTTGTTTATGGAATAGGGAGTCTACATGCCGCAAACTAGAGTGAAACGGCCAGCGGGAGTACAGTTTCGCGCCATCGGCAAAATCTACCATTTTGACGCAGCAGACCTGCCAACGCTTAAAAAGGGCGACCTGGTAGTGGTAGAAACGGCGCGAGGCAGGCAAATCGGCCTAGTCGTGACGCTTGCCCCGCCCGGTTCTGACGTTGCGCTCGAATCCATCAAGCCCATTGAGCGCATCGCCACCGGGCGCGACCTGGCCGTTCGCAACTATTGGCAAAGCAAAGAAGCCGAAGCGTTGGAGGCTTGCCGGCAAATCGCCCGCAAGCTGGATCTGCCGCTCAAAGTGGTGGGGGTCGAATACAGTTTTGATGGCTCGCGCTTGCTCTTGCTCTATACGGCGGAAGACAAAGTAGACACCCAAGCGTTGAAACATCAAGTTTCTCAATCCTTCCGCGCTCGCATAGAGCTGAAACTGATCGGCCCGCGCGATGTAGCCAAGCTGCTGGGCGGCTATGGCGCATGCGGTGAATTGCGTTGCTGCAGCCAGTTTTTAACCGATTTCAGCTCGATCAGCATCAAAATGGCAAAAGAGCAAGGCATCAGCCTCAATCCCCAAGAAATCACCGGCATGTGCGGCCGGTTGCGCTGCTGCCTGATCTATGAATATGAACAATATGTTCAAGCTCGCAAGGGATTGCCCAAACGAGGCAAACAAATTGGCACACCCCACGGGCCGGGTGTAGTTGTTGATGTTTTATCGCTCAAAGAAGCTGTGCTGGTCAATGTGGGCGATCAGCAGTTCGAGGTGGCCCGCCAGGACATTATCCCCATTGAAGCTATCGAGGCCTCCCCTCAACCTGCCAGCCGTCCTAGCGAAGAACCAGCCGAGCCAACGGCCAAGCCCTACCCCATTCAAGAAAGGCAACAGCGCAAAAAACACAAAGCAGAGCGTGAACAGCCAGCGCGCCAGGCGCCCCCAGAGACTGCTGGCGACAGCAAGCAAGAAGAAGGAAAAGGCGGCCAGTCCTCGCGGCGACGCCGGCGGCGCAAAAAACGGCCCGGACAGCCAGGCAACGGCCCAACCAACTGAACCACCAAACAAACGACTAGCTTATGACAGGCTATGTTATGATAGACCATGTTCTGACGGATCATGTTCTCGTGATCTTGGCCCATCCCGATGACCCCGAATTTTTTTGCGGAGGGACCCTGGCTAAATGGGTTTGCGAAGGCAAATGGGTCACCTACCTGCTGGCGACCTGCGGCGACAAGGGCAGCGATAACCCCGCCATGACGCCCGACAGCCTGTGCGTCAGCCGCCAGGAAGAGCAGCGCGCCGCCGCCGCGGTTATTGGCGCGAGCGAGGTGATTTTTCTGCACTACAAAGATGGTGAGCTAGCCAACACGCCCGACTTGCGGCGCGACCTGGTGCGCGAGATCCGACGCCACAAGCCAGACCTCATCGTCACCTGCGACCCCACAACATATTTTCGCGCCAACGCCTACATCAATCACAACGACCATCGCGTCATCGGCGCGGCGGCGCTGGATGCCATCTTCCCAGCAGCCGGCAACCCCATGTACTTTCCAGAGCTGCTGCAAACAGGCTGGCAGCCCCACACGCCAAAAGAGATTTGGATCTCTTTGACCAACGAGCCCAACACCTGGGTAGATGTGAGCGACACGCTTGAGACTAAACTGATGGCGCTACGTGAACACAAAAGCCAGATCAAGGATTTTGCCCTGCTCGAACAGCGCGCGCGCGACCGGCTGCGCCGCGTGGATGATGACGGGCGTGAATGGTACGGGGAATCTTTCAGGGTCATCAAGCTAGCGTAACCAAAGTTGGCGGCTTGCTAGAGAGGCATATTTCCTGCCGCCGCGGCCCATTCGTGCTTGCGAATATCTCACATCCATTAAACATTCATCAATCTGTGATATTTCCCTAGCTGATGGGCAAGCCGATCTTGTTGGCTGCCAGAGACCGAGCATTTTGCAACGACACGGAGTTGAAAATGGCGCAAAAACCAAAACGAAAATGGCTAATGATCCTTGGAGTCATTGGCGGCGTTTTGCTGGTGCTGGCAGTGTGCGGATTTGTCGGCTGGCAAATGCTGATGAATTACTTTGTTCAGCAATACTTTTACGAAACATACAGCCCCATCCAGCTTGCGGCCGACGGCATGGGCGATGCTCCTGCGATTTTCCACTTGCAAGACGTGCCCTGGTTTTCTACAGACAGACCCTACTGCGCAGCAACCAGCTTGCAAATGATCGCTGCCCAACGCGGGACAAACGTATCGCTGGGCGAGATCAACTTTTTGATGGGCTTTTCTTACGGCGCCAGCGAAAATGCGTCTTTGGCGCCCATGGGCCAAGCGGGCTTTTTCCCTTTCACCGACCCGGAAAGTGGGCACGTCGCCGCCGCGCCTTATTTGGGACTGGCGCGCCGTTACTATATCACGAGCGATGACAAGCTGTATCTAGAGGCTATGCGCTCTTTTCTTTCGCGCGGCTACCCCGTGCGCGTGCCGCTGGACGCGGCAGTATTGTATGCCCTTCAAGAGCCAATGCCACACAGCGACTTGGTGGTGGGTTATGATGAAAAAGGCTTTTACTACTATGAAACAGTGTGCGCGGAGAGTATCCCCTGTCAGCCCGGCCAACTGCCCGCCGGCGAACAAGGTTTGTATGTTTCTGACGAGCAATTGCTGAAAGCAGTAGCCAGCCAAGCCAAACTGTTTTCGTATTCGTGGCGCTATGCTTTTACCATCTTTGAGCCAGGCCCCACCCAAGCCGACCTGGGGCCGATTTGGGCGCGCAATGGCCAATTCCTCGTTGGCGGCGCGCAATATGGCCCGCGCCAGGGCGCAGATGCGATAAATGCCTCTGCGGCGCAGGTGGAAAAATCGGGCGCAAAAACCAACGTCGCCGATATACGTTCGGGGGTGGAAATCGCTGTCTACAGCCGCAGTGACATGGCGGCCTTTTTACGCGAACGCTTTGCCGGCAATCAAGACATCGAGCGCGCGGCTGATCTATTTGACCAGGCAGCGGACAACTACCAGACAATACTAGACGCCACACAAGCCAGCATTGCCGACCAAGCCGAAGCGGGGCAAATCGCCGCCTGGCTGCGAGAGGCCGCCACCTCAGAACGCGAGGCTGGGCAAATTTTTATTCAGCAAGGACAATAACTTTGGCCACCACTCGCCAGATGCAAATTGAAAGGAGTTGACCATGAATACCAATAACTCACCAGCCGCAAAAAGCTCCGCCTGCGAAACCTGCCCTCTACGGAAAAAGGCTGAAGCCAACCCGAAATCCTTTTTGGCGCGGCTGTGGCGTTGGCATACCAACTGGTGCCCCGGTTGGAAAGCCTACCAAAAACACCTGGCAGAACAGGCAAAGAACTGAAACACTGCCGAGAGCCGTGTTATGATTAGGAGCTTTTTATGAACACACTATCCGAATTCACCATCCCAGGTGTTGCCTTTCTGCTTACGTTGGTCTTTGGTTTTTGGCTGAGCCATTCAGGCAAACCGTATAACGGCATCCTCTTTAACGTTCACAAGCTGATTGCTCTGAGCGCGGTCATTGCCACAGTCATCCAGCTTTCCAAGATGCTCAAAACCGCCGATTCGCCGGCGGTTGTCATCGCATTGCTCGTCGTAGCGGCGCTGTGCGTCATCGCCCTGTTTGCCAGCGGGGCGCTGATGAGCATGGGCAAAGCGAACTATGGCCTCCTGCTGACCATCCACAGAATCGCGCCAGCGCTGGTGGCAATCGCAATGGCAGTGGTAGCCGGTCTGCTTGGGGGCAAGTTGTGAAACACACTGCAGTTTATGTTTTACCTGGCGCTGGCCGGGTTGAGCGCGTTCACTGTCGTTAAGAGCTCGTAGCGCGTACCTTTGGCAAAAAAGGCAGGTTTGAGATGAGCCATCATAAACCTATTCTCGTGTTGGGCGGCACCGGGCACTATGGGCGGCGCATTGTTGCCAGCCTGCTGAACAAGGGCGTGCCTGTTCGCGTTCTGACGCGCAAGGTTGAACAGGCCAAGTTCCTGGGCAACCAGGTTGAGCTGGTTGCAGGCGACATTACATCGAGCGAATCTGTGGCCGAGGCGTTGGCCGGCGCGCGGGCGCTCGTCATCAGCGTGTCTGCCTTTAGCCCAAGCTTGATCCGCAAGCTACACGCCATCGAGCGCGACGCGGTCTTGTCTGTTTTGGCGCAAGCACAAGCTGCCCAAGTGCTGCGCGTGGTGTACATATCAGTATACAACATCCGGTTCGACCTGGTGGGCGACTTGAAACTGGAAAGCGCGCACATCAAAGCCGAGGTTGAAGCCGCGCTGGCCCGCTCCGGGCTTAACTGGACAGTGTTGGGCGCGCCGCCTTCGATGGAGATTTTCTTTGCAATGATTCGCGGCAGCACCCTGACCGTGCCGGGCGGCGGTCCGCCAGCCCTGCCGACCATCTCGCCGGTAGATGTAGGTGAGATCGCCGCGCAGGCTGCTTTGCGAGACGACCTGGGCGGCAAGCGTTTTCGGCTGGCTGGCCCGGAGGCGATTTCGTTTCCTGACGCGGCGCGGCGAATCGGCCAGGTCAGGGGCCAAGCGATCGGCTTTAGGGCCATCCCCTTGATTTTTCCCCGAATTGCAGCAGCGATCTTGCGGCCGCTGGCGACTTTTAACGACACGCTCTACTTTGCGAGTCACATGCTCAAGTATGTCGAGCTGCTCAATCGCTTCCCGGCCGAGGATATGGCCGAGGCGCACCAGCTTTTGCGGGCAACGTTCGACTATACGCCCACCACACTGGAAGCGGAAACGCAGAGAAGGATGGATCTTCATGCGCCATCCTCCGAGATAGGAATAACGTAATAGTGACAATGAACAAAAAAATTCCTCCCGCTCTTGCCTTGTTCATCATCGCGCCGGTCTTTGGCGAATTGTTTTCAGGCTCGTCACCGCTCAACGAATTCATCAACCCCCTCACGTTCGCCACGCTGGCCTTGCTGTATGGCTGCGGGGCCATCATCGCCCGCGAGCTGGTGGTGCGCTGGGGCAAGGGCTGGCTCAGCCTGCTGCTGCTAGGGCTGGCCTATGGCATCTATGAAGAAGGCATTCTGGTTCAATCATTTTTCGATCCCGCATGGATGGACCTGGGCAGCCTGGCAAGCTATGGGCGCGTGGCCGGCGTCAACTGGGTATGGGCCGAGCATCTGACGATCTACCATGCCGTCATCAGCATCGCCGCCAGCGTTGCTTTCGTGGAAGCATTCTTTCCCCACCAACGCCAACATCGCTGGGTGACGAGCCGCCGGTGGTGGGCGCTCAACTGGGTTGGCATCATCGGCATCTATGTGTTTTGGGAATTGTGGACAACCTACGAATCTGGCGTATGGCGATTATTTTCCTGGCTGGCCGTATTGGCCCTGATGGGATTGGCGCGCATCATTCCGGCCCAGGTGCTGCAGCCACACCCAAGCCAGCCGGCCCCGCCCCCCTGGCGCTTTGGGTGGGTAGGGTTTTTGGGTGTGTTTGCCCAGTTTTTTCTGATTTATAATGGAGCAGACAACGGCGCATATCATTTCCTGGTTGCTATGCTTCTCTTGGTGATATTTGACCTGTTCATCTTGTGGCTCATTTTGCGGTGGAGCGGCAACGGCGCCGCCTGGGATGATCGTCATCGCCTGGCGTTGGTTAACGGCGCGTTGAGCCTGTTTCTTGTGCTAGGGATGCTTACGGCGGGCAATCAGTATCCGGTGATGTATTGCAGCAACCCGATTTTTTTGCTGCTGTTGTGGCTGGCGGCGCGCAAGGTGGGCCAGCGTGTGACGCAGCATGTATGAAAGATACAAGATGACTCTACTGCAAAAAGGTCTTTTTACCGCCAACCTGTCTGCCGCCAGGTAGAGAGCGCAAAGGGCGCAAAGAATTTGAATACGGCCCCAGCCGTCCTATGGATAAAACTTGGCATCCCCCTGCCTAGTCCGGCAGGACAGGTTGGCGGTCTTTGCGGTTCAAATCCGAGTTTTTTCAGTGGACTCGTAAGATAAAAAGGAGGCAGTCTCGATGAAAGCATTGGTTGTCTACGATTCCGTTTTTGGCAACACAGAACAAGTCGCGCAAGCGATGGGTGCGGCGCTCGGCGCTGATGTCGCCGTCGTGCGCGTCGGCGAGGTAGCGCCAGAACGCCTGGCCGGCCTGGACGCGCTCCTCGTCGGCTCACCTACCCGGGCCTTTAGCCCCACCCCCGCCATCAAAAACTGGCTAAAAAGCCTTGCGCCCAATAGCCTGCGGGGAATCAAGGTAGCAGCCTTTGACACCCGCATCGCCTTGAGCGATGTGAATTCGCGCATTCTGCCGGTTTTTGTCAAACTGTTTGGCTACGCCGCCGAGCCGATCGGCGCCCGGCTGGTGAAAAAGGGCGGAACGCAGGCCATGCCGCCGGAAGGCTTTTTTGTCAAAGGGACGGAAGGCCCGTTAAAAGACGGCGAACTTGAACGCGCCGCGGATTGGGCAAAGCAAATCAATGTCTAATCATCTAGCCAATGAAACCAGCCTCTATCTACTCCAACATGCCAATAACCTCGTAGACTGGTATCCCTGGGGGCCTAAAGCCCTACAAAAAGCCAAAACCAAAGACAAGCCCATATTTCTCAGCATTGGCTACTCAGCCTGCCACTGGTGCCACGTCATGGCCCACGAATCTTTTGAGGACGAAAGGATTGCCGCCATCCTCAACGAGCATTTTGTCAGCATCAAGATAGACCGTGAAGAGCGCCCCGACCTCGACCGCATTTACATGGCAGCCGTGCAGGCTATGACCGGCGGAGGCGGCTGGCCGATGTCGGTTTTCCTGACGCCGGATGGCGCGCCGTTTTATGGCGGGACATATTTCCCGCCCGAGCCACGTTACGGCATGCCCAGCTTTGAACAGGTGCTAAACGCCATCTTGGATGCCTGGCACAATCGCCGCCAAGAATTGGCAGCAGCCAGCCAGCAATTGGTTGAATCAATCCGGCAACGCACCGGCGCTATAGCCAGCCGCGAAACAGCCGAGCTAACGCCTGAAACGCTGGAAACGGCTTTTCGCGCCATCCACCAAAACTTTGACAGCATACATGGCGGCTGGGGCGACGCGCCCAAATTCCCGCAGCCAATGACGCTGGAATTTTTGCTGCGTTATCATCTGGTCACTGGTGATAACCAGGCATTGCAGATGGTTACAAAAACTCTCGAAGCAATGGCGCGCGGTGGAATGTATGACCAACTGGGCGGCGGCTTTCATCGCTACTCGGTAGACGCGCGCTGGCTGGTGCCGCATTTTGAGCGGATGTCTTACGATAACTCTCAACTAGCTCGTGTTTACCTGCATGCATGGCAGGTTACCGACAACCCCTTTTTTCGTATAATCGCCCAAGAAATTCTAGATTACGTCCTGCGAGAAATGACAGATAAAGCAGGTTGCTTTTACTCGACGCAAGACGCCGACAGCGAAGGCAAAGAAGGCAAATTCTTTTTGTGGACGCCAGCCGAGATTCAAGCTGCGCTTGGAGCAGACGCCGACCGCTTTATGCGGGCCTATGGCGTCACCGGGCAGGGCAATTTCGAGGGCAAAAATATTCTCACCTTCAAAGGAACACTGGCAGAGCGAGAGGCGCTGGCCGAGGATCGCCGCAAGCTCTTTTCCGCCCGTGAGCAACGTATCCATCCTGGGCGCGATGAAAAGGCGCTGGCTTCGTGGAACGGCCTGATGCTGGCGGCGTTTGCGGAAGCGGCGCGCGTGCTCGACCGAAAAGATTACCGCCAGGCTGCCGAACGGAACGGTGATTTCCTCTTGCGCGATATGCGCGACGAAAATGAGCGGCTGTGGCACGTATGGAACGCTGGGCAAGTCAAAGTCAAGGGGCACCTCGAAGATTATGCCAATCTTATCGAAGGGCTGATCGAGTTGTACCAGGCTACGTTTGAACCGCGCTGGTATCAGGCAGCACGAGACCTGGCCGAGCAAATGATTGAGCGTTTCAGCGCGCCGATAGGATTTTTTGACACCGCCAAGGACGATGAAGCATTAATCGCGCGCACCAGCGAACTGCAAGACAACGCCACACCTTCGGGCAACGCGATGGCCGCCACAGCCCTGCTCAAGCTGGCCGGATTGGCGGCCGAGCCGCGCTATGCAGAGCTGGCGCGCACAAGCCTAGCGCATGTGCAAGAGTTTATGGCACGCCACCCCCTTGGCTTTGGGCAATGGCTGGTAGCGCTAGATTATGCCCTCTCTCGCCCCAAGGAAATAGCCATCGTAGGCGAGCCTGATGCAGAGGACACCCAGGCCATGCTCCAAGCCGCCACTACCGGCTTTCGCCCACATCAGGTTATAGCGGCAGGAATGAGCGACAGTGTCCCATTGCTCAAAGACCGAACCCAGCAAGGGGGCAAAGCCACCGCCTACGTGTGCATCGAGGGCACGTGCCACATGCCCGTCACCGAGCCGGAGGCGCTAAAAACGCTCTGAACAACACAGTCTAGAGATTCTGAGTGAGGTTGACCAGTGGATTATCGAGTTCAAGTGTATTGGCAAAGTCAAGCCGACGGGCGCGCGGCAGACCTGCTCGCTCAAATCGCTCAACTGGCAATTGACAACGCCCAAGTTTACATCAGCAATTTGTACTTTTTGCGCGGCGAAATCTTGCCCGCCGAAATCGAACGGCTGGCAGCAGAGCTTTTGGTTGACCCCGTTGTAGAAGGATATCGCTGGCAGCCCGTTGACGCCCCTGCTCTGTCTCGCCAAACTGATCTGGCTATCGAAGTTGGCTATCATCCCGGCGTCACCGACCCGGTGGCCCGGCACCTGCTGCGGCGCGCGCAACTTTTGGGCATCGGCTCCATCCAGGCCGTCACTACCGGCATGCGCTACGTTTTTGAGGGCCAGCTTTCTGCCAACAGCCTGCACACCATTGCGCGCGAAATCCTCTGCAACGATGTTATTCAATTTTATACGCTAGGGGCAATGCAGCCTGCCTTTGTGCCCCACGCCGAACCGAGCGACGCGGTAGAGCTTGTTCCCCTACGCCAGGTTGAAAGCGATGACGAGCTAGCTCGCCTGAGCGTGGAGCGAGTGCTGTTTCTTTCCATTGAAGAAATGCAAGCCATCCGAAACGAGTTCCGCCGCCTGGGGCGCGACCCCACCGACGTGGAACTGGAAACGCTGGCTCAAACATGGTCGGAACATTGCCAGCACAAAACATTCAAAGCGAAAATTGAATATACCTGTCACGGCGGCATGCCGCGCTGCCAGCCTGCTCCAACCTCCATCCTCCAACCTCCAATGACTGAAACAATTGACGGCCTGCTCCGCACCTACATCAAGGCCGCCACCGACCAACTCGCTCGCCCATGGGTGATCTCGGCTTTTGTAGACAACGCCGGCATTATTGATTTTGATGGGGCGCACGAGGTCTCGTTCAAGGTCGAAACACACAATCACCCCTCTGCGCTAGAGCCGTTTGGCGGCGCTAACACCGGCGTAGGCGGCGTGATCCGCGATGTTATTGGCGTATCGGCCCGGCCCATTGCCAACACCGATGTGCTGTGCTTTGGCCCGCTAGACTTGCCCAAAGCCGAGCTGCCAGGGGGCTCGCTGCATCCCCGCCGCATTGCGCGGGGTGTGATTGCCGGTATTGAAGATTACGGCAACAAGATGGGCATTCCCACCGTTTCGGGCGCCATCTTGTACGATGCTGGTTATGCCGCCAATCCGCTAGTGTACTGCGGGTGCGTTGGCATGGCGCGCAAAGGGCAGCACCAGTGTCAGCCTCGGCCGGGCGATCTGTGCGTGGCCTTGGGCGGGCGCACCGGGCGAGACGGCTTGCACGGCGCCACCTTTTCTTCGGCCGAGTTAACGCACGAAACCGGCCAAACCGTGGGCAGCGTGGTGCAGATTGGCGATCCCATCACGGAAAAGGCCACGCTCGAAGCCGTCATCCGCGCGCGCGACGAGGGCCTGTACCACGCCATCACCGATTGCGGCGCGGGGGGCTTTTCTTCGGCAGCCGGCGAGATGGGCCAAGAGGTAGGCATAAAAGTGCAACTGCGCGATGCGCCGCTCAAATACCCCGGCTTGCGCCCGTGGGAGGTTTGGCTTTCGGAAGCGCAAGAGCGCATGGTGTTGGCCGTGCCGCCAGGCAAGCTGGCCCGCGTGGGACAAATTTGCGACGAGCTAGATGTGGAATGGACCGTCATCGGGCGCTTTACGGGCGATGGACGCTTGTGTGTGAACTATGGAGATCGGACCGTGGCCGATCTGGATATGCGTTTTGTGCATCACGGCTGGCCCAAGCTGACGCTGCGGGCTGAATGGAAGCCACCTGCCTTGCAAGAACCCGTTATAGCCCCACAAAACGATTACACCCCCGTCCTGCTGCGCATGCTGGCTCACCCCGATGTAGCCAGCAAAGAGGCCGTCATCCGGCGTTACGACCACGAAGTGCAGGGCGCAACCATCGTCAAGCCGCTGGCAGGCGCGGCCAACGATGGCCCCTCGGATGCAGCCGTACTGCGTCCATCAGAAACCCAGGGCTGGCAAGGGTTAGCCTTGAGCTGCGGCATTTGCCCCCACTATGGGCAGATTGACCCCTACGCCATGGCGTGGGCAGCAGTAGATGAAGCAGTGCGAAATGTCGTCTGTGTAGGGGCCAACCCTGACCGGGTCGCTTTGTTGGATAATTTCTGTTGGGGCAATCCCAAACTGCCCGACCATCTGGGCGGCCTGGTGCGCGCTGCCCAAGGCTGTTATGACGCAGCAATGGCCTATGGCACGCCCTTTATCTCTGGCAAAGATAGTCTGAACAATGAATACCTAGACGCCCGCGGCGCCAAGCGCACCATCCCACCCACCTTGTTGATTTCCTCTCTCGGCATTGTCCCCGACGTGCGCCATGCAGTAACAATGGATTTAAAGTGCGCTGGAAATTATGTTTATCTTGTCGGAGAGACTCGCAACGAATTGGGCGGCTCGCTGTACCATCGCCTTTACGGCGCGCCAGGGAACACTGTGCCTGCGCCTGTGCCCGGCGCCATCCAAACCATGCGCGCGCTCCATCAGGCCATGCAGGCGGGCTTGGTACGCGCCTGCCACGACCTTTCCGAAGGCGGCCTGGCCGTGGCCGCGGCAGAAATGTGCATCGCCGGACGCCTTGGCCTCAACCTCAACCCTAACCTTAACCTTGACCTTCCTTCCCTCCTCTTTGCCGAGACCAGCGGACGCTTTCTGGTCGAGCTTGCGCCAGGCGGCGCCGCCGCTTTCGAGAAACTGATGCACAGCCAGCCCTACGCTCAAGTTGGAACCGTCACCGCCGATAGCATTTTGCAAATACACAGCCCGCAAGATAGTATCATAATTAGCTGTAGCCTTGCTGATTTGTGCCAGGCGTGGCAATCAACCACCGTTGTGTAAAAGGATAGCGCATGAGCCAACCTCACGTATTAATTCTCCAGGCCACCGGCACCAACCGCGACCCCGATGCGGCCTGGGCAATAGAACAGGCCGGCGGCCAGCCCTCCATCTTTCACATCAATCAACTGCGCCAGACCCCCGCCCACCTGCGCGATTTTCAAATGCTCATTCTGCCCGGCGGCTTTTCGTATGGCGACGCATTGGGAGCGGGGCGCTTGCTGTCTGCCGACCTGCGCTGGCTGTTTCAAGACGAACTAGCGCGCTTTGTCGAAGCGGGCAAGCCAATCTTGGGGATTTGCAACGGTTTTCAGGCGCTGGTCAAAAGCGGCTGGCTGCCCGGCCCGCCAGGCGGCTTGCCCCAGGTCACGCTGACGCGCAACGAGTCAAATCGCTTCGAGTGCCGCTGGGTCTGGCTGGAACCCAACCCCGCCAGCCCGTGCATCTTTACCCACAGTCTGACTCTGCGCATCTATTGCCCGGTGGCTCATGGTGAGGGGCGCTTTGTTCCGCGCGATGGCGCCGCGCTCGAACAATTGCAACACCAGCAGCAAATCGCCTTTACCTACGTGCGCGCCGATGGGGGCTTGGCCGCTTATCCTCATAACCCCAATGGCTCGGTTGCCAATATCGCCGGTGTATGTAATGCGCGCGGCAACATCTTGGGGCTGATGCCGCACCCAGAAGATCACATTATTCCGTGGCAACATCCTCATTGGACGCGAGAACAAGGCGGGCTGGGCTTGCCGCTCTTTATTCAAGGCGTGCGCTACGCCTCGGGAATCTAACCACGGAGACACGGAGAAAGCAAAGTAAAACAGTCGTGTGCCTAAAATTGTGTGATTTCGTAGCGACGACCGGCCGGTCGTCTACAAACAATTCGGCAAACCAACGATAAAACCCAGTGCCTCTATGGTGTATGATGGAGAAAACCATGATTGACCGAGAAACATTGTCGCAAAAAATTCCATCGGCCATCCAATCGCTAGACATCGCCTGGCCCCACGCTCGCCAGAGCGGCAAAGTGCGCGAATCGTTTTCGCTGCCTGCGGGGCGACGCTTGCTGGTGTCCACCGACCGGCTCTCGGCCTTTGACGTGGCGCTGGCAGCCATCCCATTCAAGGGGCAGGTGCTCAACGAGCTGAGCGCCTTTTGGTTTGAGCGCACAGCCCACCTGGTGGCCAATCATCTCATCGCTGTGCCCCATCCCAACATCAGCCTGGTGCGCGACTGCGCCCCCCTGCCGGTCGAAGTCATTGTCCGCGGCTATATCACCGGCGTCACCAAGACCGCGCTGTGGACACTGTACAACGCCGGTGAACGCCACATTTACGGCTACACCTTTCCTAAAGGATTGCGCAAAAACGACCCTCTACCAGAGCCAATCATTACCCCCACCACCAAGGGCGGTCCAGGCCAGCACGACGAACGCTTGACCTGCGCCGAGGTGGTAGAGCGCGGCTTTGTGGATGCCTCGACCTGGGAAGCAGTTCAGGCCGCCGCGCTGGCCATATTCAAGCGCGGGCAAGAGCTTGCCGCCTCGGCTGGCTTTTTGCTGGTAGACACCAAGTACGAGTTTGGCTGCGCGCCCGACGGCACGCTGATGCTCATTGACGAAGTTCACACGCCAGATTCCAGTCGCTTTTGGACAACCGAGGGGCTTGCCCAGGCGCAGCAAAGCGGCGGCGAGCCTGAGCAATGGGACAAGGAATTTGTGCGGCTGTGGTATGCCCGGCAAAGCTACCAGGGCGATGGCCCCCCGCCCCCACTGCCAGAGGACGTGATTGTAGAGGCCGCCCGGCGTTACATCGCGCTATACGAAGGGCTCACAGGCCAGGTCTTTCATCCCGCGCCGGAACCTGCCCTTCAACGACTTGTCCAAACGCTAGAAAGCTTTTTAATTGGCAATTCCTAACCCAATAGACCTTATCGGAAATAGCAGGACGGGCATGGGGATGCCCATCCGCCAACGTATGGGGATACGTTGGCTCTGTGTGGCTCTGTGTAAAAATTGTTTGCCCAAAAAGAGATTTGATCAGCAAAGTAGAGTGTTGCTATGAAACCGATTCATCCCCATCTGCCTGCTGCCAACTTGCTCACTGCACCCACATTGTTTCTGGATGACTCTATCCCTGTAGTGCCTCACAAGAGCAAGAGCCTGTCCGAATCTACAGATGCCAAAGCAGCCAAAAGCAAATGCAATTGGCCCAAAAGCTCGGCCTGGCCTGAAACAATTCATAAACGCGCCCCGCTCAAAGCTGCCTTGTTCGACATGGATGACACGCTCTTTGATCACCAGCACAGCAGTCGGCAAGGCTTGACCGCCATACAACCAAGTTATCTTTGTCTCCAACAAAAAACGCTTCAGGAGCTAGAACGCGACCACGGGCAGTTGATTCTAGATTTGCACACCCTGGTCTTGCAAGGTATCATTACACTACAAGAGGCGCGCACCAGGCGCTTTCAAAGGCTGTTGGCGCGCTATGGCGAAACTATTTCTACCGAAGCAGCAGCAGTCGTGGCCGCCCATTACCGAGAGGCCTACCAGTCAGTCCGCCGCCCCGTGCCAGGCGCATTGGCCCTGCTGCAAGCGCTTAAAGAAAGGCAAGTCAAGATAGGCATTGTCACCAACAACCTGGCAGCAGAACAACAAGCCAAGCTGCGCGATTGCGGGCTAGAGCCATTCACTGACGCGCTGATTGTCTCTGAACACATAGGCGTGGCCAAACCGCATCCTGCCATTTTTGAGGCCGCTTTAGGCCAGCTCGAATGTGCGGCCAGTGAAGCCGTGATGATAGGCGACTCGTGGGAAGTAGATATTCTGGGTGCTCACCAAGCGGGCATCAGAGCCATCTGGCTCAACCGCTACGGCCAGCCCTGCCCCAATCCGGCCCTGGCCGCCGAGGTTCATTCGCTCAAACCGATTGATACCATTCTAAAAATCATTACAACATAGGACGGTATCCCTCATTACAACATAGGACGGTATCCCTATACCGTCCTATCGAAGGAGGCCTTGTGCTCGTCATCATCATTTTAGGTTCACCCACCGATAGCCCCGTCGGCCAGCAGATTGCGCAGGCGTTGAATCGCTTTGACATTCCCTCGCAGGTGCGTGTGGCCTCGGCTCACAAGACGCCGCGCTATTTGCTGGAATTGCTGGACAAGTACGAGGCCGACCCCCGGCCCAAGGTATACATCACCGTGGCCGGGCGCAGCAACGCCCTCAGCGGCATGGTAGATGCCCAGGTGAGCGCGCCGGTCATTGCCTGTCCGCCCTATTCTGAGCGATTTAGCGGCAGCGATGTGTTTTCGTCGCTGCGCGCGCCTGCGGGCGTTGCGCCTGCGGTGGTGCTAGAACCTGACAATGCCGCCCTGCTAGCGGCCAAAATGCTCGCCTTAGCCCAGCCAGACTTGCGCCCCAAGATACTAGCCGCCCAACAAGCCCAGCGCCAGAGGTTGATTGAGGCCGATAATGCACTCCCCATTCCCTAATCTCCAATCTCCAATCTCCAATCTCCAACCTCCAATCTCCAACCTCCAATCCCTAAAAGAAGCCTGCGGCGTCTGCGGCCTCTATGCCCCCGGCAGCGATGTGGCCCGCCTGAGCTTTTTCGCGCTTTATGCCTTGCAGCATCGCGGGCAAGAGAGCGCCGGCATTGCCACCAGCGATGGCCGCGTGGCGCACATTCACAAGGGCCTGGGACTGGTTTCTCATGTCTTTAACGAAGACAACTTGCGCCTTTTGCAAGGCTGTTATGCCATTGGTCACACGCGCTATTCCACCACCGGCGCGGTGCGCCTGCCCAATGCGCAACCATATCTCATCGAAACCGCGCTAGGCCCGCTGGGAATCGCCCACAACGGCAACCTTACCAACACGCCCACCCTGCGGCGCAACCTGCTGCAGCGCGGCGTGGGATTGAGCTCTTCGTCAGACAGCGAGGTCATCACCCAAATGCTGGCCGGCGCGCCCGGCCAAAGTTGGGAAGAGCGTATCGCGGCTTTTATGCAAGAAGCGCACGGGGCCTACTCGCTGACCATCCTCACGCAAAATGCCGTCTATGCCGTGCGAGACCCCTGGGGCTTTCGACCCTTGTGCCTGGGCAAACTCAACGGCGACGGGCTGGTGGCCGCCTCCGAATCTTGCGCGTTGGGCACCATCGGCGCGTCCTTTGTGCGCGAGGTGCAGCCGGGTGAAATCGTGCGGCTGGATCAGGCTGGTCTAACCTCTTGGCAAGGCGCGCCGGCCAAGCCAGCCGCCTTGTGTACCTTTGAATACATTTATTTCGCCCGCCCCGATTCGCTGCTAGAGGGGCGCTCGGTTCACCGCGTGCGCCGCCTGTTAGGAGCGCGCCTGGCCCGCGAACACCCCATCGCCGCCGACATGGTCATCGGCGTGCCAGATTCGGCCACCGCTCACGCCATTGGCTATGCCCACGAAGCTGGCATTCCCTTTGGCGAGGGGCTGATCAAAAATCGCTACATCGGGCGCACCTTTATCCAGCCCGACGACCGCCTGCGCAAGCTGGGCGTGGCGCTCAAGTTCAACCCCTTGCCCGACCTCACTGGCAAGCGCATCGTGCTGATAGATGATTCAATTGTGCGCGGCACTACCAGCGGCCCCATCGTATCTCTGCTGCGGCAAGCCGGCGCCAGCCAGGTGCACATGCGAATCGCCTCGCCGCCCATCCGGCATCCATGCTTTATGGGGGTAGACATGGCAACCCGCGCTGAATTGATTGCGGCTCAGATGGATATAGACCAGATCGCCCACCACGTCAGCGCAGATAGCCTGGGCTATCTTTCGGAAGAAGGATTAGATGAGGCCATCGGGCCAGCGCCGGGCGCTTACTGCCGCGCGTGCTTTTGCGGCCATTATCCTGTGCCGGTCGCTGCCAGCGCAGGAAAAGGAATGTTTGAAGCAGGCTGAACAAAGGAGGTTCCATGCGCACACTCGTAATCGGTTCAGGTGGACGCGAACACGCGTTGGCGTGCAAGCTATCTCAATCGCCCCGGCTAAGCAAGCTATTCATCGCGCCGGGCAACGGCGGCACAAGCGATGTGGGCCAAAATGTGCCCCTTGCCGCCGATGACATCCCGGCTTTGGTCAATTGGGCCGCGCAAGAAAAAATCGATCTGGCCGTCGTTGGGCCAGAAGCGCCGTTGGTGGACGGAATAGTGGACGCTTTCAAGATAGCCGGATTGTGCGCTTTCGGCCCATCGGCAGCCGCGGCGCAACTGGAAAGCTCTAAAGCGTTTGCCAAGCAGTTTATGATGGAAGAAGGCATTCCCACCGCCCCAGCCGCCATCTTTAAAGGTTACGCAGCGGCTCGCACCTACTTGCACCAGGCCGGCGTGCCATGCGTGGTCAAAGCCAGCGGCCTGGCAGCCGGCAAAGGCGTCATCATCTGCAACACGATGGAAGAAGCCGAAGACACGCTGTACCAGGTGATGGTCAGGCAAACCCTGGGACAAGCGGGCGACCAGGTGCTCATTGAAACGTGTTTGCAAGGCGAAGAAGTCTCGCTGCTGGCGTTTTGCGATGGGCGCACCATCAAGCCAATGCTCCCCGCCCGCGATTACAAGCGCGTCGCCGATGGCGACCAGGGACCCAACACCGGCGGCATGGGCGGCTATGCTCCCTCGCCTTATGTGCCGCCTGCACTGACGCAAGAAATCGTTGCGCGCGTCTTGCAGCCCACCATCGAAGGAATGCGCCGGCGCGGCGCGCCTTATGTGGGCGTGTTGTATGCCGGGCTGATGCTCACCCTGCAAGGCCCGCGCGTGCTCGAATTCAACTGCCGCTTTGGCGACCCTGAAACCCAGGTGCTCTTGCCGCTGCTGGAAACCGACCTGGTCGAAATTATGCTGGCTTGTATCGAAGGCCGCCTGGACGAAATTGACATTGATTGGAAACCCGCTCACAGCGCCTGCGTGGTACTGGCTTCAGAGGGCTATCCCGCAGACTATGAAACAGGCCGAACCATCGCCGGTCTGAATGAAGCCAAGTGGCTGGCCGATGCTATCTTTCACGCCGGCACCAGGCAGCAAGATGGACAGCTCGTCACCTCAGGTGGGCGCGTGCTGGGCGTTACAGCCACTGGCGTCAGTTTGCAACAGGCCCGCGAACGAGCCTACACCGCCGTCGAGCGGATCAAGTTTGATGGCATGCACTACCGCCACGATATTGGCCTCCAACCACCTCCTCCTTCATCCTTCCCCCCTCCCCCCTCATCCCTCCCTACAACCTATGCCTCCGCCGGGGTAGACATTGACGCCGCCAACCAGGCCGTTGAGTTGATGAAAGAGGCAGTGCGTGGCACCTACACTCCCGCCGTCCTGGCCGGCATTGGCGCGTTTGGCGGACTGTTTGCCATGCAAGAACTGGGCAAAGCCGATACCGTCCTGGTCGCCTCGACCGATGGCGTGGGCACCAAGACCCTCATCGCCGCCGCCGTGGGCCGCTACAACACCGTGGGGCACGACATTGTCAACCACAGCGTTAACGACATCCTGGTGCAAGGCGCGCGCCCGCTCTTTTTCCTCGATTATATCGCCGCGGCCAAACTCGATCCCCAGCACGTTGCAGCCATTGTGCAAGGCTGCGTCGAGGCTTGCCAGCAAGTAGGCTGTGTGCTGCTGGGCGGCGAAACCGCCGAGATGCCCGGCGTGTACCGGCCTGGCGCATTCGACCTGGCCGGCACAATGATCGGCTGGGTAGAGCGCAGCGCCATCGTAGATGGCAAACAAGTTCAGCCTGGCGATATCTGCCTGGGCCTGCCCTCCTCCGGCTTGCACACCAATGGCTACTCGCTCGCCCGGCGCGTCTTTGCTGGCACGCCCTGGGATACCATTCTGCCCGAACTAGATAAACCCCTGGGCGAGCTATTGTTGACACCGCATCAAGCCTACCTCAAACAAGTCGAGGCCATCTGGGCCGCCAATATTAAAATCAAAGCGATGGCGCACATCACCGGCGGCGGATTCGCGGGAAACATTCCCCGCTCGCTGCCCGATGGCATCGGCGTGCAGCTCGATCGGGTCGCATGGCAAGTGCCGCCCATTTTCAAACTGATCCAGCAGCGCAGCCAAATAGACGAAATAGAAATGTATCGTGTCTTTAATATGGGCATCGGGCTGGTTTTGATCATTGCGCCAGATACAGTGGATCGCGCCATTGTCGCCGTGCCCGAAGCAGTGGTCATTGGCCAAGTCGTAACATGGGATGGCAGCGCCCCGCGTGTGAGGATTTAATTTACCACGGAGGCACCGAGGACATAGAAAAACAAAAACTCTGTGTTCTCCGTGTCTCTGTGGTTAAATGATCTTTGAGGTAAGCATGACACTGTATGAAAAAGAGTTGACCGAGCAAATCATCGGCGCAGCTATCGAGGTGCATCGCGCACTTGGGCCGGGCCTGTTGGAATCTGCTTACCACGCTTGTATGGCCCGCGAATTCTCTCTGCGCGAACTACCCTTCGAACAGGAAAAACCCCTGCCTGTCGAGTACAAAGGACAGCGGCTAGAGTGCGGCTATCGGCTTGATTTTCTAGTGGCCAAAAAGGTTGTGGTAGAACTAAAAGCAGCCCAAGCTATTCAGCCAATTCACGAGGCTCAATTACTGACCTATCTCAAACTCACCGACTGTCGTGTAGGGTTGCTCATTAACTTTAACGTGCCCGTGCTCAAAAATGGTATAAAGCGCATGGTACTCTAGCCCTAGAGGATACAGAGGAAAAAGATTCTCTGTGTCCTCCGTGTCTCCGTGGTTAGTTTAGATTATGAAACATATTGCTATATTGATTTCAGGCCACGGCTCCAACCTGCAAGCCATTCTAGACGCCATCACAGCGGGTCAACTGCCCGGCGTCGAGGTTGCCCTGGTCATCTCCAACCGCCAAAACGCCTATGGCATCCAGCGAGCCATCAATCACGGCGTGCCGGTGGTATACTTTCCGCTTGCGCCCTACACCCAGGCTAAGCGAGCGCGCCAAGAGTACGATGCCGACCTGGCCGCCATCATCCGCGCTTTTAATATCTCGTGGGTGGCGTTGGCTGGGTGGATGCACGTGCTGAGCAATGCTTTTCTACAGCAATTTCCGTCCCGCGTCATCAACCTGCACCCGGCGCTGCCGGGCACATTCCCAGGCACGCGCGCCATCGAGCGGGCTTATCAGGCTTACCAGCAGGGACAAATTCAACACACTGGTGTGATGGTGCACCTGGTTCCAAATGAAGGCGTGGATGTTGGCCCGGTGGTGGCCCAAGCCCAGGTGCCCATTCACTCCGCCGATACACTGGCAAGCTTGGAAGAACGCATCCACGCCACCGAGCATACCTTGCTGGTGCAAGCGCTGCATAACCTTTTGTGCGAAAATAACCAGGCTGAAAGCTGAACGCTGACAGCTAATCGTTGATAGCTACAGGAGATACTATGGTCAATATCGTGCATCAAATAGATGACTGGGTCAAAATCCAGCGCGTGCTGGTGAGCGTATCGGATAAATCTGGCCTGGATACATTCATCCCCGGTCTGGTCAGGCTCAACCCCCACATCCACTTTTACTCCACCGGCGGCACATTCGCCTCAATCGCCCAAATCTTGGGGCCAGACCAAGCCGCGCGCCACCTCACCCAAGTATCAGACTATACCGGCCAACCCGAAACCCAGGGCGGGCTGGTCAAGACGCTCGATTTCAAAATCTATCTCGGCCTGCTCACCGAAACCTACAACCCCGCCCACCAGGCCGACCTGGCCCGCACCAACGCCGTGCCGCTGGATATGGTGGTGATCAACCTCTATCCCTTTGAGGCCACCGTCGCCCGCCAGGACGTGACCGTCGAGCAAGCCCGCGCCAACATTGATATCGGTGGGCCGTGCATGATTCGCGCCGCCGCCAAGAATTATCTGCGCGTCGCCGCAGTGGTTGACCCCGCCGATTACGCCCCACTGCTGCAATTGCTGCGGGCCAACGAGGGCAAACTGAGCCTGACCCAACGCTTTGAGCTGGCGCGCAAGGCCTTTGCCCACACCGCCAGCTACGACACCGCCATCAGCCAGTTCCTAAGCGAGCAGAGCCTGAGCAAAATTTCATCAATTTACACCTTTATGCCACCATCACAGGAAATCTGATGATTACACACCAGCCCAGGCCGCCTATACCAGCCACTCTACGACAACAATGGTTTGGCTTTGTTCTCTTGTTGGCTTCGGCCTTGACAGGAGGGTGTTTCGTTCTTTTTCCCTGGTGGCCTCTAGATACCCTCGCCTGTTGGGTAATTGTGGTAACGCTGGTCTTTGGCTACGAAGCAACACTGCTTTGGCGTGGTTTGGCATTGAACTATCACAAACAGAATTTGACGCTTTTGCCACGCCTGGAAACAAGCAGTATCCTCACCTTGCTGCGCGGTGTGCCGCTTGGACTGCTGGCGGGCTTTGCTGTGCTAGGCCGCCCAATAATATGGCACGATTTTCCTTCTGCCCTAATCACATGGGCGCCAGCGATACTCTACACACTGGTAGTTACTGGTGATTTGCTAGCCAAGTTTCTACTTTGCAAGACCCACACCAACACATTTTTGAGCAAAAGATTGGACTCTGATTTTGAAGCATTAGCCATCTTGATAGCCAGCGTTGTTGGTATGGCCCAAGAGCAACTGCCGTATCTATACCTGCTAGTGCCATTGGCTCACTATGCACTTGCCGCAGGGGTTGAACTGCGCAAGCGCTTGCGCCACCCGGTCAGTGAATTGCCGTTCAATGTTCCCCGCCGCATGGTGATGGTGGCCCAGACTTTCTTTCTCTATCTTGTTCTATCGCCATTTTATGCCATTTGGGATAGACCCCTGGCGGGATTCCTCTTTATGCTGCCCTTTGTAGCAAGCAAGCTTTACGATTGGCTGCTGATCAGTGGAAGGCATGACCCCGCCCTGCCTGCCTATAACCAGATAAAGCGCCTGGTCAGCCATGTGATTGAATGGGTAACCCCTGCAATTCGCTTCACGGTGGTGCTAACCCTGGCACTCATGATGATAAACAGTATCTTTAGCAGAGTCATTTCAGTGACAAGAGACCATCCCATATTAGCGTCCTTGTTGCTTGTGGTCACTTTGCTGGAAATCATCATTCTGGCAATGCTCGCGTTGGGGTATGCAGGGCGGATCGCAGCAGCAGCTTGGTTACTTTTGGTATCTATTGGGATGATTGCCAATACCCCTTTTCTGGTCGCCTGTAACATAGCACTGCTATATCTGGGAACTGGGCGACTCTCGCTATGGACAGAAGATTATCTGCTTGCTTATATCAGTGCAAAATTGGAACAGCACTCATTAGACCCTATAAGCCAGGAACAATTGACACAAGGCTTGCGTGGCGAACGCCTGAGTTGGCTCGGTGAAAAATGGAGGTCGCCAATGAAACTATCCAACTTTGTCAAAATCCTGATTGGACTGGGAACGGCCTGGGTTACCCTTTACCACCTTGCGTCGCTCGTCTTTTCGGCGGCAATGCTCTTGAATTTTCAATCTCTGGCGCAAGGCAGTCAAGAATCGTCTTTGTCCACACTATTCTTCTCAAACATGACCTACTTTCAGCTCCTACAAATTTTTACCTCGCTTATCCAGTTTGTGTTAACAACATTCTATTTGATTCACGTTGTCAAAAACACTACTGCCACAGAGATTATTCGCGTCATTTTAGGGGTCGGGGTATTCTACATGCCGTATGTCACAATGCCGATCTATTACTACGTGTATATCTGGCTCAAACAACCACCCGCTTGGGCATTAGACAGATCTGCGACACAAAATGCCCAAGCCTCAAATAGGCCAAGCAATGATATAACCAACACAACGTTACAAACAGAACACAAAAACGTCATTTGAGAAAGTCTTTCTACAAGGTTCCTGTTTTTACCTTTGTGTTACTCTGTGCTCTCTGTGTCTCCGTGGTTAAAATAAGGAGTATTGCCAATGACCCAAGACCTGAAAAAAGCCTATCACACCATCATGGACGACCACTTTCCCGACCGCATGGAAATCACCTTTGTCTTTGACGACCGCCGCTCCACCCTGGTCTATGAAAAGGTCGCCTGGGTGATTGACGACGTGCGCAAGGGGCTGCGCTACGGCGAAAACCCCGGCCAGGAAGCTGCCATGTACAAGCTCGTCAACGGCAACCTGACGCTGGGCCAGGTGACGACGATTGCGCCGGGCCGCTATCTTGTTTCGGATGCCGAGCTGTTGCAGTTTGGCAAGCACCCCGGCAAGACCAATCTGACCGACGCCGACAACGCGCTCAACATCTTGCGCTACCTGATGGACAAGCCCACCGCCGCCATTATGAAGCACAACAATCCTTCCGGCGTGGCGGTGGCCGACACTTTGCTCGATGCCTACCTCAGGGCCGACCTGGCCGATCACGTGGCGGCGTTTGGCGGCTGCATCGCCCTCAACCGCCCGGTGGATGTTCCCACCGCCCAGGCCATCTCGGAGCGTTACGCCGAAGTCGTCGTCGCGCCGGAATTTGAACAAGGCGCGGTGGGGGCGCTGGCGCAGCGCAAGAACTTGCGCATTATGCGCATCGGCAACATCCAGCGCCTGGCCCAGTTTGCCGCCGAACGCTTTGTGGATTTCAAAAGCCTGATTGACGGCGCTATCATCGCCCAAACCTCGTTCGTGCCGCAAGCGCGCACCCAGGCCGATCTTGCGCTGGCCGAGGTCATTCACCAGGGGCAAAGCTATCGTATCAACCGCCAACCCACCAAGCAGGAATACGCCGATATGCTCTTTGGCTGGCTGGTCGAAGCGGGGGTCACGTCAAACTCGGTGATTTATGTCAAAGACCAGGCCACGGTTGGCATTGGCACTGGCGAGCAAGACCGCGTGGGCGTAGCCGAAATTGCCCGCGACAAAGCTTACCGCAAGCTAGCTGACCGCCTTGCGTTTGAGCGCCACGGTGTCATCTTTAGCGATCTGAAGGATGAGGACAAGCGCCATGCCATACAAGCAGAGGTGACCCAACTGCGCGGCGGGCTAATCGGCGCGGCGATGGTCTCGGATGCCTTTTTCCCCTTCCGCGATGGGGCCGAGGTGGGCCTGCGCGAAGGCGTGACGGCCATCATCCAGCCCGGTGGGTCGCTCAACGACCACGAGGTTATCCAGGCCTGTAATGAGGTCGGCGCAACCATGGTCTTTACCGGCCAGCGCAGCTTTAAGCATTAAAAGTTAGCTGACGTATCCCCATACGTCAGCTAACAACCTTCCAATATTTCCGCACCACCCCACTGCCTGGCTCTTCAAAGCGCGACCACTGCAAGCCTCGCGCAACCAGGAACTGGTGCCGTTCATCGTCCACGTCATTGTTGCCGGGGCAAAGGATCATCATACCGCCCGGCCGGGTCACTCGTAACAACTCTTGATATTCCGCTTCAGGCTCGTCGCCAAAAACGTGCCCGCCCATCGTCACATCGGCAAACCCATCTGGAAAGGGAATATCCGTAATCAGCCCATCCACCACAAAAACATTCCGCATGTTCTTGGCCCTGACTTTTTGCTTGATATAGCGGCGCAAATTAGCCACCGGCTCAACCGCAAACACAGCATAGGCTTGCCTTTCAGCCGTCGCCAGCGCCAAGCGCCCTGTGCCTGCGCCGATGTCAAGCACCGTCTTGCCGGCAAAATCCACCAGGCTCGTCAGCTCAGCGGAATCCCAACCCAAGAATGGCTGGGCATCGTAAACCGTCGGGTCAAGCACATACACCACCAGGTCATTGATAGATTTCAAAACAGCTACCTCAGCCTGGCGCACCGCTGCCGCATCGCCCGGCAAATCTTTTTGGGCCAGCACGCCATCCAGCCACTCGTTCAAATCGGGGCACTTGCGGCGCAAATACCATTCCACCACCGGGTTAGCCCTCAACGCAATCGCCAGTTTGTCTTCTGCCAGCCAGCCAGGGAACCAACTCAGTTGCACCCGCTCCAGCAGCAACAGCGCGTTAAACGATAGCTGCGACACATCCATCCAATTAACTGGCATATTCATCCCTCATCCTTCACCCCTCATCCTTTACCCTTCAACCCCCTGGCCCGCCAAATCGCAAAAATCGCCAGCCCTACCAAAAACACTGCGTCAGCCAGTCCAAGCGCGAACATTGTGCTATTCACAATGGTATTGTTTACCACATCCGTCGTTTTGTAATCATTGGGTAGATAGTACACAGCTATTTTCGAATCAACCCGCAAAGTGGTGCAAAAGTGCCTGTCTGCGTTCACAGTGGCATTATGGGTTACGCGGCCAGCGCCTTGCTCGGCCACAAGATAACTATAGCTGATGACGCAACTTTCCAAGCCCAGCATACCTTGCGGCTCCAGGTCAAGAATCTCTCCCTCGGTCACAATGCCAGACTCTGTCAATTGCCTTGCCGCCAGCCAGGCATGGCCCGTTATGATGGTCAAGTATAAAAGCCCTGCTCCAACCAATATCAACAAGCCCCGCCCCACAAGACCAATCATGGTATTTTTCCGCATATCACTCAAATTCCATCCTTTAAATTTCTTGGTGTTCTTTGTGTCACCTGCCCCCGCCGCAGGCTGGGGTTTGTGGTTAGAGTCTCCTAATACAACCCAGTATTCCTGAACGGCACCAGCGCCAAAATAACGGCGTGCTCGTAAAGCTGCCTCCGGTCAATCACATTGTCCGTCAATAACCCAATTGCGCCGTTCTCTTGCTTAGAGTTAGACTTGCCAAACACAATATCGTCGGCCTCGCCCAGTTCTTTGCCCTGTCGGATCAAGTCGGCCACCAGGCGCGGCAAGAAAAACGTGCCCGTGCGCCCCTTGCCAATTCGGTCTCCGGCGCACACCACCACCCAGGCAAAAGCCGTCATTTCGCCGTCGCTCTCTTCCACGCCGCCCTCAATGCCCACACTGTAATCGGCAGCGGGCATTTGCTCGGCGGCCCGGCGCGCTCGGTTCAGCGCGCCCTGGAGCGTTTCTGCATTCGACCTTGGTTGATCACTGACACCCGAGGGCACTGCAGCCGTTTCAAGCCTAAATTCCTCGCCGGGGAACATTCGTTCAAAGCCCTCCAACGCAGCCTGGATTTTGACCGGGTTATTGGAGGCCAAGATAATTGTTTTCATTCAGTCCATCAATCTATTAAAGTTCATCGGAAATAACGTAGCCAACGTATCCCCATACGTTGGCGGACGGGCATGGGGATGCCCGTCCTGCTATTTCCGATAAGGTCTATTGATTCACCTGGTAATTTGGCGCTTCTTTGGTGATGATAACATCGTGCGGATGGCTCTCGATCAGTCCGGCATTCGTGATGCGCACAAGCCGCGTGCGCTGGCGCAAGTCATCCAGCGTCGCCGCCCCGGCGTAGCCCATGCCAGAACGCAGCCCGCCCACCAACTGGTACACGTAATCGTGCAATGGCCCTTTGTACGGCACGCGCCCCTCAATCCCCTCGGGCACCAGCTTGCCGCTACCAGCCTGCCCGCTGGCGTAGCGGTCGCGGCCATACCCGTGCAGCGCGCCCAGGCTGCCCATGCCCCTGTATTCCTTAAAGCGGCGACCCTCGTACAACACCACTTCGCCTGGCGCTTCGTCCAGCCCGGCCAACAATCCACCCAGCATCACCACGTTGGCCCCGGCAACAATTGCCTTGACAATATCACCGCTGTACTTGATGCCGCCATCGGCTACAATCGGCACGCCGCGCCACTGCGCCGCCTGCGCGCAGTGATAGATGGCGCTCACCTGCGGCATGCCCGCGCCAGAAATCACCCGCGTGGTGCAAATCGAGCCGGCCCCCACGCCCACTTTGATCACAGCCGCCCCGGCGTCAATCAGCGCCTCGCTGCCCTCTGCCGTCACCACATTGCCGGCAATCACCGGCAAATCGGGCCAGTGGTGCTTTATTCGCTGGATAGCGCGGATCACCCCCTCGGAATGGCCGTGCGCCGTATCTACCACCACAATATCCAACCCGGCGTTCACCATCAACTGCGTGCGCTCTTCCAGATCGGCCCCTACCCCAACTGCCGCGCCCACCAGCAGCCGCCCCTTTGAATCTCTGGTGGCGTTGGGAAATTCGCGCGCCTTTTGAATATCTTTGACTGTGATCAACCCCTTGATGACACCTGCTTCATCTACCAGCGGCAGCTTTTCAATGCGGTGCTTTTGCAGCAAGACCTTGGCCTCTTGCAGCGTAATGCCCACTGGCGCAGTCACCAACGGGGCAGGCGTCATAAACTCGCTCACCGAGCGGTCATAATCGGCGGCCTCCACAAAGCGCACATCTCGGTTGGTGAGGATGCCCACCAGCCGCCTGTCGTGATCGGTGATCGGCACGCCGCTGATGTGATAGGTGGACATAATGTGCTCGGCTTCGCGCAAGGTCGCCGTGGGCGGCAGCGTGATGGGGTCCACAATCATGCCCGATTGCGAACGCTTTACCTTGTCCACCTCGCCCGCCTGCGCTTGCGGCGGCATATTGCGGTGAATGATGCCCAACCCGCCCTCGCGCGCCAGCGCAATGGCCATTGGCGCTTCGGTCACGGTATCCATCGCCGCCGAAATAATGGGGATATTCAACTGTATCCCCGGCGCAAGCTGCGCGCTCACATCAGTCCCATCGGGCAATACCTGGCTGTGCCCCGGCACAAGCAGCACATCGTCAAAGGTCAATGCCTCATATAGACTAAACAGATCATCGTTCATTCTTCTCTCCCAAAATAGCGATCAAAACAGCAGTCAGCCATCAGCTTTCAGCCTACTCTACACTGAGAGCCAATCGCTGACCGCTGACAGCTTGAATTCCACCGGCCCGTCCAAACACACCAGCCAACCAGTGCCACACTCCCCTCTCCCTTGTGGGGAGAGGGGTAAGGGGTGAGGGTCGGAGTGAGGGTAAACCAGCTCACAACTGCCACACAGCCCCATCCCGCAGCGCATGTGCGCCTCCCAGGCAAGCTGGCGCGGCAAAGTGTGCGCTTCACACTGCCTGTCAACCGCTTCCAACATTTTCACCGGCCCGCAGGCATACACCATGTCGGGGCGGCTCGTGTTGATTACACCCTCCGTCGCCGCCGTCACCAGGCCAGCTGTGCCCAATGTGCCATCTTCTGTGGCAACCCGCACCACAGCGCCCGTCCGCTCAAATTCGTTCACCAGCAGCACATCTGCCGCCGTCCGCGCGCCGATGCATACCTCTACTGCACAACCGGCTGCAATGGCCTCTCTGGCCAAAAATAGCAGCGGAGCGACGCCATAGCCTCCGCCCACTAACAACAGTCGCTTGCCCTGAACCTTGAATCCATTTCCCATCGGCCCGCGCACCCACACGCGCTCGCCGGCTTGCAGCCGGTGCAGCGCCTCGCTAAACGGCCCCACTGCCACCACCATCAACTGTAGCGGATCAGTCCCCGCAATGCTAAATGGCTTTTCGTCAACGCCCGGCAGCCACGCCATTACAAACTGCCCAGGCCGCGCCGCCAGACCCGCTTCAAACACAAAGGTCTTGGTGCGATAGTTTTCGTTTCGTATACGCGCAATGGTAAAAACCTGGTGCACGTCAACTCTCCTTGCCTCTTGCATCCTGCTTCCTGCATCCTGCCTCCTGCCTCTTGCATCTTGCCCCCTGCCTCACATCTCACGCCTCAATTCCTCAATTCTAGCACAACCTGCTTTTCGCATAAACGCCGCCAATTCCTCGCCAATCTGCCCCAACGCCGCCACGCCTCGGTACCACACTGCCGACCCCACCCCAACCGCCGTCGCGCCGGCCATCAACATTTCCGCCGCATCACGCCCGCTGCTCACACCGCCCGTGCCAATGATGGGAACCTTTACCGCCTGGGCAATCTCGTACACGCAGCGCAGCGCAATTGGCCTCAGCGCCGGGCCAGAAATCCCCCCCACCCGGTTCGAGAGCACCGGCTGCCCAGCCTCCGCGTCAATGATCATCCCCGGCATCGTGTTGATGGCTGTGATGACATCTGCCCCTGCCTCTACCACCGCCGCCGCGATGCGCGCAATGCTCGGCACGTTCGGCGCTAGCTTGACGGCAACCGGAATATCCACCGCCGCCCTAACCGCCGCCGTCACCGCCGCAGCGCTTTCGCAGCTCCCCGCAAACGGCGCGCCAAACTCGTCGCCCACGTTCGGGCACGAAATGTTGATCTCGATGAGCTGCGGCTTGGCCCTTGCAATAATGCGAGCCACCTGCGCAAATTCCTCCACCGTCCCCCCAAAGATGCTGGCAATCAGTGGCACGCCCAGCGGCTCTAGCAGCGCTTTCGCCTCGGCCAACAAATGCGCCTCTTCCTCCGCGCCGGGATTGCTCAGGCCGATGGCGTTAATCACCCCGCCGCCCCAATCCAGCGCCACCGGGTTAGGGTGGCCTGCCCTTGGCGCAAGGCTGCAACTCTTGGCCGTCACTGCCCCCGCCCCTGCCTCTGCCGCTCGCCTCAACAGCGTGGCGCTCGTGCCAATGATGCCCGAAGCCAGCACAATGGGGTTTTTCAATTGCAAACCCAGCAGCCTGCACGTCAGGTCAATTGTTGACATCTCCACTCTCCCAAAGCTCCCAGTCAGTCCAAGTCATTGCGAGGAGCAAAGCGACCCGTCTGCGCCAGGCAGGCGAAGCAATCTCCACCCCGCAACGGAGAACGCCGAGAAATGCAGAAAAAGACTCTGCGGCCTCCGCGTCTCGGCGGTGAGTCCCTCCATCAAAGTCCACCCAAAATTCACCTCGGAGAAAATCTCTTAAACCTCCGTGCCCTCAGTGTCTCCGTGGTTAACAAGATTCCAAATAGCTTTTCACCGTCTGGTACATCTCTGCCGAAATGCGCCCCTGCTCTTGCAGCCCATCAACCATCTGGTTAATCGTCAACACGGCGTGCAAGCGGTAACCTGCCTCTGCCAGCATCGCCTTGCCGCCCTGCTCGCGATCCACCAGCACCACCACATCGCGCACCACCAGCCCATTCTCTTCCAGCGTCTTGATGGCTGCAAGGATGCTCCCCCCCGTCGTCATCACATCTTCAATCACCAGCGCCGTACTGCCTTTTTCAAACGCGCCCTCAACCGCCTGGCCTGTGCCGTGCGTTTTCACCTCTTTGCGCGGGTAAATCATTGGCCGCTTTACCTGCAGCGCCACCGCGCCTGTCGCCGCCAGCGCCGCGTAAGGCACCGCCGCCAGGTAATCAAACGCTAGCCCCCCAATCGCTTCCGCATACACGCCCACAACCTGCCGGAACAGAGCCGGGAAAGAAATGACGCGCCGCAAGTCAATGTAAATGGGCGATTGCTTGCCCGAAGCCAGCGTAAAACTGCCAAATCGGATACACCCCGCCTCGTGCAAACTCACAGTCAGCGCACTGCCCCTTCCGCCCTCCGCCTTCCGCCCTCCGCCTTCCATCTGCCTCCTGCCTCTTGCCTCCTGCCTATTGCCTCTTGCCTCATTAATCGCATCTCGCAAGCTCACCGCCGCCGCGCGCGGGTCCTCTGCCGTGCCAAAGTGAAACTCCTGCCA